>NZ_JBMDWV010000207.1:0-35571 GCF_048594605.1 Spirosoma sp.
GGTTGATATCCCTTCGCAACCATCGCCGTCAATAGCAGTTAGAACGTAGGTTCCAGCCGTTTTTGCCCGATATTGTGATCCAGAAATATCCGTTATGATCTGCCCATCTTTTTGCCAGACGTATCGTATGCCGCCACCTCCCAAGAGCTGTAGCGAGTCTGCTGGACAAATTCGATTCTGCCCCGTTGCTGACGAAATAGTTGCCTGTACAGGCGCCGAACGGACCAGCGAAGCTGTGTCGGTGCTGACCGTACAGCCTACGGAGGTGTACGTAAGGATCGCCCAGTAACGGCCGTCCTGCGTAGTTTTGAGCGAATCGACGCTCGCGTTTGATAAAGTCTGCCCTTCCCGATACCATTGATACGTAACGCCGGTATCAGCCGTTGCCGTTAGCGTTACCGAACCCGTTTGCGCGCATAAATGACCCGTGCTGGAAAGAGCTGATTTCTGGCCAATGACCCGAATAACGAGCGTATCGGAAGTGCCTACTTTACTACAGGTTGCTTTAGGGGATACCAGTACGGTGTACTCACCGGATTCACCCGCAGTGAGCGTTGAGGACGTAGCGCCAGACAAATTAATCCCGTCGCGTCGCCATTGATAGTTCCAGTCTGGGTTCACCGTTGCCTGCAGAACGGCATGATCTCCCTGGCAAATTGTTGTTACGCGCTTCTGTGGCCGGTTCAATAACGTAACGGTCGGAGCCTGGGTTATTTGAGGAGGGCATTCAATGACCAGTAATTGAAAATCGCGCCGTACCTCGCCAATTTTCACGCCTTTACGGTATTCCTCAACTTTTACGGCAAAAACAAACAGCCCCAGCTTTGTAGCCGTCACCGAAAGCTGGCCTGTCTGGGCATTGACACGTAGCGTAGGACTACCCGGAATGGCGTTCGTAGCACTGTAGCCGGATATCCAGTTAACATCAGGGTAGGGGCCAGCCGATACGCCCGGATTATTGCCTCGTCCAGCCATCTTCTGATCCAGTGGATTAACCATTGAATAACGTAGTTCGTCGCCGTCAACATCGGTACCGCCAAAAGGAAACGTAAACGGATCGCCCAGGCAAACGTACTCGCCGTTGATGGGGCCAAAATGCGGGGAAGAGTAGGCAATAGCCTGCCCATTTTGCTGAAGAGCCGGAAACTCAAGATAAAACGTAAACCCAGTCTGATCAGGACCGCTGATGTTATTGATGCCTGAGTTGCGGTTTCGGGTCTGATATGACATGTAATACCCTTTTTCATCGGTATAGTTACCGGGATTCAGCTGGATATCAGCCTGATACGTCCAGACCACAAAATTCAGGTTGCGTTGGGAAGCACAGAATTCATTTGCGTAAATAACAGGCTCCCGAGCGCCCGTTTGCTGAACGGTGAAGGTGGTCATTAACGCATGATCGCGAAGGCGATACACGCCAACCGTTCCGCTTGTTGCCTGACGCGCTATTCCCTGCGTTCCGTCTTCCAGGTAATTCGTAACAATGATCTTGTAATGGCCCGGCTTGTCACCAACAGCCTGCATTTCCAGCTGACCACCAACCTGGTGAGTCGCCAGTGTAGTAAGCGGAACGATCAGCGCAAAAAACCAGAATACGTAACGAAAGGTAGATGTATGCATAAACAGACAATAAACGTAACGCGCCTACTACTTTCTTTAACCCACTTTTACTTGATACGTTATCTTACACAATCAGCTCGTTTGGATTGCCGGTATTGAAAGAAAGATACGCACATGCAAATACATCAGGATGACGGTGGAGTTTGACGACTCTCTGCGTCAGCTCGTTGTTCTTTCTCCTTGTAACGTATTGCCAGTTTGGTTAAAAAACCGGGACAAGGGGCGTAAAACGAGACATATTGGTGTACGATAACTCTACTTTGTTACGAATATAACTTTTGTCGGCAAGTAATCCTTCGTCATCTCATTTAAACGCATACGACTAATTTTCCTACCCGATTGCTGTACCGACTAACCGGATTTTTCACAAAATCAATACCATAAAATCAGGCTGTGCATCTGCTGACTCTGTGCTGTACAGCAGCTTATTCATTCGTCATTACGTTGCCTCCCGAACAAACGTTGCACGACTCAACAAGAAGTGTTTTTCGGGCTTTTGACTACTCATAAGCACTGCCGGTTTATAAAAAGAAACTCATTTTGTGGGGAAGGAGAAATGAGGGGTAGAGCGCTAAAAAATGATGCGTAGGAGGCATGAACCTTACGCTGGAAAAACAGCAGTCTCGCATGGAGACTGCCGTTTTTAGGAATAAGATGTATAAGGCGTAAGTTTAGATTGGTCGCCGATTTGGATTTTCCTGGTCTGATCAGGAAGAGGTTATCAGTTACTCATGAGCCATTGATACGTATCGTCGCCATCGATGAAATAACGACATGACAAGCCAGGGTCTACGGCCGAAGAAGCACGCAGGAGCAGATCGGTGCCGAGTTTGGCAAACTGATTAAAATCGTTCAGGATAATGGCTACTTTGGGGCTCGACGGCAGACCGGGACTGGCCTGAGGTAGCCAATGCTGAATAAACCAGTGCAGATCGACAGGATTAAACAGGCGTAGCTGCTGGATGTCAACCTGCCACCGCTTGATCTGATGCCGTTTGGCCAGTGCCAGTATTGCCAGCGATGCGTCGCGGAAACTAGTGCTGCTGGGAATACCCATCCACGTCTGCCGCAGCAAATGCACGCTGCAATCAACCTGAACCATTACGTGTTCATTTTGATAGGTTTTCATTAGAGGCAGGCCAACCGGATCAGTACGTTTGCGTGTTTATGACAGAGCCAGCGGTTCTTGTAGAAAAAGCCCGCTGAAGTTCGATTTCTGCTAACCGATACGCATACACAAACTTATCGTTCTCCTGCTGGATAATCCCAAGATCTTCCAGTTGACTAACACTGTTCCAGATCCGTTGCAGGCTTCCGTAAAAATCATCTTCAGACTGAGACAGCAGCGTCTGGATCGGCGAATACGATACGGCTCCCGAAGAGTTGGCGTTGGTGTGAGCGGTGGTACGTTGCATGGAGTGAAGTATTCAGTTTGACCGCTGTTTCACGGTTTAAAATAGTAACGTACAACTGCTGCATCGACTGGGAGGGTTTAAGGTATTTTAACGGATATATAATCAGTGAGTGGGGCATCGGCTGGCGTTTTAAACCTACTTTTTTGTAAAAAATAGCCAACATCACGCGCCAGCGCTGTTATTTACCCTTACGTACTGTAGACTCGTTTTGTGGCGATTGCGTTGCATGGGTATCAAAAGAAAAGCCGAACTGTTGCAACAGTTCGGCTTTTCTGTACAAAATGATTATCCTGAAGGCTATTTGTTAGAGGTCAGGAATAGCTGTAATTTCATCTGATCGCCGGTACGTATCTGATTTCCTAACGTCACACGCTGTACCAGCGAGCGTAACGTAGGCGTACCCGACGTTGGGGGCACTGTCAGGATCAATGGCTCGTTTGA
Organism: Spirosoma sp.; assembly: GCF_048594605.1. Taxonomy (GTDB): domain Bacteria; phylum Bacteroidota; class Bacteroidia; order Cytophagales; family Spirosomataceae; genus Spirosoma. The sequence goes on from NZ_JBMDWV010000207.1 coordinate 3,477, forward strand.
CCGTCTATACTTGATAATCTGACCAATGTAGTAAGTCAGGTCAAATGTATAGTTATCCGTGAAAATCTCGGCCGTTAAATCAGCAGCGTAGGGTGCTGAAGCTGATGAGGCATTCTGCACCAGGGCTCCCGTTGTTCCCTCCGGAATGGCACTAACAAGTGCGTTTACATTATTCGTCTCAAATAATTCCAGCGTAGCCGGGGGAGGTGCATTGTCGAATCGATTACGTCGAACCGGACTAATAACCAGCAGCGCCTTGTTCAGATCAGCATATCCATTTGGCGTAGCAAATTGATTCAGATACGGAAATTCGATTCGGGTTTGTAACGACGCTCCCGGCACAATAAACGATGTATTGTCTGTTAATCGGCTGTTTACCGCATCCGACCGCGTTTTCAGGGCGCTTAGTGGCGTTCCTGTCCGATCATTCAACAACTGGGTGAAACGAACCGTCGCCATAGGAAATAGCAGACTCAACGACTCCTGCGGGTTATCAATTGTATGATAATATAACCGTAAGCCACTGGTGTTTGAAGTAAAACCAGCCAGCGTATTACCGGATGACTTATCGACAAAAGCGAAGCCTGGCAGCAATCGGTTCAGCGATACATAATCATTGATTTGTCCGTTGCTGAGCCGGGTGTACAGCGTTTGCGCCAGTTCATCCGACATGCGGAATCGAATCTGTTTGCCCCGGCTATTCGGACGTGGCTGAACAGCTTTTCGCAGCAGGGGAGTCGTTTCGTACGGAAGCGAACTGGTGTTATAATACACTTTAGCAACCATTGGACTTTTTAACTGATGAACGCTCATATCGAACAGCGACGTCGTATCGCCATACACAAATGAGTAATTCATTTCCAGCACGAGGGAGTCCAGGCGCAGGTTCGTTTGCGAGGATAACGCGTTCGACGTATAGTCAAGTGAGCCAAAGGCTCCTGCCGTTAACGTACCAGTTTGGGGATCAGTCCAGCGTCCAACTAACAAATCCCCATTCGCATCGCCCGACGTAGCAAATGAATCGACCTTAAGTACCGTAGATGTCCGAATAGTAACCGTATCGACAGTCTGGATTGTCAACTCCTGCGGGTTGATAACCGACTGCCCTACGTCCAAGTTGCCCGACTCGCAGGCAAACAGCACAAGACCGGTCAGCAAAAGCAAACCGACGTACCGAAAAATATGCATAAGCAGAGAATTCAGGGAATTTTTACGCCTAATTGGCGTAGTTCGTCATTCGTGAGCGTAGGCAGTGCCTTAGTCTCCTGTACTCGTTCAACCACTCGCTCACCGACCCGGCGGGCCTGCTCCTGACTGGCAAAACCAACCGTACCAGATTGACCCGGTATGGTTGGTTGATGAATGAAAAGTTTATTGTTAATCAGGATGTCGTAACCCCAGCCTCCCGGCGTAGTAAACACCTGAACCTGATAATCTGGCTGTTTAACGTAGAATTGATAAACCGTCAAAGCAGCCAGACCAACTAATAGTAAAATCAATACCAGCCGAATCTGACCTGTTCGTGATCTGGACTGGGTATTCATCATCGTCATTGACTAGATAGACTGCTCAATCGTAGGGTCGAAATCCCACAGATCGTCGTAGCGGGCACCCCCGCTGCTTCCTGTTGTTACGTAGCCTTTGTTACCAATGGCAAAGCCAACAGCGAAAGTCCGGGTCGCTCCTTCGAACGTACCCATCGTAGCCCAGGTATCCGTTGCCGGGTCATACTGCCAAACAACCTGCGAGTTAGAGCCATTGCCAAGTGTAATATAGCCTTTTCCATTAATGGCAAAAGCTACGCCATAACTACGGGCAATCGTCGATTGGTCGGTCGTAAAGTCTAATTTCTGAGTCCAGGTATCCGCTGCTGCATCGTACATGAACCAGTCTCTCTGAGTCGTACCGCTGCTGTTACCTGTACCAACGTACGCTTTGTTATCAATAACAAAGGCAACAGCCCCTTCCCGTTTCGCACCGCCGTAGCCCGATGTTTGTGCCCAGGAATTGGTAGCCGGATTATACGCCCAGAAATCTTTCAGGTAGTTGCCGTCGTTTCCGGTTCCTACATAGCCTTTGTTATTAGCTGAGAAAGCAACTGCCGACGTACGAGCTGAACCCGCAAAATCAGCAATTTTTTTCCATGCGTTAGTTGCTACGTCATACTCCCAGAAATCTTTAAGCCTGTCTCCGTTGACGTCGCTGCCTGTGCCAATATAGCCTTTTGCTCCAACTGAGAATCCTACGCCCAAATTGCGGGCAACACCCCCAAAATTGGCTTTTTGCGACCATGCGTTACGGGCCGGATCGTACGACCAGAAATCCTGTAAAAGCTGGCTTCTGGTATCAATCCCTGTTCCCAGATAAGCGATGTTGTTGATCACGAAACTGGATGCACCCGAGCGGGCCACGCCATCGAGTGCTGACTTTACCGTCCAGTCGCCAAGCGTAGAAACGGTCGAACTGTTATTGCAGCCGATGAGGAACCCACTCCAGCCGAGGCAAACAAGACCGAGTGCCCAGTTGATACGTTGCTGGTTTTTTTTATGGGCCGAAACGGGAATGAGAGAAGTCTCAGAAGATACGGTTGTCGGCTGTGGGTTTTTTGCCGAACGAAATCGAAATGATAAATGAATCATGAAAAAAGAGCGTAAACGAACGAACTGAAACGTAAAGGTATAGCAATTTGAGTTAAGAACGATAGTTGTGCCACCCTTTCGGGAATGCGCCAGCCTGCGAGAAAGCCATTGGAGATTATTAAAAACCTGGCATCAATTATTCGTTTTGGTGCGATTGACTCACCAGAATCGTCTGGCAAAATTAAGCCAAATGCCTGTTACTTACCAACGTAGTGGTTTCATAAAAATTCTTAATTGGGGCCATATTCTTTAAATCTTTACTAATAAAACCAAACGACTACGTCACAAAGACCCCTTTTGTGACGTAGTCGTTGGAATGGTATGACAAATTAATGCTTACAGCTTTATGGCTTTCAACTGACGAACCATCAACTGACCACCAGCTTTGCGCTGAATGGATGATCCGAGGGCGGGTAACGTATTGCCCGTTGCTACGCCCTGACGAAGGTTGGCCGTTCCGCCCGCAATCTGGTTCAGAGCGGCACTTAATAAGGCTTCCTTCGTATTGCCAAGTGGCAATAAGGCGAGCGGTTCTTCGACTTCTACATTCGGTGTGAAGCCCGTTGAGTAATCGGATTGTCCCGCGTTGTTGTACGATTTAAAGACGATCGGCTGCATACCCCACTGAATCTTACCCGTTTCGTCGGTGATCGTAATGGAGCCAACGTTCTTGCCATAGGTAGTCGTACCAATGGTCGTTACCGTCATGTATGGCCTCAAGCCATTGATAATCAGTTCGCTGGCCGAAGCGGTGTGATCCGTTGTCAGGACAATCACCCGCGAGAGATTGCTGCCAATGTTCTGCGATTTATCCAGAAAATTTTGAACGAAAAAGTTCGATCCGTATTCGCGCTGCAACTGGGGCGTTATGGTGCTATTCCACTCTTCGCGAAAATATAATTTGCTGGAACTGACGCCCTTACCAATCAGGCTGGCCAGATTAGCCGATGAAGACGTATACCCACCTGGATTGTAGCGCAGGTCAAGCACGAGTTCGTTCACCCCTTTCGCTTTAAAATCGCTGAAAATTGCGTCTATCTGTGTATCATATTCGTCGGCATCACTGCCGTTGGCACCCGGAACAAACTGGTTATAAACCAGATACCCTACTTTTTTGCTGCCAACCGTGTAGACTGAATCCAGAAATACCGGATTTTCCTGAAACGTAGTGGCCGTTACGCTGATCGTTTTATCCGTATCGACCAGCGCTGAACCGTTTACACTGGCCAGGCCAAACGTGAACGTAGTGCCGGAAAAGAGCAGATCGGAGTAGTTTGTCGTTGTTATGGTCTGGCCGTTCACCCTAGTAATAACATCGCCACGTTTCAGCCCTGCTTTCTGAGCTGGGGAATTAGGCAATACGTAGAGAACCTGCGCAATGACGTCGCTAGAACCGGATGCCCGAAGGTACAGGTTGTATTCCATACCGGTAGTGACGGTCTGACCACTCAAGCTTGCCTGTAAATCGGTTCCACTTTTTTCAATCCACGAAAAACGGTCGCCGTTGGGATTAGACGTAGCGTTGTATTTATACAGAATGGAATCAAAAAATTTGTCAGGCGATAAGGTTTTGTCGGGGTTCGCCGGAATCTTGTCGTTCCAGTAATATAATTCCCGCATGTTCTCAAGAATCCAGTCATTGACTGTCTGACTCTCCGCGCTGGTGGTTTCCGTTTGCGGTGTTACGTCGTCGGTGGTGTTTTTGCAGGATGCCAGGGACAAAATAAAGCCGATGATTAAAAACCATTTTGTCGCGCCCAGGCGAGTTGGCAATGGATTGCTAAGGTTTCTCTGCATGTTGTTCACAACGTATTTTTTCATGTGTTTTTATCGTAGTTGGAGACTCTGTACATCGTCTTTACGAGCAGAAGCCATTAACTGTTGCACAACTGATCAATAGACGACTGGATTTAACGATAGTTTAATGAAGTGTACCGACCAGTGGGTTGATCGAATCGACAGAAAGAAGACAGAAAAACGGTCGACGTGTTTTGTAGGAAAACCAATTGGATATCGGCATATATAGAAAACGTACGGCTGAACTGGAATGTTCCTTTTCTACTTATTTTATAGGTATTATAGGGAGTATTTTTTCGCTAATTTTTTCGTCAGATGTTCATGCCCTGAATCATACGCTGTTTGGCACTGAACAGCCGGTTGAAGACACCGCTACGTATCGGTTTGTTTTGTATCTTTGACAGAATATACAGAACAGAAGTAAGTACTCTTGTGGAAAGACGTAACGCGTTAAAAACAATGGCTGGCGCCGTTGGTGGGCTGATCAGCCTGCCCGCCTGGGCCACTGGCTGGACAGTTGAAACGGCACACTCAACCCGGCAGATTCTCTCGGGCGGTCAGATGGATTTGCTGGCCGATATGGCTGAAACCATTATTCCGGCTACGGACACGCCGGGCGCCAAAGCCCTGAACGTTCATCAGTTCATTCAGAAGATGGTTACCGATTGCTACGAACCGAAAGCACAAACTACGCTCAGAAATGGCCTGGATACATTGGATGGAATCGCTCAGAAAGCATTCAACAAGCCGTTTAGTGAAGGCGACGTAGCGCAACGTACGGCCCTCTTAACGCAGATGGCACAGGACCCCGCTCAGAAAGAATTTTACGGACTGGTAAAAGGGCTAACGGTTCGTGGTTACATGAGTTCCGAATACGTAATGACGAACCTGACTCACTATCAGTATATTCCCGGCCACTACTACGGCTGTGTTCCCGTACCTCAAAAAGCTGTAACTCAACCTAAATAAGTCGAACGTTGCCGAACCGAGCATCCCTATCGACTGACGATTATCGACTCTCTCTATGTCTTACCTAAATATTGACGCTCAGGCGCTGAATACGTACGATGCCATTGTGATTGGCTCCGGCATCAGTGGCGGATGGGCGGCCAAAGAGCTGACCGGCAAAGGTCTCCGGACACTCGTTCTCGAACGCGGGCGCGATGTACGGCATATAAAGGATTATCCTACCGGCAATAACACCCAACCGTGGGAGTTTGAGCACCGCAACCAACTCCGCCGGGAGGTGCGCGAGGCCAATCCGATCATCAGCAAATGTTATGCCTTTTACGAAGGTACTGAACAGTTCTTTGTGAAAGATGCCGAGCATCCCTACGTTCAGGAGCAGCCCTTCGATTGGATTCGGGGTTATCAGGTTGGCGGGAAATCGCTGATGTGGGCGCGGCAAACACAACGCTGGAGCGACTTCGATTACGAAGGCCCCGCCCGCGATGGATTTGCTGTCGACTGGCCTATTCGTTACGCTGATATTGCCCCCTGGTATAGCTACGTAGAGAAATTTGCGGGCATTACAGGGAATAAGGACGGAATCGCTACGTTGCCGGACGGCGAATTTCTGCCTCCGCATGAGTGGAATTGCGTCGAGAAACATTTTTCGCAAAAAGTAGCGGCTCGGTACAAAGATCGGCACGTCATTATGGGTCGGGCGGCTCACTTAACCAGTCCTAAACAAATTCACTTCGATCAGGGCCGGGCGCAGTGTCAGCACCGGACTATTTGTGAACGTGGATGTCCGTTTGGTGGCTACTTCAGCAGCAACTCATCCACAATTCCCTGGGCAGCCAAAACCGGTAAAATGACGTTACGTCCAGATTCGGTTGTTCATTCCATTATTTACGATGAAAAGAAAGGCCGGGCAACCGGGGTGCGCGTTGTAGACGCCAATACCAAACAGATGCAGGAGTTTTACGCCCGCATTATTTTTGTGAATGCTGCCGCACTGAATACGAACCTGATTTTATTGAATTCAACCTCGCATCGGTTCCCGAATGGATTAGGTAACGACAGTGGTGTTCTGGGAAAATACGTAGCGTTCCATAATTATCGGGCTGGTATTTCAGGTGAGTTCGATGGTCACCTGGATTCAACAACCGATGGTCGTCGTCCCAATAGCCCTTACATTCCCCGTTTCCGCAACGTGCTCAAACAGGAAACAAACTTCCTGCGTGGCTATGCGGCTGGTTTTTCGGCCGGTCGTATTTCCTACTCCGATCAGAATGCAATAGGTGCGGATTTGAAACAGAATTTGCTCAATCCGAAACTCGGTGGCTGGCATGTAGGCTCGCACATGATGGGCGAAACCATCCCAAAAGAAACGAACTACGTAGCACTGGACCCGAATCTAAAAGATCCATTTGGTATTCAGCAACTGAAAATCTCCATTGTTTACGACGACAACGATGAGAAAATGATAAAAGATTATCAGGAGCAACTGACGGAGATGTTTACCGAAGCCGGTTTCAAAAATATCAAACTGCGCGACGACAAACGGAATCCTGGCCTCGATATTCATGAGATGGGCGGGGCACGTATGGGTAAGGACCCTAAAACGTCGATCCTGAATAAATGGAACCAGATGCATGCAGTCAAAAACGTGTTCGTGACCGATGGTGCCTGTATGACCTCAACCTCTACCCAAAATCCATCCCTTACCTACATGGCCATGTCTGCCCGTTCGGCGGATTATGCTGTAAAAGCGATGAAAAAAGGCTTGGTTTAACGCAAGAAACTGTCTGGAAAACCCCTACAGTTTAAAACCCCTAAAGGGGACTTTGTCTAAATACGAGCAAAGTCCCCTTTAGGGGTTTTAAACTGTAGCGCTGGACCCGAACTATGAATGATCACGGGATAGGTAAACTCTACGAAGATATTGCCGACTGGTTTGACCAGAACCGAAGTAAACAGTTGATCGAAAAGTCCTATCTGGACGTATTGGTAACGCGCATCAAACCTGCTCCTTCCGTACTGGACCTGGGCTGTGGATCAGGGGAGCCAATTGCCCGGTACCTGATTGAGCAGGGATGTCAGATTACCGGCGTTGATGGCGCAGCCAGTATGATCGCCATGTGCCAAAAACGCTTCCCCAATATGGAATGGATTCGGGCCGATATGCGAGGGCTACGTCTGGAACGGAGGTTCGACGCGGTAATTGCCTGGGATAGCTTCTTTCATCTTGATCAGGACGCTCAACGTAGCCTGTTTCCGGTCTTCGCAAATCATACCCGGAATGGGAGCGTACTTCTCTTTACATCGGGCAGCGATCATAGCGTAGCGTATGGCGAAATGAACGGCCATACCGTTTATCACGCCAGCTTAGATACAGCAGAATATCAGTCGCTATTGGAAGAAAACGGTTTCGACGTGCTGATCCACGCCATTAACGATGTGAACTGTGGTGGTCGTACGGTGTGGCTGGCAAAAAGACGTAGAGAATAAAGGCTATTCGTTAAAGCGCAAAAGTTTAAACAGCTTCTATACGTAATGATCTGTTTGTCAGTTAAAGTGACGAATAGATTCCAGCACGGGGTAACGTAACGGTTTGTTGCCAGAAGCTTTTTAATGACGCCATAAAGTCGATCCAATCTCTGTACGTTTCCGGCTTGGTCATGTATGCATTTGCGCCCTTAAAATAAGCTTCATCTATGTGGAGATTATTGTCGGAAGCCGTAAGAACGATGATTGGAATCAAACTGGTGGGTGACTCATTTCTCAGTTTAGTGAGGAGCGAAAAGCCAGCATCAGCCTCCGGCATATTCAGATCCAGCAAAATAATGTGGGGAAGCTGCAAATTGGGTTTCTGCAAATATTCGGTCAGAGTTCCAATGGAGCGGATGAAGGTGAATCGGGCTTCGGGAAACCCAACTTTCGACGATCGTTCCAGAAGTTCGGCTAAAGCGGGATCATCATCGATGGAAAGAATAAGAAACTTACGGGAGTTTAACACAAATAAATATTCGTTGAGGCAATAAATCCAAAAATAATAAAATAATGTATATAAATCCTGAAGTAATCTGGATAAATCAGAATTCAAACATTATTCTTGCATCGTCAGTAGTAAACCTGAAATCAGATTTCTTCGCTTACAGGACAAAAATGTCAAGTTGAAATATACTAAACTAGTTGTGATTCAGTACTTATATAAAATCAATTAGTCAGATGGAAGCCACCTTTCCTATTTTACTCATCGATGACGATCCGAATCTGGGAGATATTCTGAGTCGAATAGCTCAGGATGCATTTCCGGAAGCATCATTCATTCACTTTTGCTCGATTGAGGAAACAATGGACTATTTAAAAGGTCCGTCTGTTGTTCTTCCCAAGCTGATTTTGCTGGATATAAATTTCAATCGCGAAGAGGACGGATTCGGTTACCTGACTCTGCTCAAGAAACAGCTCAATGACGTTCAAATCCCAATCATCATTTTATCGATGATGGCCGATGATCAGTACGTTGAGCAGGCCTATTCGACCGGCGCCGTTTCATTCGTGGAAAAATCATCTACCGTTCAAGGCTGGACGAATCTGCTGAAATCGCTGAGAAAATACTGGAACGATATCGTTGACTTGCCATCGGATCGATTGGATGGTAGCGATTCTGGTTCCATGTTCAAAGCCCTGACATAACCTCGTTAGTTTCGGTTGAACGTAACGGACTTAACCTCGGCCAGATTAAAAATACTTGTCCGGTTCTCGAAGCAGAAGTAAATATCGTGCCGGCCGAATAAGGTTTTAATGGGCACACTACGTTCCTGCCAGGTTTTCCACTTACCGACTGGCACAGCTACGTCTCCCAATATTTCGCCCGTAGGACTATCGGCCCGCAGACGAACGATCGTTCCGGGCGTTTCGGTTGTGAATTGAAAAGTTAATGCCCGAACGCCCGTCATATCTACCTGCTGAGCCACGGCATACGAAGCGCGATTGATACCGTCCAGAATGGCTCCACGGTGTAGCTCCAGGCCACTATCAAAATCCTGCCCCTGAAACACCGGCGAACGTAACACTTTCGTTGTTTGGCGTGTCAGAGGTTTGATTTTGTTGTAACCCCGATCTGTATAGCTGGCCGTGAGTATATACGTACCGGGCTGATTCAGATCAACCGCAAAATACCCTTCGATCGGTAAAGTTTTCTCCATGGGTTTCTCGTCGGCCAGCGACAGAATATAACGTACCATTTCATCCGTAACGTCGGGAGCCAGTTGCGGATGTGCGCTCATATTCGATTCGCCCCAAACGCCGTATCCGCCCTTGATGATTTTCCGGCTTAACGTAGCAATTAATTCGGGTGATTTCTTTTGGGCTTTGTAATGCTCCGCAATCCTCTCAAAACTGGGGCCGACTGATTTTGCTGTCAACGCATGGCATGCTTTGCAATCATTTTCCTCGATCCACGTACTGCCCCGCTGATGTTCGGACACAATCGTTCCAGTAGATGATCGTGCCAGGGATCGGCTGGTGGGTAGATACGTCAACGTTACCTTTACGGCTTTTGGGTCGATACGCACATCTTCCGGGTCGGTTACATGAATCCGATACGTAACGGGTGAGGTTCGCAAAAGTCCCGTGTCGGCTAGTTCGACCGCTACGCTTGGGGGTGCGTTGCCCACCAGAACGGACGTTTCCGCCGAGGACGTAGCACCAGCCCTGTCGATGACAACCAGTTTGATAACATGCTTGCCGGGTTTGGGTAATACAGGGTTGATATCGGCCGTGGTTGAGGACAGGGGTTTACCATCGACAAACCAGTGATACGTTAGCTGGTCGCCCTGGTCGTAATCAAGGGAGTGGCGGGCCGAAAGCTGAACACGCATGGGAGCAGCACCAGCGTCCGTATTGGCGTCGAGTTTGGCAATGGGCGGGCGGTTGCCGGAAATGTAGTCGATACGTACCAGTCGGGAATCTTTATTACCTCCCCATAGGGTTCCATGTTCGATGACATAAAGCGATCCGTCGGGGCCAAACTTCATACTCATAGGCTTACGGAACGTAGCGGATGGCATAAACGGCTCGATGGTTTTGAGCTGCTTCTGGTCATTCAGCGACACCACTTTCAGCCAGTTGCGCATCCAGTCGGCAATGAACAGCTTCCGGTCGAAATAAGCCGGGAATTTGCCCGGGGATACGTTCTGCGGATCGTAGTAATAAATTGGTCCCATGATGGCGGTACGTCCTCCAGCCCCGAGTTCGGGAAAGTCGGCCGAGTTGTCGTAAGGATACCAGATCATGGGTTTTTGAGCGGGCGGTAGCTCGCGCAGGCCGGTGTTGTTGGGCGATGAATTAATTGGATGTGCCGGATTTATTTTGCCAAGAACAGAATCTGTAGCGAAATCGACTTTGGCGTACGATTCATTATTGCCAATGACCAGCGGCCATCCGTGATTTCCGGGTTTAGCGGCCTGATTAATCTCGTCATAACCACGCGGACCGCGCGCTTCAGTATCGCTGGCGTCGGGGCCTACTTCGCTCCAATACAGCAAATCCGTGTCACGATCCACCGTTACGCGGTACGGGTTTCGACAACCCATGATATAAATTTCGGGACGGGTTTTCTCTGTTTTCGGAAACAGATTGCCCGCCGGAATTGTGTAAGAACCATCGTCTTCGGGATGGATACGTAGCACTTTTCCCCGCAGATCGTTGGTATTGGCCGATGAGCGTTGGGCGTCATATTCCTCACGGCCGGGCCGTTCGTCGCTGGGCGAGTAATTGGTGCCGAACGGATTGGTATTATCCCCTGTAGTTATGAAAAGATTGCCGTGTTTATCGAAGGTCATTCCACCGCCCGCATGACAGCAATGCTGCGAATCGGGTATTTCAAGCACTACTTTTTCTGATGAAAGCGCCAGCGAATCCCCATTCACCGTAAAGCGTGACACCCGGTTGAATTTTCCTTTATCGACAGGGGCATACAGCAGATAGAGCCGATGATTCTGGCTGAAACGGGGATCTAACGTAATGGCCTGCATCCGGGCTTCGGTAGCCATACTAACGGGTACTTTCCCCAATAGCCGCGTATCTTTCTGCCGAACGTCGTAGACCCACACGCCACCCGTCATGGTAATGAAATAAACGTCGCCGTTGGGGGCGATATCCATCTCGATCAGATCGGGCATGTTTCCCGTCAGAAAAACTTTACGAAATCGATGTTCATCCGGGGCGTCAGAAGGGGGCGTATCCTGCCGGAAGCTCAGCAGCAAACCGAATACGGCAATCAAAAGCAGCACAGATCGAACAGCTCGTTTCATAGGTCGGTCAGGGGAGAATGCTTACTTTCTCAAGAGACAGCCGTCAGCGAAAATTACTGATTAGCAGGCGTAGTACGTCTTAACCCAAACAGACCAGTAGTATGTACGGGCGCTCAAAAGCTTTTGAAGAAAACAGACTACCTTATTTGATTAACAATGAATAAACCATTTTGCGGTGTTACGTACCTACTTATTTCGCTAGTGGCGATGAACGGCTTTGGCGAGCACAATCCCGGTAAGCCTTCTGCTCCCATACGTAACGTAAACAAAAATGCACCCGCAGCCGAACTAAAACTGCCAGCGGGTTTTTCGGCTGCAGTTATCGCGCAGGACCTGGGCGCTGCCCGACACATCACTGTCAGCCAAACCGGTGATGTCTACGTAAAGCTCGCCAAATTGAAAGATGGGAAAGGGATTTACCGCCTGCGCGATACGAACAACGACGGCGTAATGGATGAACAGGTTGGCTTCGGCGATTACCCCGGAACGGGCATTCTCATCAAAAACGGCTATCTGTATGCCTCATCGAACAGCAGTGTATACCGGTACAAGCTCAATGAGAAGCAGGAAGTCGTCAATCCCGATCAGCCAGAAACCATCGTGTCGGGTTTGCGGGAGAAAGAGCGCGATAAATCGAAGTCCATTGCCATCGACAATCAGAATAACCTGTATGTCAACGTAGCATCCGATAACGATGCCTGTCGGGAACCCGGAACCGGAAAAGGGCTGATGCCCTGCGCGCTTCGGGATACGGCTGGTATCTGGCGCTTCAAAGCCAATGCGACCAACCAGACCTATTCGGATGGAGTACATTTTGCCAAAGGGTTGAAGAACGTAGTAGGGCTTGACTGGAACCCTAAAAGCAACACACTCTTTGTCACGCAGCACGGACGCGGCAAGTTTGACGATTTCTATCCGCAGTATTACACACCACAGCACAGTGCCGCCCTTCCTGCCGAAACGATGTACGAACTCCATCAGGGCGACGATGCAGGCTGGCCGTACATTTATTTCGATCCCGTTCAGAAAAAGAAAATTCTGGCACCTGAGTACGGGGGCGATGGTAAGAAAACGGGTGGCGAAAAAAACATCAGTCCGTTAGCGGCTTTTCCGGCTCACATGGGTCCTAATGCATTATTGTTCTACACGGGAACCGCTTTTCCTGAGAAATACCGCAACGGCGCGTTCATCGCATTTCATGGGCAAAATCAGCCTTTAAATAAAGGCTATTTAGTGGGTTTTGTGCCGTTCAAAAATGGCAAGCCTTCGGGGCCATGGGAAATCTTCGCCGATAATTTTGCTGGGATTGATTTAGCCAAGCCGACCGGACCTGTTCAGCATCGGCCGTGTGGTCTGGCGCAGGGACCGGACGGTTCGTTATACGTCTCGGATGATCTGAACGGAACCCTGTATCGCATCAGTTACTCTGGTACCGCAACTAAAACGACCGCTTCGGCAAAAAAGAAATAGCTGCTACGTAGTGAATCAGACCGGTAACGGTTTGAGCTGCTGATACGACCCCGCTGGGGTCAGATGTTTATAGAGAAACCAATGCTATAAATATCTGACCCCAGCGGGGTCGTACGTTAGAACAGACGCCTTTTTAGCTTCTCATTTCTACTAAAGTCCTGATCGATGCGCTACGTATTTGTAGTTAGTTTACTCGTTTTTCTTACGCGCATTTGCGTCGCCCAAACAACGTATGCGATTAAGGATACGGCTTATGTAAAATCTGTTGAACAAGCTTTTGCGGATCTCAAACGAGGTAATTGTCAGGCTTGCCTTTATGCTTATGAGAAGGCATTTACAATTTCCCGGAAAAGCGCACTAAGTACCTTACGGGCGGCTGTCTGCGCTTACCAGTGTAAGCAGGTAGAGCAGGCGAAAACGTATATAAGCAAAGCGGTCGCAACCGACTTCTGGATTAGTGAGGATGTGTGGGAAAAGCGCAAAGAGTATCCGGAATTCGAAGTCCTGCGAACAAGTTCACTGGCAACGGACTTTCAGCACTACGTTGATAAACAAAAAATTGCGGAAGGACGTAACCCGTCCCTTGAACGGGAGTTAAACCAAATCTTTCTGGCAGATAACCGGCCCCGATTGCGTTTGGACTCAATCGGTCGGCACTATGGATTCAATTCTCCGCAAACGAAACCTCTTTGGGAGGAAATCCGCCAGATTGATTCAATTAATCTGATCAAAGTAGAGCGTATCATTCAGCAGTATGGGTACCCGGGGAAACGCCTTGTTGGTGAGAAACAGGACATTACTACCTGGCTTGTTATTCAGCATTCGCCACTGGCTATTCAGGAAAAGTATTTGCCTCTGTTACAGAAAGCCGCTGAACAGGGTGAATTAAGCAAAGCGAACGTAGCGATGTTGGTTGACCGGATTCGGGTATTTAAAAGCCAAAAGCAGCTCTACGGGTCACAGGTGCAGAATGGCGCTGATGGAAAACCGAGTGGATTTTTCCCGATAGAGGATGAAGTCAATGTAAACAAACGACGAGCAGAAGTGGGTTTGCCACCCCTGGAGGACTACGCTCGGCACTTCGGATTTGAGTACGTACCATCAAAAAAATAAACCAATCGGAACGTAGTGAAGTACTCTAGGCATGAGCATTCACATTGGTACGTCGGGTTGGAGTTACGATCACTGGCAGGGCGTTTTGTATCCGCACGGTACGCCCGTTCATGACCGATTAGGCTACTACGTACAACGGTTCCAGACCGTTGAGCTGAACAGCAGTTTTTACCGATGGCCGAAACAGTCCACCTTCGCCAGTTGGCGACGCCGATTACCTGAAGGATTTCAGCTCACTGTAAAAGCACCACGCGGACTGACGCACGCCAAAAAACTATACGCACCCGAAACCTGGATGTGCCGAATCAAAGCCTGCTGGCACGAGCTACGCGAAAAGCGGGCCGTACTGTTGATCCAGCTTTCTCCCAACCATGCCTGTGATTACGACCGACTGGCTTATTTTCTGGATCAGGTGCCGTGGTGGATGCGTGTAGCAGTTGAATTCCGGCACCCAAGCTGGCATAACGAATCTATCTTTAATTTGCTGGAACAGCGTCAGGCTGCCTACTGCATCATGTGTGGAGCGCATCTGCCTTGCATCCTGCGTGCTACGGCTCCGTTTGTGTACGTACGCATGCATGGACCCGACACCGACTGGCTCTATGGTGGCTCTTACTCGGATACAGACCTGCGCTGGTGGGCCGACCGGATTCGGGAGTGGGCCGGTATGGGTAAAGACGTGTACGTGTACTTCAATAACGACGGGGGTGGTAATGCCGTACGTAACGCCGAAATGCTACGTTGGATTTTAGGGTAACGGGCAAAGCAGTAAACCGTACCGTTCCCGATCTTTAGCCACTACTGGCGCGGGTATGTAGCCCGTTGCCGATTAACCGACCTACACGTCTCATGAGTCAGTCATCCAACATTACCCGTAAACAGTTTTTAAAACTAAGCGCCCTGGCTACCTCGGCGGCCCTGTTGCCACAGCTGAACGCTTTTGCCGCTTCCCCGAAAAAGGTTGGCCTGCAGTTATATACGTTACGTGACCTGATGGCGAAAGACCCTGACGGTACGTTGAAAAAAGTGGCGCAGATTGGCTACAAAGAAGTTGAATCGTTTGGGTATTCAGATGGGAAATTCTTTGGTAAAACACCGAAAGCCTACGCAGCTTATCTGAAAAGCCTGGGACTAACGGCACCTAGCGGCCACTACACGACGGGCAAAACTATGCCGAAAATGAAAGGTACGCTCATGAACGACTGGAAACGAGCCGTTGACGATGCTGCTGCCATTGGCCAGAAATATATGGTTTGTGCGTATCTGTTTCCAGAAGAACGTACCAAACTGGACGACTACCTGCGTTTTGCGGACCTGTTCAACAAATCGGCGGAAGTATGCAAGGCCGCGGGCATTCAGTTCTGCTACCATAACCACGATTTTGAGTTTAAACCCATGGGCGGAAAAATGCCGTATGACGTAATAACCGGCAATACGGATAAGAACCTGGTCAAGCTCGAACTCGATCTGTACTGGGCTACTATGGCCAACCAGGACCCGGTTGCTCTGTTCAAGAAACATCCTGGCCGTTTCCCGCTCTGGCACGTAAAAGACATGGAAAAAACACCCGAACGCGCCTTTGCGCCCGTCGGAACCGGCTCCATTAACTTTCAGCGCATTTTCGATGCAAAACAAACGGCGGGACTAACGCATTACTTCGTGGAACAGGATGTTTGTAAACTTCCTCCGCTGGAGTCAATTGCGATCAGCTATAAGAACGTAGAGAAATTGAAAGTTTAGCATTGATCTGCACGTATCAGGTTAATTCCATTGGGCGGCAAATAGGAAATTGTTCTTATTTGCCGCTTCTGTTTTATGCAACCAATATGTTTCTTTAGAAGGTATGGAAACTATATACAGCCTTATCATATAGTTTTGTTTTTCAACTTATAAGCGTTTGGATCACGACTAAAAAGATATGGACAATAACGGAACACAATTACTGGAAGACAGCCTCCTAAAGGTTTGGAGTGAGCGCAACGATGAGCAGCGCATGATGGTGATAAAACAGATTTATGATGCTGACATTGTTTTTTATGAAACCGATAACGGTCCAGCAATTAAAGGACATCAGGCGATTGATGAACTCATAAAAAAACTGCAAGCCCAATGGGCACCGGAGTTCGGCTTTACGCTGATTAAGCCAGTAGCAATCAACCACGGGGTGAGTCATGTAGCCTGGACACTTGGTGCCGCCAATGCAACACCTGTCGCCAGTGGAATGGATATTGCTCTGATTGAGAATGGGCTTATCAAAGAATTGTATCTCTACCTGGATGGCCCAGCCGATTGAAATGAGTCACTGAAAGTAAGTCCTCAACTTTCTGAATAGCAAGGGAACTTCCGGCGTACTACGTTTTCGATTGACTCTGTGCCGACTACTGGGCTTTTTTCTCAAAACAGCCTGGTAGCCGACACAGAATGGATCAATTCGATTCAGCTCGTTCAAACGCGTAGATGTTAAAGACATCATCCCACTCGACCCCGTTTTCGCCTTTCCACTTGCATTTGATCGCGTCGCGATTACTTATTGATCCAATGCTTGTTTCTTCTGAATCGTAGCCGTAGGCGGTCATTGTCTCGCCATTGTCAATTTTCCGAACGCGAACCTCTTTGTTATCATCCAGCTTACTCCTGATATAGTCCGCATCAGAAACGCCATTTTTCTCCATATCAAATCAAACGTTGTTGTGTTATCTTATTACTCACAAATCGCACAAAGGTTTAGGGACCTGTAACGCAGCCAAAATCATATACTCCCAAATCGGGCAAAGGCTTGCCGTTCCAGTTCTTCCCGATGGTCGGGGTGGGCGATGTTGATCAGGGCGCGGGCACGCTGGCGGAGGTTCTGGCCGTAGAGATCGGCAATGCCGTATTCCGTTACGATGTAGTGAACGTGCGCCCGGGTCGTGGTTACGCCGGCTCCTTCTTTCAGAAACGGCACAATCTTACTCAGTCCTTTACTCGTCGTGGACGGTAGCGCGATGATGGGTTTACCCCCTTCCGACAACGTAGCGCCCCGCACAAAATCCATCTGGCCACCCACGCCCGAATACTGATACGTACCGATGGTGTCGGCACAGACTTGTCCGGTCAGGTCGATCTCGATGGCCGAATTAATGGCTGTTACCTTCGGATTACGTCGAATAATGGCTGTATCGTTGGTATAACTGGCCTGCTTCATCGCTACGCCGGGGTTGTCGTGGATGAAATCATAAACCCGCTGACTGCCCAACACAAACGCCGACACAATGCGATTGGGAAGTACCGTTTTATGTTCGCCCGTAATGACGCCCCGCTCGACCAGATCAATGACGCCATCGGAAAACATTTCGGTATGGATGCCCAACCCTTTGTGATGAATGAGTTCGGCCAACGTAGCGTTCGGAATTCCGCCGATACCCAGTTGCAATGTAGCCCCATCGTCGACCAGACTGGCGACGTACTGGCCAATCTTCCGATCTTCGGCGCTGATCTCGCCCGGCAAAACTTCGTAAATCGGTTCATCCACCTCAATGGCCGCGTGCAGCATAGACGCTGGAATCAGCCCGTCGCCATGCGTACGAGGAACACGCGGATTGACTTGAGCCACTACGTATTTCGCCGATTGAATAGCCGCCAGCGATACGTCGACCGACGGGCCAAGTGAACAATAACCATGCGCATCGGGGGGCGATACCTGAATGAGTGCTACGTCGATGGGCAGAATTTTTCGGCGAAACAGCAACGGCACTTCGCTAAGAAAAACCGGTACGTAGTCGCCGATGCCCTGATTAAGTTGCTTCCGCATGTTGGCCCCGATGAAGAACGAGTTGGGGCGAAACGATTTCTGGTATTTCTTGTCCAGATACGGCAGCGGACCTTCGGTATGAATATGGCAGACTTCTACATTGGCCAGTTCGTCGGCGCGGGCAACCATCGCGTTGATGAGCGCGTGGGGCGTCTGCGCAACGCTATGAATAAACACACGATTGCCGGACTGAATCGTGGAAACGGCTTGTTCGGGACTGGTAATCGGAAGAATAACAGACATCAATTACGCTGGATAAGTGATAAATAAGCGGAGCAAATCCTGCCTCAAAAATACGGCCTGGCCCAGAAATGTTTTTAAGTCAGCCAATTGATTAGAATCAGCTTGACAGCTTATCGTTGTACTGGCAAAAATCAGTTATATAAGCCAGGCAAATCAGCTTTTTCCAGATCCGCTCGTTTTTTGGTTAACACGCGTTCGACGCTGGAGACGTCGAACGCGTGTGTCAACGATTAGTTTGGTGCATTCTGGGCGGTTTGAAGGCCCTCAAATAGTGGAGCGTAATCGTCGGAAAGCGAAACTTTTAGTTTGTGCAGTTCGCCTTCGGTAACCATCCGGCCAAACACTTTCATAAACTGCTGCGTATAGCGCTGCCCGGTTTCTTCGTCGACGCCTAATTTGTCAGCTACCCGTTCGTAGAATTCTTTCAGTTTAAATCGTTCGCCCTGATCGCGCTGCTCGGGATCTATTTCCCGGATAATGTCCAGTAGGGGAGCTGGTAATTGAGCGCCGAGATTATCGGCCGCATTGCCGGCCAGATGTTCAGTCAAGGTGTGCAGAAAAGCCCGGGTAATGTCCAGTACATCTTCCTGCGTCTGAACGCCGAGTTGCTGTTTCACTTCGTGAATAAATTCAGGATATTGCATAACGTTGTGTTGTTTGTCTGCCAGCACAACCGCATGAGTAAGAACAGGGTTTGAAAAAAGTCAGTTAATCGCAACCGGCTGCTCTGCCGTTAGCAACTGCTGAAACCACCGGCCCGACGCCTTTACGATACGTTGCTGGGTTCTGAAATCGACGTGAACCAGCCCAAAGCGGGGACGAAACCCTTCGGCCCATTCAAAATTGTCCAGAAATGTCCAGGCAAAATACCCCTCGACCGGGATGCCTTCCTGCTTTGCCCGTAACACCTGTTCAATGTAGTTCTGGTGATACGTAACCCGCGCTACGTCGTTGACAACGCCCCGTTCTACTACGTCGTAAAAAGCCGCTCCGCTTTCGGTAATATAGATTTTTTTGATGCCTTCGTACTGACTGAATTGTTTGATAACCCGGTACATGCTTTCAGGGTAAACTTCCCAGCCCATTTCGGTAAGGGTTGATACGTTCCGACGGAGGGGCGACACGTCTTTGGCCCAGATGTACGGCATAAAATACGATTGCTCGACCACCGCCCGGAAATAATGCTGTAAGCCAATGAAATCGAAATCGAACGCGAGCCGCTCCATATCACCGGGTTTCGCCACTTTTTTGGCAATGCCCGACAGAAAAGATAATTCTTTAGGATAGCCCAACCCCAGCGACGGCTCAATAAACAGCCGATTCATTAACGCATCGACGCGAACTGCCGCAGCCTGATCTTTAGGTGTAAACGGATCAATTGGCGAGCAGGAGAACGTAGTACCGACCTGTGCGTCGGGAACGTTCCGCCGGACAATACGGCCGCCTTCGGCCTGCGCCAGCGTCGTGTGATGAATAACTGGCAGCAGATTCCGCAAACTTCGTCGGCCCGGCGCGTGCTGCCCCGTAAAATACCCCAGAATGGAAAACGCCAGCGGCTCGTTCAGAATAATCCAGTGCTTGACTTTGTGCCCGAACGCTTTGGTACATACATCCGCAAAATCGGCAAACCAGTCCACGATTTTTCGATTCGGCCAGCCACCCAGATTTTCGAGCGCCTGCGGCAAATCCCAGTGATAGAGCGTAATCCAGGGCGTAATTCCCAGCGCGAGGCATTGGTCGATTAGCTGATCGTAGAAACGTAAACCAGCTTCGTTGATACGTCCACCCTGGGTCGGTCCGACGCCATCGGGCAGAATACGCGACCACGACAGCGAGAAGCGAAACGCGTTGAAACCCATCTCTTTATGCAGGTGCAGGTCGGATACGTAGCGGTCGTAAAATTCGCACGCTACGTCGGCGGTTTCGCCGGTTTTGATCTTGCCTTTCTGGCGACTGAACGTATCCCACACACAGGGTGTACGTCCGTCGCGGTCAACTGCCCCTTCGATCTGGTAAGCAGCGGTAGCGGTTCCCCAAACAAAGTCGGAGCCAAACGAATGACGATTAAAATTCTGTAGCGATGTTACGTTTGTCGACACGTCACTTGATGAGTTGAACGGCGGGCAAAAGTACGGTGTATCGCTAAAAGACGATTCGCCCGACCGATAATTTAACATACCGATCGGGCGAATCACTTACGCTACGCTCACTCTACTTATTTATTAGCCACGACGACCGTAAGGAACGGGCTGGTTTCGGTTATAGCGGTTGTTCTGTTGAGTCGCAAACAGTCTGTCGCGTTGGGCCGAGGTCAGAACGGCCAGCATATCCTGACGTTTGCGAAGCTGCAACTGACGGAGACCGTCTGGCGTCATACGGGATGTTGAAAACAAACGATCGTAATTATCTTCGATCTTGCGCAGTTGTTTTTCCTGAAGACGGGACAGGTTAACAATGGCGTCAAGACGATCTATTTTCAGGTCGTCCTGATACTGGTCGCGGTCGTAACGAGAGCCACCGTATTGCGGAGGACGATTGTCGAAAGGTCTGGAATATACGCCTTGCGCGAAGGTTACACTAGTCGCTAAGCTGAAGAGGGTGAGGGCGGCCAAAATTGTCTTTTTCATGTCAGTAAGTTGTTTATTTATGCGTTACTGATTCTTAGAAGAATATCGCCCTTCCGGGTTTAATTAAGGTATATCGGCTTCTGGCTGAATGGCAATTTGGAGCCGCTGAAAAGGGATAAATCACTCCTGAATGACCTCAGCTTTTTCTTTTTGCCGCTGGGCCATTGCCTGAGCGATAATACTGGCGACAATCAGTTGCAGGGCGTGGTACATCATAATCGGCAGTAAGGCCACTCCTGCCATACTCCCCGGAAACAATACGTTAGCCATTACGCTACCCTGAACCAGCGATTTTTTGGACCCGCAAAACAGAGCGGTAATGCGGTCTTCCCGATTAAAATTGAGCAATTGGCTAAATAACGTAACAAGGCCAAAAATCAGAAAAAACAAACCCAGCATTAAGCCGGCCAGCCACAAAAGGTCGTCTATGGAAATTTTCTCGAAAGAATGGAGCGCAAACGATTCGCAGAAAGCCGTATAAACAATGAGCAGAATCGTGATCTGATCGAAATAACGTAACGCCGACTTGTATTTGGCGGCAATCCAGCCAAGCCACCTGTTCAGCAGCAAGCCCAGGATAACCGGTAGAATAACCTGAAGTGTTAGTTTGCTGATGACGCCCGTAAGATCGTACTGGCCGTTGGTGCTGGACAACAGATAGCTCATCCAGACGGGCGTAATAAACACCCCAATCAGACTGGAAATACTGGCGTTGAAAATAGCCGCCGGAATATTCCCCCCCGCAATCGACACCATCACTACGGACGATGATACCGTTGAGGGCAGAGCGGCTACGTAGAAAATGCCGAGCCAGAGCAATTCTGTGTCGGGCGTGAGCAGAAGCGAACGGGCAGCCAGGACAACCGCCGGAAAAACCACGAACGTAGTGAGGTGAATGACCAAATGCAGTCGATAGTTGCGTAAGCCTTCTTTCAACTGGTCGAAATTGAGTTTTAACCCGTAAAAGAAAAAGATCAGCGACACACCGTATGTAGCCAGCGACGATAAGGAAAAGAAACCTTCCTGAATGCCGGGCTCAGGCCAGAGTTTGGCCAGCCCAATCATAGCCAGAAGAGCCAGAATAAACCAGTCGAGCCCAACCCGGGCCAGCAATGTACTCAACGATGTTTTTGCCATAGTGAGTCGTTAAAGACGTAATAGAACTTGCCAGTTTTACTGATACATACTCTGGGCTGGGTCAAATGTTCAGAAACCAGACCGGGACATATCACTTGAGATAAGGCCTCTACTTTTGTTTAAGGCTACGTATTTTGATTGAGTAAATCAGATTTGATTGAAACTTTGCCAAAGGAAGCCATCAAGATTAGGGCTTTTCCGCGTTAACTAAAAATGCATGAAACTACGTAAAATGTTGGCCAGACCCGTGTGCATATTCGTCTTGTTTTTTGCCTGCGGGTTGGCTGCTGCCCAGACTAGATCCAACGCTTCGTTTGCCCTGAAGAACGGGGAGCGGGTAGTTTTTTTAGGCAATTCTCTGTTTGAAAATGATTTTCAGTACGGTTATCTGGAGTTGGCCCTGACCACCCGCTGGCCCGACCGTGATATCATTTTCCGCAATCTTGGCTGGACAGGCGATAACGTGTATGGTGTTGCCCGTAGTACCATCACAAATCCGCCCACCGGCTATGACCTGCTGATGGAACATTTGACCAAAGCGCAGCCCACCCTGGTTTTTGTTGCCTATGGCGGTATCGAAGCACAGGACGACGAAGCGGGGCTGCCGTTTTTTAGAGAAGGATTGATCAAATTGCTCGATAAAATTGATCAACTCGGCGCAAACGCCATTTTAGTGTCGCCGATGCCAATTCTGCTGCCTGACTCCAGCCAGAACGTAGCGAAACGGAATGCCATGCTGGAAACCTATGCGACCGCCATTGCTCAACTGGCTTCGGCGCGCGGCAAGCGATACATCGATATTTTCAAGCCCATTCAGGAAATCAGTAAAAAAGTCAGCCTGACCGATAATGGCATCCATCTCAACGACGTCGGCTATTACCATCTGGCCACTATTTTCGAGCAAAGTTTAGGCTTGGGGCCACGTAATCAGCCTATTACGATTACAGCAGGCAAAGTTCCGGCTGTTACGTCGGGACCGGCAAAAATGCTGAACGCAGGTGATAATACCACCACTAATCTTTCCTTTACGGTCAATGATAGTCTTTTGCCGCTCCCACGGCCTACAGATGATCGAGCCGTTGGCAGCGATGCACCCATAGTCACGATAAAAGGGTTGAAGAAAGGATATTACACACTCACCGCCGATCAGGAACAATTGATTTCGGCTTCGGCCAAAGAGTGGGAAAACGGTGTGGCAATCAAACAGGGCGCTACGTTCGTCCAGGCGCGTGAGTTACAGCAGATGATCGTAAAAAAGAACGATCTGTTTTTTTTTCAATATCGTCCGCTGAACACGACCTATATTCTTGGTTTTCGCTCCTACGAGCAGGGACGACACGTAAAAGGTCTGGAGGAACAGAGTATTCTCATTAAATGGCTGGAAGGGCAGATTGCATTATCGCGCAAGCCCAAATCCCGCATCTATCAACTTACCCCATTAAAGTAGCAGGCACGTAATGAAAGCTCTCCGGCCCCTCAATGTTCTCCACAGGATTCTCCTGATTGCTATGGTTGTCGTGATCTCCTCGGCTGTTCAGCAGGACGATCGCAAAGACATTCCGGACCCAGACCCAAAGCATGAACTTGCATCGTTTAAGGTTGCCGACGGCTTTGAAGTCACTCTGTTTGCTGCCGAGCCCCTGGTGGCCAAGCCCATTCAGATGAACTGGGATGCCGACGGTCGGTTGTGGGTGGTCAGCAGCACAGCGTATCCGCACCTGAAAACCGGCGAACAGGCCAACGACAAGATTTTTGTGCTGGAAGATACGGATGGCGACGGTAAGGCCGATAAGTCAACCATTTTTGCTGAAGGGCTGCTCACACCCACGGGAATCCTGCCGGGCGATGGGGGCGTATACGTAGCAAATTCGACCGAAATTCTGCACTTTATGGATACGGACGGCGACGGCAAAGCGGACAAAAAACGCCGGATCTTGAATGGATTTGGTACCGCCGATACGCACCATCTCATCCATACTTTTCGATGGGGCCCCGAAGGGTTGCTGTATTTCAATCAATCGATCTATATCTACAGCCACGTCGAAACGCCTTCGGGAATTAAACGGCTGGAAGGGGGCGGAGTCTGGCAGCTTAATCCGAAAAAACTCGAACTCGATATTTACGCCAAAGGGCTGATCAATCCGTGGGGGTTGCAGTTCGATCGCTGGGGGCAGTCATTCCTGACGGATGGTGCTGGAGGTGAGGGTATTAACTACGCGTTTCCGGGTGCTACGTTCGTTACGTCGCCCGGTGCCGCCCGAATTCTTCGGGGGTTAAATCCGGGTCAACCCAAGCACAGTGGGCTGGAGGTGATTTCGGGTCGGCATCTGCCCGAATCCTGGCTAGGAAGTGTAATTACCAACGATTTTCGGGCGAATCGGATTAACCGTTTCCGGCTGGAAGAACAAGGCAGTGGTTATG
The DNA here is from genome assembly GCF_048594605.1 of Spirosoma sp. Classification (GTDB taxonomy): domain Bacteria; phylum Bacteroidota; class Bacteroidia; order Cytophagales; family Spirosomataceae; genus Spirosoma. The sequence continues at coordinate 27,979 of NZ_JBMDWV010000207.1, forward strand.
CATCCAAGCAGGTCGACGATTTGTTGTGGACGAATCATGTGGCGTTCCGTCCCGTCGATATATCCGTAGGACCCGACGGAGCTATCTACGTAGCGGATTGGTATAACCCGATTATTCAGCATGGCGAAGTCGATTTTCACGATCCGCGCCGGGATCAGCAGCACGGCCGTATCTGGCGAATTGTGGCCAAAAATCGCCCGATGGTTAAGCGTCCGATGCTATCAAAAGCCAGTGTCAGCGAATTGCTGGAATCCCTGAAACTGCCCGAAGACTGGACCCGTTCGCAGGCGAAGCAGCAGTTGAAAGCCCGCGGAGCCACCGAAGTGATTCCGGCATTGGAACAGTGGATTCAGAAGCTTGACAAAGCCGACGCCGAGTACGAACATCATCTGCTGGAAGCGCTGTGGACGTATCAAACCCTTGAGGTCGTCAATGAGCCGCTGTTGCTACGTCTCCTGAATGCGCAGAACCACCAGGCTCGGGCAGCTGCGTTACGTGCCCTTACGTTGTGGCATACGAAAATAACGAACCTGCCTGCCCTTTTGACGAAAGCCGTAGCCGACAAACATCCGCAGGTTCGTCTGGAAGCCGTTATTGCCCTTCGAAACGTAAAAACGGCTGAGGCTGCCCGTGTTGCTTTATCGGTGCTGGACAATCCGATGGATGAATTTCTGGATTTTGCACTCTGGCAAACCGTTCGCGAGCTGAATCCTCTCTGGGCAACGCGCCTGAAAAAGGAACCCACTTTTCTGGGCGACGCACGAAAAACCGTTTTTGCCTTAAAATCAGTAAGCAATGCCGATGCGGTTGCACAGTTGACCCAATTGTATCAGCAGGGGCAGGTTCCTGACGAGTATCAGAAAGACGTACTTGGATCAATTGCCCGATTCGGCAGTGTGGCGGATTTGACGCTTATTTTCGAGAAGGCGTTGCAGGGCAAAACCAGTCAGACCAGTGACGTAGTAAGTTTACTGGCTACGTTGGAAGAGGCTGCCCGCCGGGGTGTGAAGCCAAGTGGCAACCTGAATCGAATTACTGAGTTTATTAACAGCAGTGACGAGGCTATTGCGATAAATTCGGTCCGTTTGATTGGGCTATGGCGCATGACCGAACTGAATGGAACGCTGATAAATCTGGCTCAGAAAGAAGATAAAAAGGTGCGTCAGGCTGCGTTAGGGGCACTGGCGCTTACGGATAAAGAGAAAGCTTGGCAGTCATTAACCAATCTGTCGACCGGAAAAAATCCAGCTGATTTACGCGTGGCTGCAGCAGCAGAACTTGTTTCAGTAAACGCGACCGAAGCCGCCCGGATTGGCGCGGATCTGATGCGAACGCTTCCGGAGCAAACGGACGTAACGGATCTTTTCCGGGCGTTCTTTACCAATAAGCAGGGGACAAAAGCGCTCTCCGACGAGTTGACTTTCCGAAAAATACCCGAAACGAGAGCCAAAACGGGGAGGCAGCTTATGCAACGTAGCGTGCCCTATAACCGACGTAACGACGAAGATGTCAAACTGCTGGCGAAAGCGCTGGAAGCGTCGGGTGGGGTTCTGCCCGTTGAAAAGATGCCACAGGAGCTTACGGCGCAGGAAATCAGCAGTCTGGCAAAACTGATCAGCGAAACGGCCGATCCGGTGAAAGGAGAAATGGTGTTTCGTAGAAGTGCACTGGCCTGTCAAAGCTGTCATGCCATTGGTGGGGGTGGGGGACGTATCGGCCCCGATTTAAGCAGTTTAGGTACGAGTTCTCCCGTAGAAACCATCACCCGATCCATTCTTTATCCAAACCAGTCCATAAAAGAAGGCTATGAGCTGCAGCGCATCGCCCGGAAAGATGGTAGCGAACTAATGGGGTATCTTGTGAGCAATAGTACGTCCGAACTGGTGATACGTGATGTGTCGGGGCAGGAAGTTTCCGTACCGAAAAGCCAGGTTAATGTCATTGAAAAAGTGCCGGGGTCGCTGATGCCTGCCGGATTAACGGCGGGTCTGGACAAAGAGGAATTTGTTAATCTGGTCGGGTTCTTGTCGAAAATAGGTGAGTCGGGAAAATTTCGCGTACCTACGGAGCGGTACGTTCGTCGCTGGTCGACTGTTTCTGGCAGTAAAGAACTGACTCAGAAACTCCGGGACGAAGGACTTGGCTACGTCGCTAAAAATAACGTAACGCTGCAACTGCAGCCCGTTTATAGTAAAGTTTCCGGTGAACTGCCGATTGAGGAGCTACCCATTCTTGCTGCAAATGCAAACAAACCGTACAGCGTAGTGCGGTTCGATATCGAAGTAGTTAGTAAAGGCAACGTAGCGATGACCTTCAACACTCCGTCAGGTATAAGCGCCTGGGTAAATCAAAAACCGGGTAAGCTGACCGATGGCAACCTCCTTGTCGAGCTTCCGCAAGGCATGCATACCATCACCGTCGCTGTCGATAGAGCCCTGCATAAGGCCGGTCCACTACGTATACAACTGCTCGATACGCAGAGTTCGGCCCAGACAAGGCTTGTGATGGGTAGATAGGAGCAGGGTCAGCGAAGCCGCTTCGACAAAGACAGGTTGTCCGATAACACGTAGCCACTGGAGACGGACAGCCTGCTTTTGTCAGGCTTATGACCGTTAAATAAGCCATCGTAAAAGCGAGTCCTTTCGTGCCAGAGAGACGTTAACTTTAGCGTGACAATCAGGATATTAGTGATGTAAATTCGCTCTTGGGCCTCGCTGAAAAATCACTCAAGGCGGTGGTTTTCGGAAGGGAAAGTCAGCCTGGAGCTAATTAGGCAGTTCTGATCGTTCGGTAAAGACTATGAAATCGTCTCAAAACGTATTGCGGCTATTCGTCTGCCTGCTACTAAGCACTTCTCTTCAGGCTCAGAGTTATGATACTCCTCCCTTTGATTTCGACCGCCGTATCGACCAGCATTACGTGGATAGCCTGCTGGGGGTTACCCGTACCCGCCTGCTCGCTCTGGATCAACGGCGGCCTTCCCCCAGAGTTGATACGGCTCGTATGGAATATCTGCATTTTCTGGCCTATGTTCATTACAGCGGTATCACGCACCGCGACAGCGCACGGTTGGTAACGAACAGTCTTATACGTTTGGCTGAGCAGAAGAAAAATGTGAAATACCAGATTAAAGGGCTACTCGAAAATGAGCGATATTACCGAGACTTCAGCCGCGATTATCCGCAGGCCATTAAATTGAATTATCGACTCTTAGCGCTGATTGATACTTCTCCTGAACAGTATTCGATGTATTTGTGGCGTATCTACCGGAACCTTGGCCGGATTAATAGCTCAATTGGAGACTATGAAGAAGCGGTGTCGTATTTGCAGAAAAGTATCCAGTGGTTTGATAAAGATAAAAGAAATGAACCCAGCCAACTGGCGAGTCTTCATCAGTATCTGGCTGACGCCTATAAAGGGCAAAGTCAGTTGGCAAAGGCCGAAACCCATTACCTCCTTGCATGGGAAATTTTTGTTCATAACAAGGCATCGCTCTCCAACAAAGCTTATCTGCTTAACGATATTGGAGCTGTATACAGCAGTCAGCATAAATTTGTTCAGGCTATTCCTCCGCTAAAGCAATCGGTTGCGTACTGGAATCAGTTGAACTCGCCTTTGCCCCAGGCCGACGCGCTGGCCGATCTGGCAGGAGCTTATCTTGGTTTGGGTCAGTATGCTGAAGCTATTACCAGCGCCAAAGAAGCTTTAGAGAAAAACCATAAGGTGCATGCGCCGATGCTCACGGCCTACTCAGTGCTGATCAAAAGCTACGAGCATTTGAAAGACTGGGAAAATGCGTTTGCCTTTCAGCAACTCTACAACAATACGCTGAAGGACCAACAGCAGGCTATCAATCAGAGCGAGAGCTTACGTATTAAAGCCAAATACGACCGCGAACGGCTTGCAACCGCCTATCAGCATGAACACCAGATCCAGGATCAACGGTATCAAACCCTGGCTAAGCAAGCGGAAATTGACCGCCTTAATCACACCTTCCGAACGAACGAACTACTCCAGCTGGCCCAGACCAATACGCTGAAACATCAACTGGAAACGCAACGGTTAAAGGCGGTATCCTCGCAAAAGCAAACAACTATCAATCAATTGAAAATTAAACAATTAAGGCTAGGCATGTCCGCCCAAGAAGATCTACGGAATCTGCTGTTGACCGGGCTATTGCTAATCAGTTTGCTGGGACTACTGCTTTTGTACTATAGCCTAAGACTCCGTCGGACCAACGTAGCGTTGCAGGCTAAAAACCGGGAGATTGAAATGGCCCTGCTTAAAGGACAGACGATTGAGCGCAAACGGGTTGCCACTGAACTCCACGACCGGGTAAGCAGTTTGCTGGGTGCCACTAAAATGACCTTCCAGACTATTGACGCAGATGGCCTTGCGCCCCGCGACAAAAAGCTGTACGAAAGCAGCTTAACGCTATTGGACGACGCGGTTGTACAGGTTCAGCAAGTGTCGCGGAATCTGATTCCGGAGCAGTTGCTTCAGCAGGATTTGCTGGTATCGCTCAAAAGTTTGGTCAAGAAGCTAAACCTTGTTGATAAAACAGTCTTTACGCTGACTGATGAATCTGCTGGAAAACTGCCCTCAACTTCCGATGTGAAGTTTAATCTGTACGTCATTTGTCTGGAGCTTTGTACAAATATTCTTCGTCATGCATACGCACGTAACGCGACCATTCGGCTGATCGGGCACGATAGCTGGCTCGCTATTCAGGTTAATGACGATGGCATCGGAACAAATCATCGCCGGGAAGCTGGAATGGGCCTGCACAACATTCGAGAGCGTGCCCAGGCCATTGGGGCGCAGTTCTGGATCGAATCAGAACCGGAAAACGGAACGATAGCTCGTGTTTTACTGTCCGTCTAATAGGTTGCTTTACCTTTCTTTAGCGAGTATTTAAGTAAGCCCAGCGCCGTTGTGATTCCTAATTTCTGATAGATTCGTTTGCGATGCGTTTCAACCGTATTGAACGAAATGAATAGGCGCTCGGCAATTTGCGCACTGGATAACTCCTCTAGGATAAGGCTGGCAACCTGGGCTTCCCGTTCCGATAAAGGATTATCGACCACCGGGTTAGTAACGGGTCTGCTTAGTGGAAAAACCCGGCTATCAATATACCGTCGACCAACTGCAACGGCTAGGATCGCATCGAATAGTTCGGATTTATCGGCAGTCTTGGTTACATATCCACTGGCGCCTGCCTGCATGGCCTGCTGGATTAAGGCAGGATCATCTGAGCCGGACAATACCAGAACCGCTACGTTTGGATACTGCGCTTTCACCGTCAGAATTACATCAGTGCCCGTCAGAGTAGGCATCAGTAGGTCAGTTACCAGTACGTCGACGGCATGGCCCTCAGCGTGAGACTGCTCCAGGACCTGTAACAGTGAGCGTTTATCCGTAGCCATACCTACAACCTGAAAGTGAGCGGAGGTGGAGAGCAGGTTCGCGAAACTTTCCAGCACGACCCGGTGATCGTCTACTAAAGCAATGTTGTACGACATATTGAGAAGCGTGATTTTTTAAACATTGATCGTCCTGATACGTATCAAACTGTTTTGCTGATCAGGACATCGTTTATCCCCGAGACTATTTTGCCAGAGTGAAAGTTAAAAATTTCCGTTCCGAATCAGTCCGTAGTTTTTAGCAAACGGTTTATCAATCAGCTTTGCCGTCAGCGTGACCGACAATTTGTTCCTGGAAAACAGCAACTTTTTGTTTCACTACGTATCAACACGCGTTATCAAAGGTTAAACTCTAATCAGTGAGAGTCAGTAAAGTAACCTTCAAATAAACTTATGACTGGGAACCCTTTTCCGATAAGGAAAATCAGATAACAGCTAGCTATGAACTTCGAAGACGAAATTGTGCTGTATCAGTTCGCGCAGGGCGTTTACCCGATGACCGATTTACGGGATCAATTCAGCCTGCTCAGTGCAGAAAAACAACGGAAGCGGTTTGTACATTTTTATTGCAAGGTTTATGAATATGCGTTTACGGATGCCGATATTGACAAGGCCCTCGCCGATTGTTCGTTAGACGCTACCGATGCTGTTTATGACTATCTGAACCTTCGTCGGTTGGTAAAAGGACCGAAGAACGTAGTGTGCATACCACATTCCGCGAGTCCACCGGAAGGTAGGCTTGACAAAGTGTATGGAGTGCTGCTAAATCTGTTCAAAATAAATTACCAGCGGCAGTATGCGCTGGGAAAAACGAATCCGACTGATTGGCAGTACCGGGATTTGTCGAACCCCGAAATAGTGCAGGAAATAGGTAGCAGTCATCAGACGTTGCTGGATGAGGTGTATACAAACCCCAGCTATCGAAGCGAGTTTGCCAGCATGGCCAAATTATGGTATGAGCAGGATCGGTTATCTCAGTCAAGGTATCAGGAGCCCGAACCAGCTCCTGAGCGCCAGACCACATTCGATTTTATTACGTATGATGAGCTGATAAACGAATCGAATAAACTATTTGAAGGTAACAGTGATGAGATGAAGCTGAGTAATGCGTTTGGAATGCTCCGTCAATCGGTCGAGAAAGGCCTGGCCAAGCGTTACGGACTACCCATCGAAAAAGCCAGAAAACTTTTGTTTGATGTAATGGAAAGGCATTTACGGGAAACCTATAATGTCGATCTTTTTGATTAAAAGGTGATGAAACGGTTGTTGACATACGTACTGATAGGTGCTTTTCTGGTAGCAACGGCCCTGATGGTTTATGTTTACCGGGAGTATCTGGGTGAAGATTCAGACCCCACTACCGAGAATCTATCTAACCCCCTTATCAACAAACGACTAAACGCGGTTGTCCTACGTATCATTGAGAATAAAGCAAACAACCTACCCCAATTTGAGGTAGAATATGCCGATCTGAATACAGAAGAAACAGCGCGCTTACGGCTCGATAATCAATACCACGCACGCATCCACGTGGGCGATACATTAACAAAAGAGCAGGGGGAGAAGCTTCTGCTAGTCTATCAGAAGGCTGCCGGGCATATTCAAACCGTACCTATCGATTAATCGTTGTTTGTTTACCTGATAGTAGTAACTCTTCCCCGAATCACACTAGAACAGTACTTACCTTGAAGGTCTGAACGTATCAGCACAGCGGCCCAAAATAAATGTCGATTGATAAAGGAATTGTCTGGACAAGCTCAACTAGAACATACGGCCCCATTATTTCTTAGAAATAGCCAGCACCGGGGTAAGGGTTCGGGCTAGGCGCTCTGTCCGTATACGGGCCCCCTCCTGTGTAAGGTGGTAAACAGTATCGAAAAATAGCGTATCATTCATCACAAAATCCTTAGGGCTACCGATGACAGGGCAGATTATATTTTGCCGGTAATAGTGATCTAATGTATTCAATTCCGCAGCATTCATGAAATAACCTTTTTTGCAGTAAGCAGGATAAGTTAGCACCACCTGAGCACCTTTAGCTGTTGCTAGCCTCGTAAACGCATTTAGGAGTGCTATATTTTCGTCGGGTTGAGTATTCTTAATCTTGATCAGATCGCTAAGTTTTTGTTGAGCTGGTAATCCGTAATGGCCCTGAACGTCCCCCTCTTTA
>NZ_JBMDWV010000208.1:0-3136 GCF_048594605.1 Spirosoma sp.
TTAAACTCTTTTCCGTGTATTCAATGATGTAATCTGCCGGAAAAACGTCTTCCAGCTTAAAACCAGGCTTCGAGGGCCATTTTCGGTTTTTAGGGGGAATTTTGGTGGCCGCGTACAGTTTTTTATCAGCATTGTTTTTCAACAGCTGATTCAGAATTTCTTCGCTGACGCCATCACCGTACGCCCAGGCTGTATCGAAAAAATTACAGCCTAATTCTACGGAGCGTTGCAGTGCCCGGAGAACTTCCAGTTTGTCGGAACCGGTCCAGCCTGCGAGGCCCCACATACCATAACCAATTTCAGAGACCTGCCAACCTGTCCGGCCGAATGTACGATAGTTCATGATTTTTGAATTTTTGATTAAACACAGAGCCACAGAGAGCACGGAGTTTTTTTAATTTTTCTTTGTGTTCTCTGTGGCTCTGTGTTTAATCAAATTTTACCCATTAAGGTTGCCATTAATTTTCCGGCGGATACCTTGTCGCATTTGTGGCACATTAAAGTTAATAAGCAATCCAAGTTTTTTATCGGCTAACCGCAGATACGTAACGGTCTGCACTTCATGAATCGGCAGAAGGTTTTCTACCGCTTTCAATTCCAGCACGATTATATCTTCAACCAGCAAATCCATAAAAAATGTTTTAGTGGTTTCTCTGCCTTTATAGATAACCGGGATTTCGACCTGCCGTTCTACATATAGCCCCATACTACGTAGTTCATGGATAAGACATTCTTCATATACACTCTCCAAAAGTCCTGGGCCAAGTTCCCGATGAACTTCAATACAGGCACTGATAATTTTACTACTTAATCTATTGTATACCAATTCATTCATTATTGCATCCGTTAGTTGAACACTGAGCCACAGAGAAGACAAAGAAAATCACAAAAGACAAAAGTCACCAAATCATAAATAGTAACGATATTTATTTCTCTGTGTTCTCTGTGGCTCAGTGTTCAATTAAAACCTATGCTCGTACGTATCGTTCGCATGACCTTTCAGGAAGATAAACTTGACGACTTCCAACGCATTTTCGATAACTCCAAATACCAAATTCGGGCGTTTCCAGGCAACCACCACCTCGAACTGCTACGTGATCCGGACCAGCCAACCATTCGTATGACCTACAGTTTGTGGGAGTCCACCCAAGCTCTCGAAGCGTATCGACAAAGCGACTTGTTCCGCACAACCTGGGCCGCCACAAAAGCCCTGTTTGCCGAGCGGGCCGTAGCGTTCTCAGGCGAAAAACTGGAGGACGTAACACGCTGACCTAGTGAGTAAAACTACTCCTGCAAAGCCTTTTTGATGCATCCCAACTTACATCATCAACAACCGATGTATCGCCCGATTTTCATCCTGTGGCTAACGGCGTTCCTGCTGGCCGGAAGAGTGACTTCAGTAGTTGCTCAGTCCGGATCACCTACGTTGTCGGGATACGTAACGGATGCCTCCACGGGCAAGCCGATGCCGTTTGCGAACGTCTACATCAACGGAAGCACCCAGGGTACACTTACCAACGAAAAAGGCGCTTTCGTACTCAATTCTATTCCGCTTGGTACGTCCGAAATCGTGGCTTCGTTCGTCGGTTATCAACCCGACAAAAAAATTCTCCGGTTCGATACCCCTGCGTCAAAAACGGCCAATTTCCGGCTAAAACCAAGCGATCAGACACTGGCGGCTGTTACCGTTCGGGGAAATCCGAAGAAATGGCAGCAACACATGCGTGAGTTTAAACGACAACTACTGGGCGAACCGTTTGCCGGACAGTGCCAGATTCTGAACGAGGATGTTATCAATTTTCAGGAGGAAAACGGCCACTTGAAGGCAACCGCCACCGAACCTATTCTTATTGAAAATCAGGCACTCGGCTACAAGCTCTGGTACGACATGCTGCATTTCGACGCCACGCACCAGAAAGTTTACTACGCCGGGAATACCCGTTTTGAAGAACTAAAGCCAGCCAACGAAAAACAGGCCAGTCGATTCCGCCGAAATCGCATGATTGCCTATAAAGGCTCTACCCGGCACCTGATGGCTACGCTGGTCGACAGTACGTACGAACAGGCTGGTTTTCTGGTGTATCAGGAGAATATAGCCATCGCAATTGATCGGGATCGGTCGATGCGCGCTACGTTGGCTGGCTCCGTTAACCGCCGACTACAACCGTTACATATCCGTACACTAATTCAGCCTGGACGGCTTCCCATCGAACGACGGCTGGTTTCCAGCAAACCGCTGGTCGTTTTTTATACAAACGCTACGTCGAATTACTCGCCTTATCTGGATGCCCGTTACGCCTATTCGCAAATTACCCTGCCTGTCGGTCATCTTCAGTTTACGGTCGATGGGACGATTACGATGGCCGAAGGGATGGAAATTCAGGGGTCGCTGGCCGACGACCGACTGTCGAGGCTGCTTCCGGCCGATTGGAGCCCCAACCCGACTGATGCCGACGCTACCACTACGTCACCCATTGCCACACAAGGTAAATTTCTTCCCGCCGATGCTCGTCTAGGCCGAATTGCCAGCGCGTTCAAAGATAAATTTCAGGCACTCGCCCCCGTTTTATTTCTACACACCGACAAACCCTTTTACGCAACCGGTGATCGACTTTGGCTAAGCGCTTATTTGCTCGATGCCAACACAAACCGGCGTCCACTCGGCGAAACCGCTATTCATGTCGACGTAGTGACAACGTCGGGCAAGCTCGTACAGCATCAGTGGTTACGTGTTGAAGATGGTCGGGCGGTGGGTAATTTTCGATTGTCAGATTCGCTTGCTTCCGGTACGTATCAGTTACGTGCCTATACGGATGAAGACGACGGTCAGAAACGTCCTGCTTTCGAACGCTCCATTTCGGTTTATAACATTCTTCAGCCTCCAGCAGTCAGTAAAACAGATACAACCCAAAAACTGGCAGACATTCAGCTGCTGCCCGAAGGTGGCCGCTGGGTAGCCGGATTGCCAGCGCGATTAGGCATCAAAATCGTTGGTTCCGACGGACACGGGTTGTCGGCATCAGGGCGTATCGTTGATCATGCAGGCACGGTAGTCTGTCCGTTTACGACCAATTTTCTGGGAATGGGCAGCGTAACGCTGACACCCCAGGATGGCCGAACGTATTATGCTGAAATC
>NZ_JBMDWV010000209.1:0-10020 GCF_048594605.1 Spirosoma sp.
CCCGATGTGCACCGGGTCACCGACGAAAAAGGGCATACCAAAGACGGCCGGGTCAAATCGCAGAATGCCTGGCCCATTGATATGCTGCTCAAAGGCGACGTCTACGTAGTGGATCAGTACGGTATGCAGGAAGATGGCCCCACCATCGGCGACAACCTGGGCAACTCGATCTACGCCAAAACCGGCAACGGCATTGTCTACGAGGGGGCCCTTCGCGACGTAGCGGGCCTGAAGGAGATCGGTGGCTTTACGTCTTATTTCCGCAGCTATCATCCGTCCCATCACAACCCCGAAGGCAACCTGAACACGACCCTGGTGGGCATCAACCGGCCCACCCGCATCGGCAAGGTGATGGTCATGCCCGGCGACGTAGTGCTGGGCCGCGATGGGGGTGTCGCCTTTATTCCGCCCCATCTGGCCGAAAAGGTGGTGAAGACCTCGGAGATCATCCGCCTGCGGGATATGTTCGGTCACCTGCGTCTGCGGGAGCAGAAGTACACGCCCGGCCAGATCGACTCGCGCTGGTCGGATGAGATTGAAAAGGACTTCTCGCAGTGGCTAAACGCCCATGTCAACGAACTCCCCGTACCGAAAGAGCAGATTCAGGACTATCTGAAAACCCGGACCTGGTAAGCAATCCACTAGAGTTGTTACCTAGAGACCTTAACTACATCCTTCTCACATGAGCTCAACTACTTCCCGACGTACTTTCTTAACCAAAAGCGCTTTAGCCAGTGTCTTCAGTACCAGTGCCTTATCCAGTTTTGGTGAAGGGTTAGAAACCGCTGTTCATAACGCGCCCTTATCCTCCGCTCCATCTGACTTAAAAATCACCGACATCAAATGTGGATACACACGCGGTGGCCACAGCCTGTTCGTGAAAATTCATACCAATCAGGGCATCTGGGGCTGTGGCGAAGCGGTCGATGCCTCGGTGGGGACCTATCACCTGGTCAAGCTGATGGGCCAGCGCATCAAAGGCCGAAGCCCGCTCAATGTCAACCGCTTGTTTGAAGACGTGCGCAAGTCGGGCTTTTTCGAAGGGGCGCAGGCGGGCATGTACATCTCGGTGCTGTCGGCCATCGAGACGGCCCTGTGGGACCTGACCGGCAAAGCGCTGGGCCTGCCGGTCTACCAGCTGCTGGGGGGCAAGTTCCGGGACAAGATCCGGGTTTATTGTGATACGGGGGCCTACCGGGAGTCGGACACCAGCCCCGAATCCTTTGGCAAGAGTGCCAGAAAAGCCGTCGACATGGGCTTCACGGCGGTCAAGTACGACATCGATGAACGTAACGATCCGAACAAGTACGATGCCTACAACTGGACGGCCAGCCAGGGCGAGCTGGAGCGGATGTACAACCAGATTGCCGGGGTTCGCAAGGCGGTTGGCCCTAAAATCGACATTTGTGTGGACATGCACGGTCGCTACGACGTCACGACGGGTCGTCGGGTGGCCAAACTGATGGAGCCGCTGAATTTGCTGTTTCTGGAGGAGCCCATCCCGGCCGAGAACCCGGAGGCTTACCGGCAGATTCGGGAAGCGTCGCACACGCCCATCTGTGCGGGGGAGAATCATTACCTGGCGCATGGGTTCCGCAAGCTGCTGGAGATCGGAGCGGTGGACATCATCATGCCGGACTTGCAGAAAGCGGGCGGGTTGGGGGAGGCCCAGCGGATTGCCAACCTGGCGAACTTGTACTACGTACCGTTTGCCCCGCACATGGTGGCCTCGTATCTGGGGGCGATGGCGTCGAGTCATGTGTGTGCGTCGGTGCCGAACTTTCTGATTCTGGAGTGGCAGATTTATTTTCATGAGGAGCCCATGTTTAAAGAGATCGTGACGTTCGAGGGTCCGATGGTGGAGAAGGGGTTCATCCCCCTGTCGGAGAAGCCGGGCATTGGGGTGGAGATCAACGAAGAGGGCATGCGGAAGTACGCCCCCAAAGACGTACCATTTTTTGTCTAGTCGTAGTCATTCTTTTTAGTTGAATTAGTAAATCACAATCGATGATTTGATGGAGTGCTGAGGTCTCGATGATTGTCAGCCAGGGGCTCTTTTTCTGTAAATTCTAATGTGTCACAAAAACACAATCAGGCCTCTTTGTCTAAACTCAAACGATTGTCCGTCGAATTCACCATGCCTGTTCTGTTTTGAAATCGGCTTATAGCTAACTGAGCAGGGACGTAATACTGTATCGATACTGAGTTATTGAAAGGCTGATAACCAGTGGTTTCGGCTTACCTATTGAAATCATTTTCTAAGTTCACCTTTAACCAAACCGACAAATGAAGTGTACATTACGAAGGATCACCAGCGCATGTGGCCTTGCAATAGGAGCCATTTTTCTGCTAACTCAGGTCGCCTGGGCGCAGGATCGCCGGATAACGGGGCAGGTCATTTCGGCTAAAGATCAACAGCCGATTCCCGGAGTTAATATTCTGATACGTGACACGCAGACCGGAACTACGACCGACGCGAACGGAAGTTTTACGCTTAATGTAGGAACTAACGCTACGCTTGTTTTTAGCGCTATTGGCTTTGCCGGACAAACGCAGGAAGTCGGTAATCAGTCACAATTGACCGTTACGCTTCAGGAATCCGAGCAGAGTCTGGAAGAAGTGGTGGTGACCGCCCTAGGTATCAAAAAAGAAGCCCGAAAGCTAGGGTATTCTGCGGAAACGGTAAAACTGAACGAGATTCAGCAAAACCGGACCACCAACTTCGCGACCTCCTTACAGGGTAAAATAGCCGGTCTGGATATTGCTCCACCTTCTTCGGGGGCGGGTTCAAGTACGAAAATTCGTCTGCGGGGGCAATCCGCGTTTGCCGGTGCCAATAACGCGCCTTTAATCGTCATCAATGGCTTACCAATGGACCAGGGCGCTCGTGGCGCAAACGGAGGTGACCCGGTTGTCGATCTGGGCGATAATATGCAGCAGTTCAACCCGGACGATATTGATAACATGACCGTATTGAAAGGGGCAACGGCTGCGGCTATTTACGGATCGAGAGCGGCTAACGGTGCCATTATCATTACAACAAAAAGTGGCAACAAGAATGCAGGTATCGGCGTAGAATACAGCAGCAATTTTGCCGCGGATGAAGTGCTTGATTTTACGGATTTTCAGTATGAGTATGGTCAAGGGCAGGCTGGTGCTAAGCCTCAGAATCAGGGGGCTGCTGTCACGACGGGTCAATTTGGCTGGGGCGCAAAATACGATGGAGAACCCACTATTCAGTTCGATGGAGTGGCCAGACCTTATCTCCCGCAACGGAACCGAATCCGGGATTTTTACCGGACGGGCCGTTCCTTTACGAACACCATTGCGTTTAGCAGCGGCAGTTCCAAAGGTAGTTTCCGAACGTCTTTTTCAAACCAGGACGTACTGGGGATATCGCCGAACAATGATTATCATAAAAAGATATTCAACCTCGGCGTCAACCAGAATCTGACCGACAAACTGTCTGTTCAGCTGAATGTCAATTACACCAACGAAAACAACAATAATCCTCCGCAAGTAGGTATTCAGGGTATTAGTTCGCCCAACTTTCTTTACCGGATGTCCAGTACGCTGGCGCTCGACGTATTGCGGGAAAAAGCGGTTGCTGACAATGGTACCGAGCGCCAGACATCGGGCTTTCAGTCGACCCTAATCAACCCGTACTACGTTATGCCCCGGCAATTCATTATCAACAAACGGGATCGGTTTCTGGGGACGGCAACCGTACGCTACCAGTTTTTGCCCTGGCTTTATCTACAGGGCCGCGTCAATATGGATTATGGCGTTGCGTTTCTGGAGCAGAACGTTCCGACAGGGCAGGGAACTTCCACTCCTGCGAATGGAGCGGGTACCGGCTTTAATGGTACGTATGGGGTAAATACCAACGTTGGTCGGCAAATGAACATGGACTTTCTGCTGGGCGGTAATCACCGGTTTGGCGATTTTTCGGCTGATATCAGCCTAGGGGGCAACATCTTTACGAACAATAGCCGAACGAATGATCAGAGTGTGACCGATTTTACAATCAGAGATCTGTACTCAATTGAAAACGGGATCACCAAAGCGCAGTCGTATGGAATCTATCGGGAACAGGTTAACTCTCTGTATGGATTTGCTGAGTTTGGGTATAAGGGTATGTTTTACCTCAACCTTACGGGACGTAACGACTGGTTTTCTGTGTTGAACCCAGCAAACAACAGTTTATTTTATCCCTCGGTAAGCGGTAGCTTCATCTTCTCAGAATTACTGAAAAATAGTTCCTGGCTGGATTACGGTAAACTAAGAGGCTCGTATGCCAGCGTCGGAAGTTCCAACGGGATCGGTGCTTTTTCGGGGATATTAACGTATGGCATCCTGCAAAATCCATTGAATGGCTATACGTTGGGGCAGATTAACAATGCGAACAGTCCTAACCCATTCTTACGGCCGTTCAGCGTGACCGAGCGAGAGATTGGCCTTGATTTGAAAATGTTTGGCAATCGGGTCAATCTGGATGTGGCCGTTTATGACAAACAAACCAGAGACCAGATTCTGACCGTTGTTCTGTCCAATGCGTCGGGCTATACCGGCACACCGCTTAATTTGGGTTCCTTACAAAACCGTGGGGTGGAGTTTCTGCTGGAGGTAACCCCGATCCGAAAAGCTGACTTTTCCTGGAGGACCTCGTTTAATACGGCTTACAATACCACGAAAGTATTGTCACTGGCCCCCAATACGAATCGGTTAGTCGTTAGCCAGTTTGGTGGGAATGAGATGATCGGCTCGCTGGTGTATGAAGTTGGTCAACCCTTGAACCAGCTTGCGGCTAAAACGTACCTACGTAACGACAAAGGTGAAGTTGTCCTGGGCAGCAACGGTCGATTGCAGGCGAACGCCGGTCCGGATGTTCTCTTCGGTAGTGGCCTGCCGTTGCTCACAGGGGGATGGAACAATACGTTTACCTACAAGAGCCTCAGTCTCTTCGTCCAGTTCGACTACAAAACGGGCGGAAAAGTATTGTCGTCAACGGCGCTGAACGCGTTACGGCAAGGCCATTCGAAAGCATCCTTAGTTGGTCGAGACGGTGGGGTTATCTTTCCGGGCGTATACGCCAACGGCCAGCCGAATACGACTGCTGTCGATCCGCAGTTATTTTATACCGATTATCGTTCGCTGCAAATCGCCGATCCGTTCATTTTTAAATCGGACTTTATCAAGCTGAGGAACATTACCATTTCGTACGACGCTACCCGATTCCTCAGCACCAAAACAAAGTTCATTAAAGGGCTGGCCCTGTCGGCTTCCTGTCGCAACGTACTGCTCATCAAAAAATTCATTCCTGACCTTGATCCGGAATCGTTCGCATCGTCAGGCGATTCTCGCGTCGGTTACGAGCAGACTTCATTGCCGACTACCCGTACCTACGGCTTTAATCTAAATGTTAAATTCTAAGACATTCCTGAACCATGAAACGACTACGTTATAGCCTATTATTCTGTGCCTCTTTGATCGCTTTGTCAGGCTGCGATGACGGCTTTGCTGATTTGAATAAAAACCCGTATTCCCTGACGAGCATCAATCCTGGTCTCTTGTTTTCCAACGCTCAACGGCTAACCTTTCCGGGCTCATGGGAAGGGGAACAGACTATCGTTCAGCAGTTTGTGAACGCCTATAATACCGGAGCCACAGCGGCCTTTAATTTCAACGAAGACAATAATACGTTCAATATTTCCCGCTGGGATGGGGCTTACAACGGTCCGGTCAAGCTCCTTGAACAGGTAATCAGTCTGGTAAAGAACGATCCGGCCCGCAGTAATCTGTATAACCAGGTAAGGATATGGAGAGCCTACAATTTCATGACCCTTGTCGATACGTATGGCGATGTGCCTTACAGCCAGGCTGGCAAGGCGTTTCTGGAGGGTAATTTCTATCCGAAGTATGATAAGGACCAAACTATTTATGAAGACTTGTATAACGAGATAAAGACCGCTACGGCGGCTTTGGATCCGAGCAAGGAGCTGGTTAAAGAAGACATACTATTCGGCCAGTCGGCTACGGCTGCGGTGCAGGTGGCTCAGTGGAAAAAACTGGGAAATTCGTTGCTGCTACGTTTGGGTATGCGTTACTCGAAGCTGGACCCGAATAAGGCAAAAAGCATTGTTCAGGAAGCGTTCAATGGGGGCGTTGTGCAGGCCAACAGCGATAACGCCGTCATTGCCTTCACGTCTACGTATAACAACCAGTTGAATAACGGTCCCCGTACGCAAAACCCTTATTTTTATTATTTGGCAGAGCCTTTCGTTAATTATCTGAAAACGAACGGCGATCCCCGGTTGAAATATATATCGGGCAAATATGCCGATCCCAATCAGGTGTTAGCGCTAACTCCGGATACAACCAGCGCTAACCAGGTTGGATTTCCGGTAGGCTATGATCAGACCAGCGTGCTGAAATATGCCGATTATAAAGGCACCAAAGGCACGGGACAGAACTATTCTCAGCTTAATTACAGCGTCTTTGGTAGCGCGTTAGCCCCGGTTTTTTACGTGACAAACGCGCAAACGAAACTGCTGCTGGCCGAAGCTGCATTCAGAGGCTGGCTGTCGGGCTTATCGGGCGCTCAAACCGCGCAGCAATATTATGACGCAGGAGTGAAAGCATCCATGGATGAATACTCACTGTTCCCAAACGTACCAAACCCTGCTATACCGGCTAGTAGCCAGGTCAGCTATTTAACCCGGCCGAACATTGCTTACTCGGACAGTAAAGCGCTTGAATTGATCAATACACAATACTGGGTAGCTTCTTTGGGAAACGGTGGAGAATCGTTTGCCAACTTCCGAAGAAGTGGCTTTCCGGTGCTGAAACCCAATAGTTACAACAACAATCTACAGGGCGGTTTTGTCAGACGGTTTGCCTACCCGAATGAGGAATCAGCCAGAAACAGTGCAAGTTATCAGGAGGCTATATCCAGAATAGGTACGGATAATCTGACTACCCGCGTGTTCTGGGATAAGCCCTGATTATTGATAAATTAATTGAGGGCTGATAGACTGAACATCTTCTTCATTTCTAAAGCCAACCACGTTGGCTTTAGAAACCCTCTTATCCTAACTGTATTCGGATGTTTCCTGAGCGGTAGACACGTAGCAGGCGCGTTATAAAAACAAGTAAATGCCTTTATAGTTGTTGTGCTGCAAAATACTACGTTGGGATTAATCAGTTCATTAACGAAACCGCCAGCCCAGGCCGCAACGTAATCGAGGCTTAACAAGGATCTGTAGGTAAATGCAGAGCTACGCCCTAGTTCTGACCTAAGCAATAGTGAACCATTCGGTTTTGTTGTCGTCTGATCACGTAAGACAGCGTTAATCGAGGCTTTATAGTGATAGGCTACAAGTTAGAACCCGGCCCAGTCAGCCCAGGGGCTGGTAGATAGATGATGAAGGTAGCTCCCTGGCCGGGTTGACTGATGGCTGTAATAGCTCCCCCGTGACTGCTTACTACGCGCTCACAGATGGCTAGTCCGATACCGGTACCTGCGTACGCACTCCGCCCATGCAACCGCTGGAAGACCTGAAAGATGCGATCGCGGTAGCGTTCGTCAAAGCCAATACCATTGTCGCTGACATCAATGCGATAGTAAAATGGACAGTTCTTAGTGGGCCGCACCGTCGATAGCAACTGCCAGTCAGCCACGGTCTGGCAACGAATGTGCACGCGGGGAGCTACGCCATCTTGATGAAATTTAAGCGCATTGCTGATTAGGTTTTGAAACAACTGTCCCAACTGGACTGCATCACCGGCCACTGTTGGCAATGGATCAATCTCAATTTGGCCCTTTTTTTCGCTTATGACCAGTTCTAATACCTCAATGACACTGGACAGGACGCCGTCTAGTGAGACGGGTTGATCCTTTGTCCGCTGGGTAGCGATTCGAGAATAAGCGAGCAAATCCCGGATGAGTGTTGCCATGCGACTAGCCGCTGTTCGCATCCGGTCGATGTAACTAAGCGCCTGCTCAGAGGTTGAATCGGGTAGCGAGGTCTGCAGGAGGTCGCCAAATTGCTGAATCTTACGCAGAGGTTCCTGCAAGTCATGACTGGCCACATAGGCAAAAGCCTGTAAACTGTCATTGGAACGACTTAGTTGCCGATTAGTTTCCTCCAGTTCGCGATTACGGTCGGTTAATTGCTGAGCTAACTGACGGTAGCGTTCCTGGCCTTCCCTGACTTGCTGATTAGCGGCCATCTGCTGAGTGACATCGATAGCCAAGACGACAATGTCAAGCTGCCCCGTTGGGTCTTCAATGGGAGCGTAAACATAGTCAATGTAGGCGATGGACTGATCGTGACGTTTGTAGGGAAATCGGACCCCCCTAAGGGGTTGTTTCGTTCGGCGTACCTGATCCAGCAACTCTTCCAGACCCATGCCAGCAATGGAAGGAAAAGCCTCAAAGACGGGCCGACCCAGCACAGGCGGGTGTCCAGGGGGGAGTTGCCAGATTTCGTAGATGGCGGCATTGGCTAATTTAATGCGATAGTCGGGCCCTTGAAGCAAGGCGATGGCAACGGGTGCCTGTTCAAAAATGCGTTTTATCCACTCTGATTCAGTCATTTAAGGGCGGGCGGGTTGTTCTTAGATTCCTCCAGGCCTATGTAAAGCTAAGCAAGTAAATCTATTTCCTAATGCAGGCAAATCAGCGAATGCTCAATACGATGCCAACCTTCTGGCAAGAGGGAAGTATGTCGGCTTGTCGGGAAGCGGCTACTCGTTAAAGAATCTGTGTGGCTAGCCGCATAGCCATCGAACCAACCGTACCACGAGCAGGAAGCATATCAACGTCAGCCACATCCAGATAATATCCAGGCCTATAAACAAGGCTAAATTACCCAAAGGGTATTGATGCCAGTGAGGATTGTAAACCTGCGGGAAAATGGTTCGAAACCATAAGGGAATCAGGAGCATTCCGAGGATCAAGATAAAGGCTACCCGTTTTTTCATAAAGGTTAGTATGTATGCTGGAATCTAGCAGAAGCTCATTGAGACACTCGCTTGAAAATCGGGAGCCTACTACCGTTTTAGCTCCATACTGCGGAAAACCGGACAGCACACCCTGCTAGTCTATCACCTAAATTACTATGTAAATTGAAAAACACTGCTGGAAGCGGACGCCAATTTACTGAAGCCAGTATATAACCAATATTATGTTTTTATAGCAGAATATTGTTTTATTTTAGCAAATCTTGGGGGTTTTGTTGAATTTTTAGCTGGAATAATCATATTTTAACGTAAGATCATTCCAGCTAAACTTTTTACGACTTAATCCAAGCTACCAATGACAAGATTTTTACAATGGACCTTGTTGATTACGTTATGCACACAACTAGGTTACACACAAAATAACCCAGCCAGACAAACCGTTACCGGCCTAGTAACGTTCACGCAGGATGGTTCCGCTGTCGGGGTTAACGTAATCATAAAACGTAGTAGCCAGAGCGTAACCACAAGTGAGAATGGCCGGTACAGCCTACAGGTCAATTCACCAAACGATATATTATTGTTTGTAAAACATTGATATTCAGAGGTAATGGATATCAAACTTCTTAGCGTAATTCTTTCTGAGCCACCGCGCGGTCCACTTACTAAAAATAGCCCAACTTAGCCAAGTTAGCCGTAGCAATTCTAGAAGAAGTCAGCCATTTAGAAAAGGACCCTAACTTGGTGAAGGCGTTTTTTTAATAAAAAGAAATAGCCTTTATGACAGATTAATTCACAGATCAATAGTGAATAATCTAGGTAGGGAGAAGCTTCTCCTCATCTGCTTTTGCAAAAAGTAAATACCACTTTTCTTATACAAATTATTTTGCCATTTTATTATTCACCTTTATTCCTATTCACCTATGCTCAAAATCATTACGATCAAAAGAAAAGGATTCTTATTCCTTCTCTGCAACCTGCTTTTTAGCCTAGGCCTTTATGCACAGGTGCAGGTTTCCGGAAAGGTAACCGATGCCTCAGGGGCCACGTTGCCCGGGG
>NZ_JBMDWV010000021.1:0-27500 GCF_048594605.1 Spirosoma sp.
GTAGCGGAACTTCTGCCAGTCGGTCGCCCCTTCCAGATCAGCTGCTTCGTAATACTGCGTCGGTACGGATTGCAGCCCGACCAGAAACAGAATTACGTACAGGCCAACGTTTTTCCAGGTAGCCATAGCCGCAATGGAGTACATTGCTACGTCGGGGTCGGTCAGCCACGGAACACGCGGCAGGCTCATAGTCGTCAGCATTCGGTTCAG
Source organism: Spirosoma sp. (assembly GCF_048594605.1). Taxonomy (GTDB): domain Bacteria; phylum Bacteroidota; class Bacteroidia; order Cytophagales; family Spirosomataceae; genus Spirosoma. The sequence goes on from NZ_JBMDWV010000021.1 coordinate 211, forward strand.
AATTCCCGAATTGAAACTCAACAATTGCTGCCATAAAATTGTAACGACCACACCCGACACAATAACTGGCAGAAAAAAAGCTGCCCGAAAAAAACCAGCCCCCCGGATTGTCCGGTTCAGCAACTCGGCCAGCGCCAAAGCCACCACAATTTGCAGCGGAATGTGCACGATCAGGAAACGTATCGTATTCCAGACCGCCTGCCAGAACAACCGATCCTTAAACAAGTGCTCATAGTTCGCCAAACCCACGTACTGCATCGGCGAGATGATGTTCCAGCTATGGAACGTCAGTACCACCGAGAACACAACCGGAAACGCCACAAACACCGCAAAATGCAGGATATAAGGCGAAACGAGCAGATAAGGCGTCCATTTTTTCATAATGATTAAATTGTTGAATGATAGACTGATTGAATTGCAGCGACATAGTCATTCAACAATTCAATCAGTCTATCATTCAGCCATTAATAACACATCAACTGCCTTCGCGGCATCGGCAATGGCGGCTTCGGGTGTTTTTTTGTTAAAAATGACACAGGCTTCGTATTCCTGCGAGATAATGTCAAAGACTTCAACAATCACATCGCAATTATCTACGCCTTTGATATAGCGGGTCTGTTGAGCGAAGGGACGTAAGCGTGGATTTTTGGTCAGAAAACCAGCGAAGTAAGGATCGGTATCTACGTTTCTTCGGCGCGGAAACTGATTGGTCAATTCCATCAGTTTCAGATCGCCGGGTTTATCAATCAGCGTTTTCACAAATTCCCAGGCAGCCTGCGGATCGCGGCACGTATTGAAAATGACAATGTTTTTGGGATCACCATACGTATAGGTCGGCCCCTTATGATTGTCGGGAACGGGCATGGCGTAGGTGTTGTACTCAAAATTCGGATCTTTAAATTTATCGACGTATTCTACCGTCCAGGGCCCGGTGAACTGCGTAGCAATGGTTTGTGCCAGAAAAGGGTTGCGCGTGGCCGAAAGCCGTTCGCGGGCAAAATAATTCTCTTTGTACAAGTTCTGTAAAAACCGGAAAACCTCAACTGCGTATTGATTATTGAAGGCAGCCCGGTTATTGGCAATGAGTGGCGCCCCGTTGGAAGCAGCCAGATACAGCGGATAAAAATTAAAGAGCCGTTCGTACCAGATGGCTTTTACTTCCGTGTAGCCCAACCACTGATCAACGTAGCCATCGCCGTTTTTATCCTGCTTAAACTGCCGTCCGGCATCCAGATAGCGAGCGTATGAGTACGGCGGCTGGGCGTTACGTAGCGCATCGACAGCACGCGTATTACACATCAGCATAATTGGATTTACTTTCCAGGGGACCTGATAAATATGTCCATCTGACGAGGTAATTTCCCGGATAACGGCGCTATCGCAACGTAGCGTAATAAATTCTTTGAATCCTTTCAGCGTATCCAGCGGAATCAGTACGCCCGCTTTGGCATACATCTCTACGCTTCCCTGCCACATATTGGCGTAAACGTCGGGCGTGGTTTTTCCCACTACCGATGCCAGAATAATCTCCTCGCTCGACTGTCCTTCGGGAATGGGCTGATAACGTAGCGGTTTGTCGGGTCTGTTACGTTGCCACTGCTCTGTAAATGTCTTTGCAAACGCAATTTCTCCGGCATTGTTGGAACACCAGAACGTAAGCGGCCGATTCGTCGCCTGCTCTTGATTGCAGCCTGTTAAAAGAAGAAAGCTAAAAAAGGCGAGAAATAGACGTCGCAATGCAGTATATTTTTGTCAGAAGAACGAAGTTTTAAATCCTTAACGTCCAAACCCCTAAATCCCCTGAAGGGGACTTTTTTCACACATGGGCAAAGTCCCCTTTAGGGGATTTAGGGGTAAAAACCGAATTTAGAGGGTATTTCGCGAAATCATTAAGGCGCTTTCTCAGCGTTGTAAATCGATTTTACCTGCGTATCACTTAATACAACATTGTAGATACGAACTTCATCTATATCTCCAGTGAAGTAACCACCCCAAGGACCATAGAAGTTATTACCATCGGCATTGTCCTTATCATCTGCCGTATACAGACTGGTTGGCAGGTCCTGCCCTATGGTTAGGTTAATATTGCTCTTCACGGCATATGGGTCACCTGTTACGTCTGTGTAGGCTTTAACAGGCGATCCGTTCAGGTAGAACGTCATGCCTCCTGATTTATACGTTACGGTTATGTGGTACCACTTGTTTACATCCAGTGTTGGCGATTCGTTGTCCTTGTCGTTGTATTTACCTGCAGCAGTCTTGACCGTCATAAACGCTTTGTTGGCTTCCTGAAGCTGTAATTTGTAGCCATTCCACCGGTTCAGCGAAACCAGGTAGTTACTTGGCCGAATCACCGTTGGCCGGGCCCAGAGCGAAATCGAAATCTCCTTTGATGGGTTCAGAACGGTATTGTAAGGCACTTCAATGTTTGCTCCTTTATCGAAGAAATAAGCTTTCCCGGCTGTACCATATCGGTCTGCACTAGGCGTTGGCGTACCGCCCCCCCAGCCAGTGAAGCTACCTACCCCAGTCGAGCCTGCTTTTAATGTACCGTTCAATCCCTTCCCGGACGCATCATTAGCATTGCCATCCATCTTCAGATAAAGTACCAGATTTTGTGGAGCAATTTCCTGTACTTTCTTACTAGCGAAAGTGTTCATCGCCTGACCCAGGTTTACGTAGCCATTGTTGACATCAGCCTGTGTAGCATTTGCGTTGTTGTTGAGCGTAGTAGCTGCATCAATCGAGGTTTTAAACGCTGCTTTCGAGTCTTTTTCATACTGGCCAACCTGCGCTCCTTCCACCGCTGCCGTATAGATCGTATTAGCGCTATCCAAACGAGCCTTCAGCTTGGTTTTATCGACCACAACAGCCGGCGTATCTTCTTTCTTACAGGCATCAAAGACGACCGCAAGCAGTACGAAGGCAAATAGTGCGCTCAACATGGAGCGAACCGAAAATGAATTGTTCTTCATGGGTTATTAATTAGTTAAAGTAAACTGGTAAAAGGCCCTAAAACTTTAGAGCTTTATTGGTATCCCGTTCGCTCTGCGGAATCGGGAAAAAGCGGTTTGTGTCGTACTTAAAGTTGGTTTTGTCACGTAGTGCGGCTTCGGCATAGGCTTTACCCCAGCGCATCAGATCGAAAAAGCGGTGAAATTCCTGCCCCAGTTCAACGCGCCGTTCGTGGCGAATGGCATCCCGTAAACTCGACTGAACCGTTGTTGTTACGTCGGGCAATAAACCGGTGGGTACGGTAGCTACGGCCGTTCCGGAACCGGGCGTACTTAACGCAGCATCGTTGAGGTAACTTTCGCGCGCCCGTTTGCGAACCTGATTCAGCAGCGGCAACGCTTCTGCCGACCGGCCTAATTCATTCAGCGCTTCGGCCTGCCATAACAATACGTCAGCGTAGCGAATCGCTACGTAGTTTAGGTTTCCGTCGCCTTTAGTGCTGGCCGGAATTTCCGACAAAGGCTGTTCATGTTTTTTGGTTAGATAACCCGTTGATGACCAGCTCGGATCAAACGGCTCGCCGTTCACCCACAGCCTCCCGGCCCGACCCACCGTGTAATCCAATCGGGGGTCTACTACGCCCGCGCTTGTTTTTTCAAATTCATTGACAAAGCTCGTGGTCGGCGCATTAAAGAAGTACCCATTTTCGCCAGCACGTGGTGCAAACCACTGATTCAGCCGATTGCCCGTAAACGGCACCTGACCCGCCAGATGCTGGACAGAAAAGATGGCTTCGGCATTGTTTTTAAACGCCTGGCTGAAATTTTGCGAGAAAACCGGCAGCAGCGAATAATTGCCGATTGGCTGCACCTGCGCGGCCGTAGTAGCCGCCTGTTGCCATTTTTGCTGATACAGATACGCTTTCGCCAACAGCGCCGTAGCGGCTCCTTTGGTAGCTCGGCCCACATCAGAACCGGTATACGTAGCAGGGAGATTTTTGATAGCTTCCTGCAAATCCGGTTCGATGGCCTGCTCATAAATCGTCTGCACCGGCGATTGCGTAATCTGGAGCTGGTCGGCGTTTTTGGGTTCCAGCAATAGCGGCACCGGACCGTAAATATTGACCAGATAGAAGTAATACATCGCCCGCAGGAACCGTGCTTCGCCCAGAATCCGGTTCTTTACGTTGGCGTCCATCGAAATAGCCGGAACCCGCGCCAGAATCTGATTGCATCGGTAAACACCTTCGTACAATTCGCCCCACTGCGATTCGACGGGACCATTGCTCGGAAAAATCTGAAAATCGTCGATCAATCCAATATCCGCCTGATCGCCGGGGTCACCACCTTTCGCGGCATCGTCCGACGCTACGTCGCCAAACACCCACAGGCGGTTACGGTCGCTCGAAAACGTCAGGGGTGTATAAGCTGCGTTGATTGCCAGAATGGCCTGTGCCTGCGTCTGATAAAATGTTCCGTCGGAATAATTACCCAGCAGTTGTTCATCCAGGTAATTTTTACAGCCAGCCGTTGCCAGCGCCAACAGGCTGCCGCCCAGAATCAATGAATAGATTCGTTTCATAACGTTACGTTCAAAAACCTACATTTAAGCCAATTGTGTATGTCCGCGCGCTCGGGTACGTACCCCAATCGATACCCACCGCTACGTCCCCTCTGAATGGTTCGTTATTGACGTTATCGCTGGTTTGCTGTTCGGGGTCGAGTCCCGGATACCTGGTAAACGTCAGCAGGTTTTGCCCTGCTACGTAGACACGCACGCTGGATGAGCCAATTTTCTGACTGATTTTATTAGGCAGCGTATAGCCGATCTGCAAATTTTTCAGACGTGTATAGGCGCCATCTTCCAGAAAACGCGTAGACGGCTGTTTATTGTTTGCCGAACCCCGCCACGACACGCGCGGCTGCGTATTGCTGGTGCCTTCGCCCCGCCAGTGCTCGTCAACAACCCGTTTGCTAATGTTAAACGCCCGGTAAAACCCTTCAATGTCAGTAGCAACCTGGTAATAAATTTTGTTGCCCGATACACCCTGAAAAAACGCCGACAGATCGAAACCTTTCCATTGCACGTTGGCTGTTAGTCCATACAGCAGCGTTGGAATTGGGCTTCCAACGTGTGAGCGGTCGTTCTGATTAATCAGCCCATCGCTATTGATGTCCGCAAATTTTACGTCGCCCGCCTGAATACCATTTCCCTGAAACGCACTCGTGAATATTTCGTCGCTACGTTGAAAAATACCGGCCTGCGTGAGCAGATAAAACGACCCGATGGGGTGGCCCGGCTCGGTCAACGTAGCGTAAATACCATTATCGATACGCCCGCCTGGAATCGGTCGACCGTCGCTGAGCGAAACTACTTTGTTTCGGATAAATGATCCGTTGGCTGTTACGTCGAACGTCACTTGCCCCACCCGATTTCGGTACGTCAGATCAAGTTCAACGCCCCGGTTTTCAACCTTACCCGCATTTACATAGGGGACGCCCGCCGTACCGCCCGAGCGAGGCACCGGTACGGGGACCAGCATATCCGACGTTGTCTTAATAAAATAATCGACGTTCAATTGCAGTTTATTTCTGAAAAAAGCCGCATCCAGCCCAAAATCCGTTTGGGTTGAAGCTTCCCATTTTACGTTCGAATTTCCCCGACCAGTAATGGCATACCCATTGTTGGTTTGCTGCGGATTACCAAACGGATAATTAAAACCGCTTCCGACGATAGAAGCATATGGATAATTTCCAATGTCCTGGTTACCCAGTTGACCAATACTAGCCCGAACTTTCAGCGCCGACACGAACCCGGACAGCGGCTCAAAAAAAGCTTCCTGATCAATGTTCCAGCCGACAGAGCCCGAATAGAACGTAGCGTAGCGGTTCTGGGGCGAAAAGCGCGAAGAGCCATCCCGCCGAACATTAACCGTAGCCAGATATTTGTTCCGATAGGCGTAGTTAACCCGCAGAAACTGGGAAAGCAATTTCCAGCGTTGATCGCCTTCCGAAGCGGAACGCCCCAGCGGATCATTACCTCGTCCCAGATAACGTAGATTGGGGTCCTGATCTATAAAATTACGGTCGGAACCCGCCAGATCGCGTCCAATATTCTGAATGGCCTCCATGCCCAACAATGCCGATACGTCATGGCTTTCGCCGAATGTGCGCGAGTAATTCAGCGTATTGTTCCAGTTTAGATTGGTACTCGTGCTGATCCGATCACTTAACGTAGCGGGGCTATTGATGCGGTTATTGGTGCCCCAGTTTTCGTTATAGATTTTCTGATTGATAATGCTAACGTCCAGTCCGCCGTCGGTCCGGAAACGCAGGTCTTTCGTAATCTGCCATTCGGCAAAGAGGTTTCCGAATACGCGGTACTGATTTTGCTTATTGTCCTGCTTGTTGGCTAAGCCAACCGGATTGTAGCCATCACCGTACAGATCCGGGCGTGCAGGCAAATCGGTATAATTTCCGGTGGAATCATAGATGGCAATCGCAGGTGTGCGAAACAGGGCGTAGCGCACAATACTCCCGCCATTGCCGCCGTAGCCATCACCCGAACTTCCTATAATACTTCGGTTTGCATAAGTCAGGTTTATATTTGTTCCAATCTTCACTTTACCTTTTATATCGGTATCCAGACTGGTACGTAGCGCATAACGTTTATAACCCGAATTCAGGATAATGCCCTGCTGATCAAAGTAGTTGCCCGAAATCAGATAGTGCGATTTTTCGGTACCGCCACTAATCGACAACTGATAATTTTGAATCGGTGCCGTTCGGAAAATGGCGCGTTGCCAATCCGTATTTGGCAACGTAGCAGGGTCGGCCGTGATAAGTTTTCGAAATAACGTAGGATCACCGATGGCTGCGTTATCGGTGTTGGCCGCTTCGTTGTAAATTTGAACGTATTCGGCCGTATTCGCCATCGGAATCAGCCGACCGTGCTGCTGAATACCGGTATAACTGTTGAATGAAATACGCGGTGCGCCCGACTGACCACGCTTGGTTGTCACCACAATAACCCCATTCGCCGAACGCGCTCCATAAATGGCAGCCGATGAGGCATCTTTCAGGACAGACATACTTTCGATGTCGTTCGGATTCAGCAAACTCCCCGGATCTTTCGTGGGCACGCCATCAATGACGTAGAGCGGACTGTTATCGTTAATTGTCCCGACACCGCGAATGCGTACCGTAATTCCCTCGCCGGGCTGTCCCGACGATTGCGTAACGCGCACACCAGCTGCTTTTCCCTGCAACGCCTGATCAATACCGCCTACAGGAAGTCGCCCGATATCTTTTGACGTAACAGTCGAAACGGCACCCGTTACGTCGGCTTTTTTCTGCGTACCGTAACCGACCACTACCACTTCGTTGAGTGACTTGGCATCATCGAGCAACGTAACGTTCAGATCGGTCTGGTTACCAACGGTTACTTCCTGCGTAACGTAACCAATATACGAAAACTGGAGAACCGCTCCCTGCTCAGGAACACTCAGTTGAAAGCGCCCGTTTGCATCCGTCGTCGTTCCTTTTTGCGTACCTTTTAGTAATACGCTTACGCCGGGCAATGCCTGATTTTTTGAATCAACCACGCGCCCAGTTACGGAGCGATCGGCCACTACGTCTTTATGAGTATACGCCAGGCTGGCGAAGGATGGTACGTCAGAAATTACAACAAAAAGGAACGTTAGAACGGAAAAACAATAAGCCCTGACATGCTGAAATGTAAAGGTGTGCTTCATAGAAAATTCGTTGAGTTAACTTTAAACTGAGCTTAGGTTACGAACAGTAACTTATCAGTAAATACTACTCTTATTTCGTACAATAATACAAAAACGCAGAGCTAATATCGAATAGTATTCAGCAGAAAAGCATTTATTCTGACCGAACGGACGTATTATCTTTTATACGGTTCGATTTCAATCGATTTGCTTAAACCCTGCATTTCGGGTTTGCCTTTCCGCCCCGACCGTACTAACTTTGGGTATGGAAAATTTCGTGGTCTCGGCCCGCAAGTACCGCCCGGCAACTTTCGATACGGTTGTCGGACAAGAGCATATTACCACTACGTTAAAGAATGCGATTACAACCAATCACCTGGCTTCTGCATTCCTGTTTTGCGGACCACGGGGTGTTGGTAAAACGACCTGTGCCCGCATTCTCGCCAAAACCATCAATTGCCAAAACCTAACGCCCGAAGGCGAAGCCTGCGACCAGTGTGAATCCTGCGTAAGTTTCAATCAGAATGCGTCGTTTAATATTCATGAACTGGATGCAGCCTCGAACAACTCGGTTGAAGACATCCGAAATCTGATTGATCAGGTACGTTATCCGCCCCAGTCGGGCAAGTATAAAATTTATATTATTGACGAGGTGCACATGCTCTAGTCGGCGGCTTTCAACGCCTGTTTGAAAACGCTGGAAGAGCCTCCCTCCTACGCCATTTTTATTCTGGCGACCACCGAAAAACACAAAATTCTGCCAACCATCCTGTCGCGCTGTCAAATTTTCGATTTCAACCGGATTCAGCCACAGCATATTGCCAGTCATCTGGCGAAGATTGCCGAAAAAGAAGGCATTACCGCTGAAAACGAAGCCCTCGATCTAATTGCCCAGAAGGCCGACGGTGGGTTGCGGGATGCGCTGTCGATGTTCGATCTGAACGTTACGTTCGCAGCCGATCGGGTAATTCGTTACAAAGAAGTGCTGGACAACCTGCACATCCTCGATTACGATTATTATTTCAAACTGACCGACTTATTGCTGGCAGGTAATCTATCACAAAGCCTGCTTACAGTCGACGAAATATTAAGAAAAGGATTTGATGGCCATCAGTTCATCGTTGGTTTATGTCGTCACTTCCGTGATTTGCTGGTCTGTAAGGATGCCGCCACGGTTCAGTTGCTGCAAGTGACCGAAAACGTTCGTCGGCAATACCTCGATCAATCGGCGCGGGCGCCGATGTCGTTTTTGTTATCGGCGCTAAGTACAGGCAGCCAGTGCGACCTGAACTACAAACAGGCTAAGGATCAGCGGCTGCACATAGAACTCTGGCTGATGAAGCTGGCCAATTTACGAAACCTGCTGAACTGGGAAACGCTGCCTGAATTACCGCTTAACGGAAATGGATTTCGTAATGACGACAATTCGACAACGCTGCGTCCGGCTGAGGAGTCGGTGTTAGAAAAAAAAAACGACAGCCCACCGCCATCGCCTGATAAAATCAGCCCCTTAACCGAAACTCATCCCGTTACGAGTGAGCCGGTAAATGATTATCAATCTGCTACGTCTGCCGACGGTCCAATGCCCAATGCTGTGGCGACAAAGTCATCAACGTACCGAAATGGCACGGCTACGTTACCGGCTGCGGCTGCTATAGCTGAAAAGCCCAGTCCATCTGCCAGACCTCAAATAGCTCCACCGACGCGCCCAGCCAGCAGCCGTCTGCGCTCAACTGTGTCTCTGACAAATGGTCCTGCCCAGTCGACTGCCGATGCGGAAGAAGTTGTTGCAATCAAGGCACCTACCCGACCGGATAAGCCGTTCTCTCTCGACGATTTGCAGGATGTCTGGAACACGTTTGCACGTTTACGTCGGCAGCAGAACGACATTACATCGGAGCAGGTTGTGCTGAATCGGGAGTTAGTACTGGAAGGGACAACGATTCACCTGACGCTCGACAATACGCTGCAGGTAGGCTTCTTAACTGAACTGAAGCCGGATTTACTAGGCTATCTACGTAATGAACTTCAGAACAGCCAGATTCAGCTTGAGCACAAAGTGGTGGTGCAGGAAGTGAAGAAAATGATTTACAGTTCGCAGGACAAATTCAACTACCTTGCTGAAAAGAATCCAGCTTTGCACGAACTCCGAAAGGTATTAAATCTGGAAGTAGATTATTGATCTAAACCCGAATTTCAATCTCATTTAGGTTCCAGACTGAACGCTTCTGCCGGATTCTCGATTAAGATCTGCTTCCAGTTTTTTCTAGTAAATCCGCGTTTGTTAAGTTCGGGCATCAATTGTTTAAATAATATGGTATAATCACGACCAACACCCTGATCATTTGATTTTGCCGGATCATACCAACCCGCATCGTGCGACAGAAGCGTCCGGTGCAAAAATCGGTTTTCTTTCATGAGCAGTAACGTATCGGCATAGGCAGCAACGTTCGTTTTGTCGAGCCCGTCCAGGCTCACCCAGGCCCCTTCCCGAACGGCATGTGCGTAGTGAACCATATTGTTGCCCTGCGCATGAGTCCATACGAACGCATCAGGCCGAACGCCTTCCTGCTTCAATACGTCAATCTGCTCAAAGGCCGGTACGTACGGCCCTGTATGTGAACAAATGGTTAGCCCGGTACGCTTGTGAGTGCGGGCAGCCGCTACAACAAGTTTGCGGTGCAATTCAGACAAATGTCCTGGATTGACTCCGATTTTGATAAAACCCGGCCGAATACCGGTTCCGTCAATGCCGTTCTGAAAATCGGCTACCCACCGATCAGACAGTTGGTCCGCCGTTTCGGTATACGCATGAGCAGGCAGATATTTATTATCCGATGCGCCATAGTAGCCCGTGTTCGTCAAAATACGTACTCCCGAACGTTCAGACAACTCTTTCAGCAACAAAGGATCTTTACCCAGATAAGCGGGAGTACAATCTAAAACCACCTGACAACCAAGCTGTTTCAGTTCCAGAAAATAAGGAAGCATTTTGGTCAGCACGTCCACCCGACTCCACCGGTTCGACGTAATCTGATCGGCCCCGATAAAGTCTACCAATACATGCTCATGAATCAGGGCAAGGCCCATGTTAGTAGCAGACAGTGGCCCTGTTACGGTTTGAACAATACGTTTCGGCTTACGTAGCATCCAGAAACTGGCTAGTGTACTACGTAAGAATGAACGACGGGAGGTCATAAGCGTAAAGGTACCTTTTCTGTTCGTTCATTACTTTTGAGTGCTCGCTTATTGACAATACGTGGCTACAGCATTGGCGGCATCAGCATAGCCCAGGTTTTGCGCCTGTTTCAAATTCAGGCAAGCTTTCTCTCGGTCATTCTGGATCACCTGTGCAATACCTAGTCCATAAAAGGCTTTCCCGAATTTCGGGTCAGCTTCAACGGCTTTCTGGAAATCGGAAACAGCGCCGGTTAAATCTTTCTGCTGATAACGCAGATTGCCACGGTTGTATAAAGCCAGTGAATTTTTCGGATCTAACGTAATAGCTTGCGAAAAATCGGTTAGAGCGGGCTGAATTTGTCCCTGCAAGGCAAACAACTGCCCCCGGTTCAGGAAGATTTCAGCACTAAGATTACGACTCGAATCAGGCATCAGCCGTATCGCTTCGGAATAATCCTTTACAGCTCCTGTTACGTCGTTTTGGGCTGCTTTTAACAAGCCCCGATTGTAATAGGAGCGATAGAAATCGGGCTCCAGTTTAACGGCCTGATCGTAGTCGAGCATAGCGTTAGCATATTCTTTCAACTCAAAATACGCAACCCCTCGTGAATTAAACGCTTCCGGATTAGCTTCGTCGGCCTCAATGGCCTGATTCAGCACTTGTATCGCTTCCCGAAACTTTCCTTCCTTCAAATAAGCCCGGCCTTGTTCAACGTACTTATCCGACGAACTACAGGCTGATATAGCAATTAACGCAAAATATAAGATACAGACTTTCAGACGATTCATCAAGAAATAACTTAGTGATTGGTTGAGTAATTGATTACGTAGCTACCACAAAAATGACTAGCTACGTGGTATTCGCTAAATCCCTCAATCATTTATTCACGATTGATTTTGGACAAAGGTACGAGTGAAATTTGGTCGTTTGATGAACAATTACGTAACTTTGCATCGGCAAATCGGTGCTACCAGCTCCTGCTGAATCCCCCAGGTCTTGACCGAAGCAAGGGTAGGTGGTCGTAGCGGTGAGACATTGGTTTGCCATTTTTTATTTTTATATGGTTCCGTTTCCCTTCAGGACGAAGGTTATATTTGTTTAGCGGTACGTTATGGCTTGTTACATCGAACCGCTAAAGCCCTAACCCCCGACATGAATTTGCTTAGTCAGCTTGCTACGTCCTTTCAGCATTTATTTGGCGCAGATCCTCTACTGATTTGTTCTCCTGGCCGCGTTAACCTCATCGGCGAACATACCGATTATAACGAAGGGTTTGTACTACCGGCGGCCATCGATAAAGCCATTTATTTAGAAGTTGGACGTCGGTCAGATGATAATATTCATTTTGTAGCGCACGATTTGAGCCGAACACACCAGGGTTCACTTAGCGATTTAATGCCGACACACACGTGGGCTGATTATCTGTTGGGCGTAATCGCTCAATTTCGGCTGGCAGGCCACAAAATCGGTGGAATCAACTGCGTTTTTAGCGGTACAATTCCGATGGGTGCCGGGCTGTCGTCGTCGGCTGCGCTTGAAAACGGTGTCGGTTTTGCCCTGAACGAACTATTTGGCCTTGGCCTTGATCGGATTACACTGTTGAAGCTTTCGCAGCGAGCCGAAAATGAGTTTGTCGGCGCCAAAGTAGGCATCATGGATATGTTTGCCAGTATGATGGGCAAAGCCGACCACGTCATTAAACTCGACTGCCGTTCGCTCGAATACACCTACGCCCCCTTACGTATGGAAGGAATCAGCGTTGTGTTGTGTGACTCACGGGTCAAGCATTCACTCGTTACGTCGGAGTATAATACACGCCGGGCCGAATGCGAAGCGGGCGTGCGGTTTTTACAAACGTATTATCCGGAAATAAAAAGTCTGCGCGACGTAACCATGGCAATGCTTGATCAGCATTTGCGGGATACGGAGCCATTAATTTATCGGCGGTGTGCCTACGTAGTGCAGGAAAATCAACGCCTGCTTGATGGTGTAGCCGCACTCGAAGAGAATGACATTGCTACGTTCGGGCAATTGATGTACGGCTCACACGAAGGATTGAGTAAATGGTATGAAGTAAGTTGTCCTGAGTTAGATATACTTGTTGACATTGCCCGTCAGCAACCGGGCGTATATGGCGCGCGGATGATGGGGGGAGGATTTGGCGGATGCACCATAAATCTGGTACGTGAAGAATCGCTGGAGGCATTCACGGATCAGATTATGAAACAATACAAAGCCCGAACGGGGAAAGATACGTACATTCACGTCTGCAAAATTCAGGACGGAACGCACGTAGTTGATGAGTCAGTAACGGTGTAAAACAACCTACCGGCGGTCGAAACCACTTAATTAACGTTCAATTTAACTATGAAATTTTTCATTGATACGGCTAATCTGGCCGACATTCGTGAAGCCCAGGATATGGGTGTTCTCGACGGTGTAACCACCAACCCTTCGCTGATGGCTAAAGAAGGTATTACGGGAAAAGACAACGTAATGCGCCACTACAAGCAGATTTGCGAAATCGTAGGAAGCGATGTCAGCGCGGAAGTTATCTCCATCAAGTACGAAGAGATGATTAAAGAAGGCGATGAACTGGCCGAGATCGACGAGAACATCGTTGTGAAAATCCCAATGACTGCCGATGGTGTAAAAGCCATCAAGTATTTTTCAGAAAAAGGAATTCGCACAAACTGCACACTGATTTTCTCGGCCGGTCAGGCACTGGTAGCTGCCAAAGCCGGGGCCTCTTTCGTTTCGCCTTTCGTTGGTCGTCTGGATGATATTTCAACCGACGGTATGGAACTGATCGAGCAGATCGTCACGATTTTCACGAATTACGGCATCACCACCGAAGTATTGGCAGCATCGGTACGTCACCCAATGCACGTAATTAAGTGCGCTGAAATCGGTGCAGACGTAATGACAGCTCCGTTGAGCGTTATCAAGGCGTTGTTGAATCACCCACTTACCGATAGTGGCCTGGCTAAGTTCCTGGCTGATCACGAAAAGGCAAACCGGCCCGTGAAAAAGTAAAAAAGTTGTTAGTCGTCAGTCAATAGTCGTTGGGGGCTGCTGTCCTAAATTACGGTTGACTGACGACTAGTGACTATTTATTGACCGACGACTCTTTTTATGCTTTCCCCCGAACCCGTTCTTACGCTCGATCACGCTGACATTTACCAGGGCAAAAAGCTGGTTTTAGGTGACGTATCGTTTCGAATTAACAAAGGCGATTTTGTTTACGTAATTGGCCGTACGGGCAGTGGCAAGTCGTCGATGCTCAAAACCCTGTATGCCGATCTGCACCTTCATAGCGGAAAAGGGCACGTAGCAGGTTATGCACTAAGTGCACTCAGTTCCCGCGACATTCCGCAACTTCGCCGGAAAATTGGCATCGTTTTTCAGGATTTTCAATTGTTTTTCGACCGTTCTGTTGAAGATAACCTGAAGTTTGTATTGAAAGCTACAGGCTGGAAAAACAAGGCTGATATGGACCGACGTATCGCCGAAGTACTGACACAAGTTGGCCTGGAAAGCGCCCAGCAGAAAATGCCGCATCAGCTTTCGGGTGGTGAGCAGCAACGCGTTGTGATTGCCCGATCATTGCTGAATCATCCGCAAATCGTTATTGCCGATGAGCCAACGGGAAATCTTGATCCTGCTGTTGCTGATCAAATTATGAAAGTTTTTCAAGCCATCAATGCCGATGGAACCGCCATTCTTATGGCAACACACAATTACGAGCTCCTGCACAAATACCCCGGTCGTGTGCTACGTTGTCAGGATGGGCAAGTCGTTGAATTGCGGGGATAAGTTTTTTAATAAGGAAATAAATAAGGGGAATGAACAGTGTGATTCATTCCCCTTATTTATTTCCTTATTGCGTAAATCTGTGCTTTCTGGCTGTTGATGCCGACGATCAATTGATTGTTAATGAACATCAGCGACCGGACATCGCCACGCAGATAAAGCCCTGATTGGTATTGCGGAACATATGTGAAATTCCCCTTTCGATCATTCAGAAATACCTGACCATAGTTTGCATCAATATTCCCGGTTCTGACGCGCCCATGCGTTTGATTACCCGCTAGGATCAAATCCTGGAACCCATCACCGTTCAGGTCCTGCGACAGGATTGAATATACCGGGGAAAACTGCGCCTGAATGGGCAGTTCTTTACGCTCGAAACGCCCATTATTATTGGCCAGGTAAACCGTTGACAGCTCATTAATTGATGATTTCTGTGGCGTTTTTCCTTTGAATTGATTCATTACGTCGTCAGTAGTAGCATCCGAGTACGTAGCGTAAGACGTGTATGCTTTACGTAGTGGCACTAACTGGTCCAGCAGCTCGTCACGGCTATAGGCTGGATAATTCGTTCCCTGAACGTAGTACGAAACCACCGGATCGAGCGTACCATTTCCATCAAAATCATCCGTCAGCATGGTTAATGGCAAGTCTGGTGAAGCTTTGAAATGGCAATTCAGACCGTAGTTGCCAACGATCAGGTCCATATCGCCATCTTTATCGAAATCATCGGCAGCAATACGTTGCCAGAAGCCAGTTATCGGCTCTTCTTCATCCTGGACGCGCTTAAAAACACCCCGTTCATTTTGTAGACGAATGATGGGTGTCCACTCTCCTACAGTCACGATATCATCAAAACCATCTTTGTTAAAATCGATAACACAGGCATCTGTCAATAAGCCTAAGTCCTTTAGGGCTTCATTTTTCACAGGAGCAAATTTCCCTTTATCATTTCGGTAGAGTCGGGTAGGCTGAAAGCGGGGATATTGATTCGGCATAACGGACCCGCACACGAACAGATCCAGATCGCCGTCCTTATCAAAATCAAGCACTTCGACAGCATTTCCTGCATAATCGTTCTGATCAAGGCGATTTATATCTTTCGTAAAGCTGCCTTTCCCATTGTTCAGGTAAAGCCGATTTTGAAGCAAAAGATCGTTTGGCAGATATTCATAACCACCACTCGTTACGTATAAATCCAGATCGCCATCGCCGTCTACATCCAGAAAAGCCGCATCGGTATCGGTACATAAAGCATCCTGCTTAAAAGCTGATTGATCCGTTTTCTGAAAACGACCATCTTTTTGCTGAATAAACAACTCCCCAGCCTGCCCTTTTCCGCCACCAATGTAAAAATCATCCAATCCGTCTTTATTCACATCGCCTTTCGCCATTCGTGGTCCGGCATATGAGTACATGTGGGGCAGTAGGATTTGCCGGCTAAAATCATTTAACGGGAGCTGCTTGTGCTCAAAATCCAACGTATTGGTTTGTGTAAATATGGACGTAGCAGCACCCGGATTAGGAGCAGTTCCCGAAGCGTTAGGTGAATACGTAACGGTTAATCGCTGGTTTGCTTTGAGACCAGTTAGTTTTTGAACGCTTCCGTTCGGCCACACAACAATCAGGCTATCAATTGTTTGCTGTTTGCCCAGCCCAAAATGCATCGGAACGAGCATGCTGCTTTGGAAACCGTGCGTTGGTGTGTATTGCTGGTACTGCTTCAGTTCGCCACTGTACACGTAAACTTTCGTTCCCGTAGCGTTTTGAGCGGTTTGCTTAGGGTCAAGAACTAGATCAATGAACGTGTTTTCGGCTTTTTGAACAGCCAAATTCTGATAGACGAACGCTTTTTCGTTGATATTATTCGTCACGATCTCCAGATCACCGTCGTTGTCCAGGTCTGCATAAACAGCTCCGTTCGAAATCACAGGCGTATCGAATCCCCAGTCGGTCTGCTTATTGGAAAACGTCAGATTGTGTTCGTTACGAAAGATATAATTTGGCGTTTTGGTCGATGGCATATGGCTGATTGTCTCCATAACGCTCTGGTTCTTTTGCTCACCCTGATCGGCGTAATACTTCACAAAATCGTTGTTCGTGTAGTCACGCAGATAGCCGTTCGTTACGAACAAATCTTTGTAACCATCATTGTCATAATCAGCCAGTAAGGGCGACCAACTCCAGTCTGTGCTGGATATGCCCGACAGTTGGCCAATTTCACTGAACGTAGGATTACCCGCCGGATCAACGCCATTGTTGAGCTGGAGCATGTTCCGCATTACTTCCGGATGGAAACCGTTACGTAGCATCGACAGATAGGCTTCATATTTATCCGGACCGAATAGCAGCTTCTGCCGCTTGTTGTCTTCGGGCAGCATATCCATCGTAACAATATCAGGCAGCAAGTCATTGTTAATATCACCCACATCGTTGCCCATCGAAAAATAGCTAACGTGGCCAGTCGCTTTTTTCACTACGTCGGTAAACGTACCGTTTTTGTTGTTCAGGTACAGATAGTCTTCCTCCAGATAATCGTTTGATACGTAAATGTCCGTCCAGCCATCGCCGTTCAGATCGGCGGTATGAATACCCAGACCAAAACCTATCGGATTTCCCTTGATACCCGCCTGAACGCTTACGTCCACAAATTTCCGGTTGGGTCCGTCGTTCCGCATGAGCCGGTGCCCCGCCAGCGAATCGCGCATGGCATGTATGGCATCGGCATCGAAACGTTTAAAATCCTTTACGTTGTGGTTGAGCAGGTAAACGTCCAGATCACCATCCTTATCGTAATCGAAGAAAGCGGCCTGCGTAGCGTATGTGATCAAATCCAGGCCATACTCAGCAGCCCGGTCGGTAAACGTAAGATTCTTATTGTTGATGTATAGTTTGTGATGACGTAGCGCCGGTTTGTCGACATTGGCCGAAACCGATACGTAAATATCCTGCCAGCCATCGTTATTGATGTCAACCACCGCAACGCCGGTTTTCCATTCGCCCTGCCAGGTAATTCCAGTTGTTTTCGTTACGTCTTTAAACGATAGTTTTCCTTCATTGATATAGAGCTTGTCTTGACCCTGATTGGCCGTGAAGTATAAGTCAATCAGGCCGTCGTTGTTGAAATCAGCCGCTGCTACGCCCCCACCATTATAAAAATACTCGTAGTTCAGTACGTTATCTTTCTCCGTCTCCTGAATGGTATTGGTGAAATCAATGTGCGTATCGTCGGCAGAAAGTCGGGTAAAGATCGAGTCAGAAGATTTGCTTTTACAACCGACAACCAAAAGAATAAGGGCAAAAAAACGAGAGAGCTTCATGCGTTACGGTATTGGCGCAGGGCCGAATAGTCCACTAAGATAGTAAGAAAAATGCCTCCAGAATTTGGAGGCATTTTCTTACTGATACGTTTAAGCGCTTACTGTTTATCCCACCATACCCGCGAGTTAAACGAATCACCACCCTGGCGCTCGTTGGCAAGCGCATAGTTTGAATTCACAGCAGCCTCAGTGGGCGGATACCGCATCCGGCGAGGAATCTGGCCGCCTGATGAATTACCCGGATAGTTCACGGGTGTTAATTTTGGTAATCCTGTCCGGCGCCAGTTGGACCAACCCTCGTAGAAGTTCATCGTCGTGGCCGTCAGAATAAACATCTCCGAATGAATTTGCGCTAGTTTATCATCCAGAGAACCCGTTGGATACGGATTAGCGGCTACGTAATCGGCGGTATTGGTAATAGCCGCCGTTGGATCATATAAAGCTAATTGCGAAAGAGCCGCAGCCTGACCTTTAGCGTATTCGTCTTTAGCCGAACCCGTAGCCCAGCCTCGCTCAATAGCTTCGGCTAGCAGGAAGCGTGTTTCGGCATAGGTTAAATAAATGCTTGGATCGTCTGCATTAATCATGATGGGCGAAGGACGTGAATAGTTCTTCAGATTGGGATCCCCAACACTAGCCAAGCTAAATGGTGTGCCTGTCGTATTATCGTAGCCATTCGGTAAACCTTTCTGCTTGGCAGGCGTCATATCGCCACCGGCAATAGCCGCGATTACGTTTACCCGTGGATCCTTGCGCGCCTTCATCATGTCGATGAGCGTTTTCGACCACAAGACAGCATCTTCGTTCAAAATATTCCGACCACCTGAAGGGAAAATACTCAGGTTATACGAATTGGGATTGATACTATAAGTAGGCCCAGATGCGTGCTTAATCGTATACGTATCGTCGTTGCTGGTCATCAGGCCTTTGTCAACGGCTTTCTTCGCCCATGTCTGAGCCGAAGCCGGATCAACTTTCTGCATTCGCATGGCCAAACGTAACATCAGCGAATTGGCAAATTTCTTCCATTTGTTAATATCGCCACCGAACGAAAAATCAGCGGAGGTTGGAACAGTTGCTGATGTCGACAAGGCCGTACCGGCTTCGTCCAGTTCCTTCAGCATATCCGCATAGATGTCCTTCTGGAGATCGTATTTAGGACTGAAAAGTTGATTTAAGTATCCTAGCCCTGCTTCTGAGTAAGGAGCATCACCATACATATCGGTGATCAGGTGCATCTGAAGCACTTTCAGAATCCGGGCAATTGACAACGTATTAACATTCGCAGGGTTTTCTTTAGCCAGAGCAATCAGGTTGACCAGATTCTTAACCGCGTTCGAATATGAATCGGCAAAGTAGGCACCAGTGTTCTCAACGCTATAGATGTATTTATCGCCTGTGTAATACGAATTCGTTGCTGCCAACTGCTGAACCATGGGTCCAGCGTAGATCAGATTACCCCGCCAGGTTTTATAACCAGGGTCGGGTGCTGACCCGTCAATCATCAGTTGCGACTGCCCTAATAGGAACGACAGCGGCACCGACGATGGCGAGTTCGGGTTGATGTTAATTTGTTCAAAGTCCTTTGTACAAGCTCCCATGGCCACAGTCAGGGTGAGCATTGCCAGTATCTTACGATTCATCAGTTTCAAAATTTTTGAGGATTAGCGTCAGAATAATTAGAATTTCAAATTAAGATTAACCCCCATTGAGCGTGTTGGTGGCGTACCGGCAAATTCCAGGCCCTGCGCGTTTGTATTGTTGTAAGTTGATTCCGGATCAATGTTTGGAACCTTCTTCATCAGAATAGCCAGGTTCCGGCCCACGATCGAGATAGAAGCCGCCTTGAACGGCATCTTTGTCAGCAACCGCGCTGGAATCGTATAATCAATAATAACCTGACGTAGTTTGAGGAAGTCTGAACTGTAAATGAACGGCTCTGCAAAATTATAGAGGTAAGAATAATACTGCTGAGCTGGCACATTCACCGTGTTAGGCTCGCCTTTTTCATTTACACCCACGCCAATAACTCCTGTTTCGCGGCCAGGCAGCGTTTCTTTATGCAGACCCACCCGATAGGCCAGAGCGTTCGTGCCCGAATAGATCTGCCCACCAAACTTACCATCGATCAGGAAGCTTAAGCCAATTCCTTTATAGCGGAATGAGTTATTAAAGCCAAGCGTAGTTGGCGAAACCCCCGTGCCATAAGATACCAGATCGGTCTTCAACGGAAATCCCTGAGCGTCGTAAATTACATTCCCGCCTGCATCCCGCTTATAGTTAAAGCCTTTAATTAAGCTGAATGGCTGACCAACCTCCTGGAACACGTAAGCAGCCTGCGAGCGGGCGGGGTCACCAACCTGTAGATTCTGAAGATCTCCATAGAGCGAAACGACTTCGTTCTTATTGTAGGCAAAATTAAATGAAGCATCCCAGGTGAAATTACGTCCCTTGAGGACGTCATAGCTCAGCAGCAGTTCAATACCTTTGTTGGTAATCTGCCCTACATTAAATAAGGCCGTTGAGAATCCTGACGTACCCGAAATAGAAGCCGCTACAATATCGTTGGTTGTGTTACGGCTGTATACGGCGAAGTCAATTCCGAATCGGTTGTTAAACATACGCGATTCAAGCCCAATTTCGAACGTAGTAGACGTTAACGGCCGCAAATTTGAGTTAGGCACCTGGCTTCCGTTGATCTGACCCAACGCCTGACCAAGGTGAGCCCCCGTCAGACTGTAATATAGGGAAAGATTATACGGATCGGTATCACCACCTGCTTGCGCCCATGATCCCCTCAACTTAGCGAAATTAATAACCGCTGGTAGTTTAAACGCTTCAGACAGCACTACGCTTGACCCAACTGATGGATAAAAAATGCTGTTTTTGTCGGGAGCCAACGTAGAGAACCAATCGTTACGTCCGCCCAGGTTTACAAACAGGAAGTTTTTGTACGAAAGGTCAGCTGAGGCATAGACTGAGTTAATACGCTTCTCGATATAGTTATACGAAATACTCCGTGCATCCGGATTTATGTTCGATATATCGTAGAAGAACGGAATGTTGAATCCGTTTCCACTGTAATTATCCAGGCGGTTAACCTGTTTCATCAGGTTTCCACCTAACAGCAGATTCAACCCAATAGCGTCCGTGATACCATGCTTGATCGTTGCATTGAGGCTATAGTTGCTCTCGGTGAAATTACGCAGGTTAGAATTATAGCCGCCGTTTAGTTGATAGGCAGTACCCGTAGGCGTAATTTCCGTATTTCGGTACGTATACGTATCGAAGCCTAAACGCGCCATCAACGACAACCAACTCGTCACTGTATACGTTGGCTCAAGTGCTGCAATGACCCTGTCTTTTTTATCTTCCTGTTTATAATCATATGCAGCAAAATAGGGGTTCTGCGCATAGATGTTTTCCGACCATACCTTTTCGAAACCTTGACTGTTATAAACATTGTCCCGCATTGTTGATACAGGCAGGGAAGTTGGCATCGTAAACAACGTGTAATTTGCATTACCTGGTGAGTCAGATAAGCGCGGACGGTTACGGTTTCTTTCTGTAATGTATTTAACGTTAGCTACAACTGTCAGGTCATTTCCTAACGTAGCGTTGGTGTTTAAGGCAAAATTGTTTCGGTGAAGCGAATTGTTAGGAACCAGCCCTTTATTGTCTAAGTTGTTCATTGACAATCGGTACGTAATTTTTTCACTAGCTCCGCTCAAGGCAACTGAGTTGGTGAACGTGTTCCCCATTTTATAGAAGTTAATCAGGTTGTCACGCTGCGCTACGTATGGTCGAGCCACACCATCATACTGCATTACGTTCGTACCGTCCAATCTCCCTCCCCAGCTACTTGAGGTTGTCGCTTCCAGCGGTGTAGTTGGCTTCTGGCCGTTATTACCAGCCCCATATTCATACTGGAAATCGTTAAAGCGTTTGATCAGCAGGTCTTCAGCAACGAAATTGCTGTTTATTTCAACCCCGATCCCTTTGCCAACCTTACCGCCTTTAGTGGTTACCAGAATAGCCCCGTTCGAAGCGCGTGAACCGTAAAGAGCGGCTGCTGTAGCTCCTTTCAGTACGTTCATGCTTTCGATTTCATCCGGGTTAAGGCTGGAAATACCATCACCTTTATCTGAGCCACCCCACATTCCTACAGAGCCCAGGTTATCGTTGTTGATCGGAATACCATCGACGACGATCAGCGGCTGATTGTTACCACCAATAGAGCCATTCCCCCGAATCGTAATCCGGCTCGAACCGCTTGGGCCAGTTGCCGTACTCGCAATATTCAAACCGGCAACTTTACCAACCAGAGAATTCGCTACGTTGACCGAACGAGCCTGCGTCAGATCCTCACCTTTTACTTCAGTGGTCGAATAGCCCAATGATTTACGCTCTTTTTTGATACCGAGCGCCGTTACAACAACTTCATCCAGCACCGACGATTGTGGAGCCAGCGATACGTTGATAGTAGTGTTGTTGCCAATGGCTACATCTTTTGCTACATAGCCAATAAAACTAAACGTAAGCGTTGATCCAGCAGGAACCTGAATCCGATAGTCACCTTTTTCATCGGTGACAGCCCCTTGCCGACTGCCTTTGACCACAACATTGGCCCCATAAATTGGTGTACCTCCCTCGCCCGTAACACGCCCTCTGATTTCAACACCCTGCGCAAAGCTGAGCGTCGTCAGAAGGGATAGAAGGAGAATTTTGAGGTATAGTAAGTGTTTTTTCATAATAGTGAAAAGAGTGAAATAAAACTACGCTGTTTTTCATTGCACTTATTCAACAAATTTTGCATTTATCGAATATAAAAAACGGAATAAAAACTAATAATCATTGAATAAATTCAATATAAAAACACACGTCAAATCTAAACATTTTCTCTATAGAAAATATGATGCATATTCACATTAAATAGAATTTAATGCCCTTATACATAAAGGTTTTCTGGTAAAAAGTATGGCCTAAAACTCCAATGCTTC
The DNA here is from genome assembly GCF_048594605.1 of Spirosoma sp. Classification (GTDB taxonomy): domain Bacteria; phylum Bacteroidota; class Bacteroidia; order Cytophagales; family Spirosomataceae; genus Spirosoma. Next base: position 23,209 of record NZ_JBMDWV010000021.1, read on the forward strand.
ACCTTATATATCCCGTCTCTTTATTGAACTATACCAATATACGCAGCGTGTACTCTTTCGGGTTTACTAAGAAGCAGTTTGATTCAATGCAGGTCACTAATAATCTTAATTTATGCTCAATATTCCACTTCTATTAATAAAAATTGGCTTATTAGCCTACCTTCTGTTACCACTTAATTTATGGGCAGCCAATTATGAAAATAAACTAATTGATCCTAAGGCGACAAAGGAAACAAAAGCGCTTTACCGAAATCTGCGTAAGCTAAGCAAGAAGCATATCCTATTTGGCCATCAGCATGCTACTGAATATGGCCACGGCTGGGCAGGCGAACCGGATCGATCAGATATTAAATCCGTAACGGGCTCGCATCCCGCTGTGATTGGAGTCGATTTTAGTGGTTTATCGGGCCGACCGCCCGAAGCCATTGAAAAGACAAAGGAATTACTCCGTAAGCAAATCGCTGATACGTACGACCGGGGTGGTGTAACAACCGTTGCCTGGCATTTTTCCAATCCGGTTTCCAAAGGTGGTTTTTATTGGGTCGATACAGTTTCGGTTGCCGCCGTTCCTCACCTGGTTCCCGGTGGTTCGCATCATGAGCAGTACAAGCAGATACTACGTACCCTTGGCGATCTGGCCAATTCGGTAAAAGGCAAGGATGGGAAACCGGTGCCGATGCTTTTCCGACCTTATCACGAGTTTGATGGCGGCTGGTTCTGGTGGGGCAAACCGCATTGTAAACAGGAAGATTTTGTGTCGTTGTGGCGGTTTACGGTCTCCTACCTACGCGATAGCCTTCAGGTTCATAATTTCATCTATGCCTTCTCGCCAGACTGCCTGTTCAATACCGAGGCTGAGTTCCTGGAGCGCTATCCGGGCGATGAGTGGGTAGACATGGTTGGTATGGATAATTACGCCGACTTCGGACGTAACGGGCGCTACAATGTCAGTGCAGGGATTCGAAAGTTGAAGATTGTCTCCGATTACGCCCAGAAAGCGGGCAAACTCGCTGCGTTCACGGAAACGGGTCTGGAGTCGATTCCCGATACGACCTGGTGGACTAATACGTTGCTGAAAGCACTAAAAGCTGAGAAAATGCGGCTTGCCTACGTACTGGTCTGGCGAAACGACACACGTAGTGCCACGCATTATTACGCTCCTTATCCTGGCCAGGCCAGCGTACCCGATTTCATACAGTTTTATAAGGATCCGTACACATGGTTTGAAACTGGCTTACCTAAACTGTACAGATAACAAGTCGTTGTAAAACTCACTATGGTACAACCTGAATCGATTGAGGTATTTCGACGAGAATGGCCGTGTTCAATCTGAACTCATACTTAACCCTTATGTAGATCATGAATATATAAATGGGTGCAACACTTTTTTACGAAATTTGCCACCTTATTTAACGGTTCCAACGAATGCGTCGAAAAATTGCTCTTGTCATTGTGGGGGTTCTGGCTATCCTGGTTGTCTGGCAATGGGAACTTGTCAGTTACGGATGGATGCAGGCACGCGGACAATTGCGTATTTTATGGAACACAAAACCTGTTTCCGATGTATTGAACGACCCCGTTTACCCGGATTCTCTGAAACAGAAAATAGAACTTATCCGCGAAATCAAGCGTTTTGCTATCGACTCGCTTGGGCTGGATAAGTCGGGGAGTTATGAGTCGTTCTACGATCAGCAGGGTAAACCTATTTTATGGGTCGTTACGGCAGCTGAACCGTATCAACTCGTTGCAAAACAGTGGAGTTTTCCAATTATTGGTACGTTTTCGTATAAAGGATTTTTCGAAAAAGATTGGGCTGACTCCAGCGTTTCAGAATTAAAACGGGAAAACTTTGATACCCGGATTAGTGAAGTTTCTGCCTGGTCGACGTTAGGATTTTTAAATGATCCGATTCTATCTAGTTTTCTGGATCGACCCGAAGGAAGCCTGGCCGAATTGATCATTCATGAGCTGACTCATGGTACGTTATTTGTAAAAGATAATCTGGAGTACAACGAAAATCTGGCTGATTTTGTCGGCGAATACGGAGCGCAACGCTTTCTGCGGCAGAAGTATGGCAAGAGTTCTGTACCTTATCAGAACTATATGTCGACAAAAGAGTTTTATGGTCGATATGACAACCATATATTACGCGGTACCCGAACGCTCGATAGTTTATACCGAACGTTTAAACCAACTACGCCGGTTGCCATCAAAGATTCGTTGAAGTGGCAAACCATCCGGCAGATCGTTGTGGCTGTTGATACGATTAGCAACGAACTGAGTCAGAAACCCGTACGTTCAATAAAAAAACGTCGACTTGACAAACTAAACCTACCGAACAATGCGTATTTTATTGGTTACCTCACCTACCGTAAACAGCAAAACCAGTTCCGGCAGGAATTTGAAACTCGATTTGACAGCAACTTTAAACGATATTTGACTTACCTAAAACAAACCTATCCATCATTGTAAAAATAGCCCAGCCAACGGGCGGCTGTTCCTATGAAAAAGTTAGTAATTGGCATCGGTATTTTTTCCGTTCTGAGCACAGGTTTTATGGCTCTGAACACGTATCGGCGCGTCGTCAACACTAGTTTCGGACCGGGAGAACACCTCGAATATCGAGTTCATTATGGTTTCATTAACGCAGCCGAAGCCATTGTTGATGTGAGCCCTACGCTTTACAAGGTTAACGATCGTCCTTGCTATCGAGTCAATGTAGATGGCCGAACGGTAGGAGCCTTCGATCTAGTGACACGCGTTCGCGACACCTGGCGTTCTTATATCGATACGTCAGCCATTTTGCCCCAGAAGTTCTACACGAGTCTTCAGGAAAATAGCTACCGGAAAGAGCAGAATATTACGTTTAATCACGAAGCGAATACCGTTAAAGCCGAGGAAAAAACCGAACGTGATATATTCAAAGTACCTGATAATGTGCACGATCTGATCAGCGGCTACTATTTCCTGCGCACGATTGATTTTGCAAAAATTGCTCCCGGCCAAGTCATCGAAGTACCTGCTTTTTACGACGACACCGTTTATAATATGAAGGTACGTTATCGGGGTAAGGACGTAGTGAAAACCAAACAGGGAAAAGTTAACGTTATAATGTTGAATCCAGTGCTGCCCGCTGGCAACAAAATGTTTAAAGAAGAAGAGTCTATTCGGATTTTTGTTTCCGACGACACTAACAAGATACCTGTCAAAGTTGAAGTCGATCTTTGGATTGGTTCGATGGTGATGGACCTAAAGAAAAACAACGGACTACGACAACCTCTACGGTTTTTTTAAGACAGCTATATTGCGTTATGGGAAGGCATCAGTGAGTAGCTGATGCCTTTTTTATTACGTTTCTTAATTGCCGGGCCAGCCGTTCAACCACATTTAGGCGATTCCAGCGTATTGACCAGAACGGTTCTTCGACAGCTCCGAAGCTGCGGTAAAAATCCCGAATGGATGGTTTTTCGGGACTTTCAAAATCAAAAATCGTTGGTTTACCTACGCAACGACATCCGGCATTTTCCCGAATTAACTGATCAATCAGTAACGTCCGGGCATTGCCGGTACGTCCTGCCTCCGAAGCCGCATTGAAGAGGTAAATAATCCGATTTCCTTCTCTGACAAACAGCGCCCCCGCTTCAATACGTCCCTCGCGAAGGGCGTAACGCAGCGTCATCATTCCACGTTGATTCAGTTCGTTCACCAGGATTCTGAACGTAGCGTAAACCCAGTCAGCAACACCGTTTGGAATTGCGTTCGCGTGGTTCTCACGAAATAAGTTCAGAAGCGGAGTCGGGTCAGTGGATTCGAGTACTATCCAGTTAGCCCGCAAAGCCCGACGCAGATTTAGCTTCCGGTCGGAGGTATACCGCTGGTAAAGAGTTTCATAATCTGCCGACAGATCGAGAATCTGTGTTGATAGTGTACAACGCTCACCGAACGTAGCGATATGATGACGGCATGCAAAAATCGAACAATAGCGGAAATTCTGTTGGATAATCCCTAAAAATGGGGTTGGATCAACAGACACGTCGCGGCTGAAAACGGAAAGAAACTGACAGAAAAACGGCTGATGCACAACCCATTCGTACGTAATGCCAGCAATTTGCTTCCGACGTAGCGGAATGGGCATAACTGCCTGGTATGTTCCCGCATCATCAATGAGTACCAGCCCAACCCATTTCCACGCCGGTGCAGGCAAAACAACATCCAGATACCACGAGTACCCGTAAACGATACGTTGACAGGAATCGGTCACGCAGGCATCCCAGGCAATATCGTCGATTTGA
>NZ_JBMDWV010000210.1:0-28601 GCF_048594605.1 Spirosoma sp.
TATCGCCCGCTGGTATGTTGGCGGTGTAGCTTCCCTTGACGGGTAACGTAGTGGTGCTGGCGGCTTCGCTCGATACGTTCAGAATGTACTTGACCATCTCGGCTGCGTCGGCCGTAGACAACTGCGGGTGAGCGGCCATAGCGGTTTCGCCCCAGACGCCACTGCCACCAGCAATGACTTTCTTCGTTAGCCGCTCCAGCGCCGAATTGTCACCTTTGTATTTTTTTGCTACGTCCATGTAAGCGGGCCCAATCGATTTTTTATTAATGCTGTGGCACGCCTTACAATCGCTTCCTTCGACCAGTTTTTTACCACCCGCAAAGAGCGCAGTCGCGTCGGCGGAGCGGTGCCCCTGCGCAATAGCCACCTGATCGAAACCTTCTGCCAGATAATCGATATTGACCGCTACCCGCTCCGGATCGATGCCTTTGCCGAGCGTACCGTCTTCTTTATCGCTTACTTTTATGTCGTAGCGGAACGGTTTATTGGGCGTGAAAAACGACTTATTGCCGCCGGGTAATTCTACACTCAGCACGGGCGGTTCGTTGCCCACCGTAATGTCCATCGATTGGGAAGCAATACCGCCTTTGCCATCGTTAACCGTAACGGTAGCTTTGTAAACGCCGGTTTTGGGAAGTGTTACGTTGATGTCAGGCGTATTTACGAGCTTGGTATAGCCATTTTTTGAAGTGATCTTCCAGGAATAGGTTAGCGCATCACCATCGGCATCAAGGGTTTCTTTGGCAGACGCTTTCAGGTTAAACGGAGCCGAGCCACCCATTTTGGTAGTTGCCAGCTGAAGTTGGGGTTTGCGGTTGCCCCCGTTGTATTCAATACGTATCAGCCGGGCGTCGTCGTTGGCCGTGAACCAGCCGGAGCCGTATTCGAGCATATACAGGTCGCCGTTGTCGGCAAATTCCATGTCCATCGGATTGCTGAATTTGTAGCTCGGCATAAACCGCTCCATCGACTGATAATTGCCTTCCTTATCCATCGTTACGGCCATAACCCAGCCGCGCATCCAGTCGTACGTAATGAGCTTGCCATCGTAGTAATTCGGGAAAGCGTGGGGCGCATTTTTGAAATCGTCGGCATAAAATACCGGACCTGCCATTGCGTTACGTCCTCCTGCACCTACCAGCGGAAACTCAGGGGAACCATCGTATGGATACCAGATAAAGGCTTTCTGGGCCGGAGGAAGTACGTTCAGGCCTGTATTGTTGGGCGACGTATTAGTCGGGGCATTAACATCCCATTTCTCTCCAGATTTTTCGGCGGCAAAGTCATATTTGTTATACGCTTTATTGTCGCCCACAAAATGCGGCCAGCCGAAGTTTCCGGCTTTCCGCGCCTGTCCTACTTCGTCGTGTCCGGCAGCGCCCCGATTTGGATCGGGTTTGGCCGCGTCAGGGCCAACTTCTCCCCAATAGAGATAACCCGTTTTGGGGTCAACCGAAATGCGAAACGGGTTGCGGTGGCCCATCGTGTAAATTTCCGGGCGGGTCTTTTCAGTGCCTTTAGGAAACAGGTTGCCATCCGGAACCGTATACGTACCGTCGGGCTGGGGTTTGATCCGAATGATTTTGCCCCGCAGGTCGTTGGTGTTGGCCGATGACTTTTGCGCATCCCAGGCGCTACGTCCGGGCCGTTCATCGCTGGGACTGTAACCGTTGGAACCGTGCGGATTGGTGTTGTCGCCCGTTGAGAGATACAGATTGCCCTGCCGATCCCAGGCAATGGAGCCGCCCGTATGGCAGCATTCTTCGCGCTGGGTTGCTACGTCCAGAAGCACCTTTTTAGAATCCATGACCAGTTCGTCACCGCGTAGTTCGTAGCGCGTCAGTATGTTTTTGGATTCGTTCGGGTCCGAATAGTACAGGTAAATCCAATGGTTCTGGGCAAAATTTGGGTCTTTGCTCAGGCCTAGTAGTCCATCTTCGCCCATCGATTCTTTGCCTTCCTTACTGACGTATTTGATGTTGACCGGAATCTTCGCGATGGTTTTCAGTTCCTTTGTTTTGGTGTTGTAAAGCCGAACTTCGCCTTTACGCTGAATGAACAGAATCCGGCCATCGCCCAGCACGCTCAACTCCATCGGCTCATCCAGTTTTTCCTGCAAAACCACTTTAGTGAATCGGTTTTCTTCGGGCCGGGCTTTGGCATAATTCAGCGGTTTCGGCGCATCGCCCCCGGTTACGTAATTGATTCCGGCCCACAGGTGATTCAGCACAAGTGGTTCCGCGAACGATTCGTCCGTATGGCCCATAGCCGTGTAAAAAGCCCGTCCTCCGTCATACTCCTGATACCAGCTCATGGGATGAAAATCGGGATTCTTGCCACCAACGTAGCTTTTCTCATCGATCTTCACCACTACGTTAATTTTTGGAGAAATATCCTTGAAGCTGTAAAACTCGTCGCTCCGCTCAAACTCGTCGGGCATTCCCTGCGTGGCCCAGTGATTTTTGAGCGTAACGATAAATTTACCTTTCTGCACATTGTTGGGCATGGGGTGATCCAGAAAATAAGCGCCTGCCAGTTTGCCGTACCAGGGCCACTCGTACTCGGTATCTGTAGCCGAATGGATTCCCACATAGCCCCCGCCCGCCTGAATGTAGCGTTCAAACGCCGTTTGCTGCTCAGCGTTGAGAACATCACCTGTTGTGTTGAGGAATACGACGGCATTGAATTTTTTCAGGTTGGCGTCGCTAAACTGCGATGCATCTTCGGTAAAGCTGACCCCAAATCCTTTTTCGCTGGCCATTTTGGCAAGGGCTGTTTTACCCGCTTCAATGGACTGATGCCGGAATGCGACCGTTTTGCTAAATACCAGTACGTTACGTTTGGTTAGCTGCGCCGACACGGATTGACATAAGAGCAATAAACCTAAAGCCAATAGGCTGATGCTAAAGGAGTTTTCTCGCATTTTGATTAAAACTTTTACGCGTTTGAGCAAAGATAAAGAAGAACAAAATTTATTGTCTAAAATTTAGACAATAAATTTTATGCAATTCTATACTTTTGTAGTACCATTCCCCGAAAATCGCTTAAATGACGTAATGAGGGCAGAAATGCTATTCAGAAATTTATTTAAGCGCTTACCAACAGGATCGGTAAAACTTTATCGCCATTGGCTGTCAGGATTCTTTACGTTTACATCTTGATCTCTTACGAACCCCTATCCACTACGTTATGCATTCGCCAAGTGAACAGGATTATATTCAGCAGCTTTCGATTGACTGCATCATTTTTGGTTATCAGGAAAAGCAACTGAAGGTATTAGTCCCAAAGCTTGCTTTTCGGGGTGATTTCTGGGCGCTTCCGAGTGGCTTTATTTTTCAGGAGGAGGGTATTGATCAGGCAGCGCGACGGATTCTGGAAGAGCGAACAGGTATTCGGGACATTTATCTCGAACAATTCAGAATATTCGGTGAGGCCAGACGAAGCAATAGTTCGTTTCTGGAACGAATTCTCCAGCTCAATGAGGACAAACTAGGCGATAAACGATTCAACCAAAAAGAACTGGAATGGATTACCCGACGCTTTGTGTCCATTGGTTATTACGCCCTGGTGGACATCAATAAAGTTATTCCCCAAAAAAACGGTATTGATGAGTCCATCGACTGGTACCCGATCAGGCATTTACCCACTATGATTATGGACCACAACGAGATGATAGCACAAGCCCTTGAAACGCTTCGGCTGAATCTTGACCAGAAACTGATTGCCTTCAACCTGCTTCCCGATACGTTTACGATGAAAGAAGTACAGGAACTCTACGAAGCCATTTTTGACAAGCCCTTCGCCCGGAATAATTTTCAGAAAAAAATCCTGGATCTGAACGTACTGGAACGCCTGGAAAAGAAGTTTACAGGTGCCGCCAACAAAGCGCCTTATCTGTATCGATGGAAGCGCTAGAGCTACGTTAAGTGCAGATCTCCAGCAGTAGAATTGATTCTTTTTTTTATTTCTAGTACGCTATTACGTTCGCTGAACCGGCGTCTGTAGCCGTTTACTGAAACCTGATTATTTCTTACTTAGCATGGCATCGTTACGTTCCCTTTCCCGCAAAGATTTTTTGAAAACCAGCGCCCTGGCGCTCGGTCTGCCCTTCGTAAACAGCATAAATGCCTTTGCGAAACCGATAAAAAACGTTGGATTACAGCTTTATACGGTACGTAACGAAATCAGTAAAGACGTAGAAGGGACACTCCGAAAAATAGCCCAGATTGGCTATACGGAAATAGAAACCGGTAGTTTTTACGGTAAAACGCCCAAGGAGTTCAAGGCCTTTTTGAGTGGAATGGGGCTGAGTGCGCCCAGTAGCTTACACATGACGAGCGCCATGAAAACCGACTGGAGCAAGACCGTTGATCAGGCGGCTGAAGCGGGTCAGTCGTTTATGGGCTGCGCGTATCTGGCACCTAATGAGCGCAAAACAATTGATGACTATAAAAAGATAGCTGAACTCTTTAATAAGTCAGGTGAGGTTTGTAAGAAAGCGGGCATCCAATTCATGCATCATAATCACGACTTTGAGTTCGAGCCGCTGGAGGGGCAGGTTCCGTACGACCTGATTTTGAAAGAAACAGACCAGAACCTGGTTAAACTGGAACTGGATCTCTACTGGTCGACCAAAGCGGGTCAGGACCCGGTGGCGCTGTTCAAAAAAAGTCCGGGTCGCTTCCCGATTGTCCATATGAAGGATATGGAAAAAAGCCCTGACCGTACATTTGCCCCTGTCGGTACGGGTTCAATTGATTTCCAGCGGATTCTGGACGCCCGTAAGATCGCAGGTATTCAACATTACTACGTTGAACAGGACGTTTGTAAAGTGCCTCCTCTGGAAGCCATAGCCATAAGCTTTCAAAACGTCAAAAAGCTGAACGTTTGATAAGCAAATCTGTAACAGGCTGAATTTCCCGTTTGTAGACGACCAGTCGCCCTTTGGCTATTCGCATGGCCTGATTAAGCTGTTTGTATAGCTGATCCTGTTTTAATTGCAGATTTCTGAGCTCTTCTGCCTCCTGCATTAGCTGCTGCGATAACGTATTGAATTGAGCGGCTCGATTTCTCAGCTCATCCAGACAGTGAGGAGGGCGAACGGGGTCAAAATTGACCACGGACAACAAGTCGATCAGCCAGCCGAAATACTGACCCAGGAGCGCAAACGAATCTTCGTAGAGACGTACCGTTTTGTACTGCAGCGGATTCCGCTTGGACACAGGGAAACCGGGAAGCGGGAAGCGGAGAATTTTCTGGCAAAGGATTTTAAGAAGATCGTTCGCCACCGTTCCGCCCCTGAATTGAGAACCAATGTCTTCCCACAAGCGACATGTTATCTTTTTAACGCAATCATCCGATTCAGCCGCTAAGTGGTGCCGTCTTTCGGAAAGCGCCTGGTATTGCTGCAGCTGATTGTCGAATTGTTGATTAACGGCTTCGATCTGTTGAATGAGTGTCTGCAAAATTGATTCTTCAGACACAGAATCGTAGCCAGTTACGGTTCTCCATTTCGACAGGGCACTATTGAGCGTAATAGCCTGGGTAAGTTTTTTTCTTAAAGAGGCTTCGTATGGCGTCATGACTAAATTCCTTTCTTTAAAATAACGGCTACGTACTGGCAAGCATAAGCAGAAAAAATAGTCTGCCCGAAATAAGCTTTTGTTAACACCCAACTTTTGCCCATAACAATAAGCAAATATTTAAACCGCTATATATCAGCTGTTTATAAAGCAATATTATTACCAACGAGTAAGCGAACAGGACAAATAAACAACAAGCTGTTTTGTATTAAAAACACGTTAAGATTTGATAACACTGGCGTAATCTTGGGGTAATATTAGGCCGATAGTTTTGCGAAGCGAAAGCGACACACAAACTATCTGTATGAATAAGAACATACTTCTTCTCATCTTTTTATTTATCTATTCAACGCTGCAGGCAAAGGCTGAAGGGCCGCTCGGTACGATCCGGGGGAATGTCCGCGATGGCCAGACTAAAGAGGCTCTTATTGGCTGCACCGTCCGAATCGATGGCACACAACTGGGCGTCACGACCGACGTAGAAGGTAATTTCACGATTGCGAACGTACCAGCAGGCAGCCAGAAAATTATCATTTCCTACATATCGTATCAGACCAAGGAAATTCCAAACGTTCGCGTTGAGTCAGGCAATACGACCGTTGTCGAAACGGAATTACTGGTTGAAGGGAAAGCCCTCAGTGAGGTAGTCGTCCGAGCGAATAAGTCAACCAATACGGAGATCGCCGTTATTACCGAAATTAAGCAGATGAAGCCGATTGCGGTCGGTATTTCAGCCCAACAGATTCAAAAGTCGCAGGACCGGGATGCGGCAGCGGCTATCCGCCGGGTACCAGGCGTCAGTATTGTCGAAAACCGATTCGTGCTCATACGTGGACTTGGCACTCGTTACAACAACGTACTGATCAACGACGTCATCGCGCCCTCTACGGAAGTTGAATCCCGCTCGTTCTCCTTTGATATTGTCCCTAGTAACATCCTCGATCGGATGATCGTTTACAAATCGGGATCGGCTGAACTACCCGGCGACTTCGCCGGTGGGGTAATCAAAATTTACACGAAACGTCGGCCTGAGCAAAACTTTACGGACGTTGGCGTTACGGTCGGCTACCGGGCCAATACGACATTTCAGAACGTACAATCGCATTCGCGCGGGAGCCAGAGCCTGCTCGGTTTGTGGGATGCCAAGCAGCAGCTGCCCACCAGTTTTCCATCCAGAGCGAGTGAATTCAATGCCTTAAGCCCTGTGCGCCGGTCGTCTTACGCACGATTGCTACCCAATAACTGGGCCTTGAAAAATATAAATGTGGCTCCTGATGTACGGGTAGCGATCAATACGGGTCGGCGTTTTGAACTGGGTAACGTACGGGTGAGTAACCTGACCAGCATCAACTACGCGCTGACCAATCAATTTTCGGATGTTAACCTAAAACTATACGAGAACACAACTGCCAACGACGTTCAGCAGGAATATAACGACGCTACGTATGCTCAGAACACCCGTTTAGGCATTTTGCACAACTGGACGTTCCGGTTCTCGCCTACGTTTACGCTGGAGTGGAAAACGATGTTTAACCAGTTAGGTTCGACGGAAACCGTTGTCAGAAACGGAAGCTACGTTATTGATGGCGTTGATGTACGGAGTTATTCGGAGCGCTTTGAGAACCGTAGTATTCTGAACAGTCAGGTTTCGGGAGAGCATTCCCTGGGAGAGCTGACAAAGGTCAACTGGATTGCCAGCTACGGCTATTCAGGGCGTTGGGAACCCGACTGGAAGCGGGCTCAGTACACCCGTCCGGTTGGTGCAACGGGAGCTGACGGTCAGCCTGAACCCTTCCGGCTCAATGTTCCGGTTCAGCCGAACCCGCTCAACGTCGGTCGCTTCTACTCGACGCTGAATGAACAGGTAGGTTCACTGATTGGTAACTTCGAACACACTTTTGGCAATCCGACCGACCGTGAGCCAAACCGGATTCGCGCTGGTTTTTACGGAGAACGCCGGAATCGTGATTTCTCGGCTCGCTTTTATGGGTATGAGCGGATTGGTTTAATCAACAACATCAGCGGTTTGAGCGTTGACCAGGCTTTTGCGCCCGCAAACGTAACCGGCCGGGAAGGAAGTTTCAGCTTACTGGATGGAACTGTTGCCAACGACTCTTATAATGGCAAGACGACCTATGCCGCTGCGTACGTATCGGGCGATGTTAATTTCGGATCACGGGCTAACCTGACACTTGGTTTCCGGGGTGAGTTCTACAACCAGACACTACGCTTAACCCAGGCTGTTACGCCCCTGGTCGATAATAACATCTTCAGCCCACTGCCTTCGGTCAACTTTACCTATAAACTAACCGATCGGCATAATTTACGTTTTGCTTACTCCGCTACGGTCAATCGGCCTGAATTGCGGGAATTAGCCCCATTCCGGTATTATGATTTCGCCCGTCAGATTGAAGTTCAGGGAAACACAGGCTTGAAGACGGCCAGGATTCAGAACTTCGACGCGAAGTATGAATTTTACCCCACTCCGAATGAGCTGATTTCGATCACGGGTTTTTATAAGAGCTTTACGGACCCTATCGAATCGTTCCTGATTCCTATTCCCGGCGCGTTTACGTTCACGTTTACCAATGCACTTTCGGCCCGGAATTACGGTGTAGAACTTGAGTTCAGAAAAGGGTTTGCCAAATCAGGCAGTACGTTCCTCCAGAATCTTCAGATCGTCGGGAATGCGTCGTACATCAACAGCCGCGTCACGACGGGTGATGTTATCGAAGCAACCGGCCCCAGCGGAAACATCGAGCGTTTTGGCAACAGTACAGACCGGAACCGGGCACTGGCCAATCAGTCGCCTTACCTTATCAACCTGGGCTTATACTATTCGAATCCAACGTCGGGCTGGCAGTACAACCTGCTTTATAACGTAGCAGGACCACGCATCTTCCTGGTGGGTAACGTAGAAGATCCGACAACGTACGAGATGCCCCGGCACGTAGTAGACTTCAACGTCAGCAAGACCTTCAAACAGCAATTTGAAGTGCGCCTGGGTATACAGGACATTTTCAACGCGCCTTTCCGTTTCTCCCAGGATTTCAACGGCGACCGCAAAATTGGTTCCGATGTTACGTCGCGTAGCGCCACTGCCGATCAGGATTATCTCAAATTCCGTCGCGGCCAATACGTAACGCTAACGGGTGTGTACACCTTCGGACGTCGGGTTATTGTCCCATAGGAAAAAGTAAGTGCTCAACGAATAATAAATCAGTCAAACCAATCACTTTATGCAAATTACCAAGCGATTTCAGTACCTCCTGCTGGTAGCAACCGGGCTAACCGTAGCGATCTCAGCCTGTAAGAACGAAGATACGCCAGCTCCCGATCCACTCTCTATCACAAGTATCAGTCCCACGCAAGCACCCGTCGGTGCCTCCATCGTCATTACCGGAACAAGCTTCAACGCAACTCCGGCCAGCAATACCGTCGTTTTCGGTGGTAATGCCACCGCTCAGGTTACGGGAGCCAGCACAACGTCCTTAACCGTTGTTGTTCCTGCCAATGCCCAGAACGGAGCAATTTCGCTTACTTCGGGCGGCACTACGGTTCAGAGTCCGAGCAGTGCTAATTTTACAATATCGAACCGCGAGGTAATCACATTGGCAAATTCCATTACGGCCAATCAAACGCTGACAGCCGACAAAATTTATGCTCTGAAAGGATACGTTTACGTATCGAATAACGCTGTATTGACCATTCAACCGGGTACGGTTATTCGGGGATACAATCAGAGCCAGGACCCTGAAAATCAGAACCATGCGGGCACACTGATCATTGAACGGGGATCGCGTCTGGAAGCTAAAGGCACGGCGCAGGCACCGATCATTTTCACGTCTTCTCAAGCAGCCGGATCGCGTAAATATGGCGACTGGGGTGGCGTTGTGCTGATTGGTCGGGCACCGACGAACCAGGGTACCTCGCGCGCGTTTGAAGGTGGCATTCGGGGAACGTTTGATTCAAACTTGAATGTGGCTGACGACAATTCCGGTACGTTGCAATACGTTCGGATTGAATTTCCCGGTGTGGCTTTATCGGCTACGCCGAATAGTGAAATTAACGGCCTGACCTTCTACCAGGTAGGTTCAGGGACAACCATCGATCACGTACAGGTTTCTTACAGTGGTGACGATGCCTTTGAATGGTTCGGCGGCACAGTTAACGCCAAATACCTGGTTGCTCACCGCACATTCGATGATGATTTCGATACCGATTATGGCTACAGTGGTAAAGTACAGTTTGGCGTAGCACTTCGTGATCCGAATGTAGCTGACCAATCGGGTTCTGAAGCATTTGAGTCGGATAACTTCGATCCGGGTGTACCCGTTACGGCTGGTTTGCCCTACACGGCTCCTGTATTTGCCAATTTTAGCGCCTTCGCGTTCAACCCTGGCGTACCGAGCAGTGCCAACACGGCAGGCGGTTCGGGAGCGTACCGGGCGGCTATGCACGTTCGTCGGAATACGAAAATCAGCATTTATAACTCGGTCTTTACAGGCTTCCCGGAAGGTTTACGCCTGGAAGGTACAGCCGACGGTACGTTGGCGAATATCAATAATGGTAGTATCGAATTGCAGGGAATTGTTTTTGGCAACTCGGAAATTCCCAATTCGACAACCGTTGTTCGCGGCATTGGCGACGTAACGACGGCGGCTGCTCAGGCGTATTTCAACACGGCCTCGCGCAAAAACCAGATCATCGGTACCGACATTACGTCGCTGTTGCTGAATGCGCAGAACTTCAGCCTGACCGCACCAAACTTCCTGCCACAGGCTACCTCGCCCCTGCTTGTTGCAACGAATGCGGCTACGGGTGGCAAGATTGCGGATTCATTCTTTACGGCAGCTCCTTATCGTGGTGCTTTCAATACAGAAAACTGGACGGCAGGCTGGACAAATTTCGATCCGCAGAATGCCAATTATGATCGCTAGTTCTCTTTTATAAGTAACTGCACATCAAAAAGGCCGACGCATTGCGTCGGCCTTTTTGATGAATGAACCATTCAGTTTCTGGAATAGGTTTGCTACGTTAATCGCTCAAATAACGTATGAGAAAAGGCAACATAAAAAAAAACGTTACCCCAAAAAGAAACAGCAATTTTCGCTTCCGGGAGTACGTAATATAGCGGCTGTTGCCGGCCAATAAGTTCATAAATTCATTTACCCAATGACCTAACATAGAAATAGTTATAAATCCTGATTGCTATATTAACCCGTTTGGGTAGCCGAATTCTCCCTTTGGATATTATCAAATCGTTACGTTATTCTATGGCTCACCAGACCGTCCATTTAACAATGGGTTAACCGCTAATCCTGCCTGTAAGACCTACCTTTGTCAACACAATCCGCACTTTAATTATGCGCTTCATCGCTGTTTTTAGTCAACAGAATACAATGCATGGTATCGGGTTTGATGCACTCATTGAAGCCAATGATTTTTTATTCTGGGGCTACGAAGACAATGACCTGACGCCCTGCGGTATTTATGACGTATTAACCGACAGAACGAAGCTCTACGATCATTTTGGGCGATTAACGGGCCGCATCGATAGCGAAGATATTCGCCGGTTCGCCATTGAATACTTAGATCGTATCCGGCAGCACATTAGTGTATGAATGTTGAGTAGTAGACGTCTGTGAAAGTTGATCAATAATCTGTAGCGTGAATATGGGACTGGTATTAAAAGTGCCAGTAAGCAATATTATCAACCTTTGGTTTGGGGATGATACGCCCATCAGGCAGTATAAAATCAAAATGAATCCCAAACTCTGGGTAACCTGTCAGCGGGTAAGTCAGACGTTTACGCCACCCTCGGGAGCTTTAAAACAGGAAAATTACCGCAAATCAGACAAAGTTGCTTTTGCCAGGGCCGTCTTGCAGGCATTACAATCCGGCAGGATTTTGGTTGAAGAAATCTGTTAGTGCTACTCCATCTCCTGCTCACTCCACCTGCTCAGACTTATCGTTTATTCCTTAATTACTTACTAATGACTGTGGAGTCAATTTCCACAAGTCAATTGTGTGCTTGCTACGTATCAATAGCCTGCATAAAATTTTTGAATAGATTTTGCAACAAGGCTCATTAGCATAGTGCGTCCCTGAAGAATGATATATACATCCGTCCTAAAAAAACCATTTAGTAACTATATTTATATAACGGGTATATAAAAATATATACACTTATTATATTCGCGCTCCAGAAGGTGAAATCCATACTTGTGGCAATGCTGGTTAAAGCGATAAGACCTAAGACCAGCAATACTTTTCGTTTTTCAGATTAAGTAAATTTTTTCAAAGTAGGCAGGTATTAATTTACCAGCTTCTGCAGAATATAACTGAGGGTGGCTTGACCACCCATTGCAGAATCTGAGAAATTCTGCAATGGGTGCAAGGTTTTAAAGATTGATCTGATTGCTTACTGTTCATTTTACATTCTTACACTAAAACACATGACTAAACAGACTGAATCGAAAGCGCACAAAGCGAAACGTTACGTATCGCCACAACTGAAGAAGCTGGGTAATGTTCGGCAACTAACCCTCAAAAGTGGATCAAATACGGATGGACTGGGCGGTTTTATATAAACTCAAAGTCTATTCTTTCTAAGGTGTAAAAGGAATACGTATTCTCCTGACTGTCGATACTACGTATGCTTTACAGACACCTCCGCTTCTTTGGAAACAGAGTCACCGTGTTGACAGGTCCTAAAAATCTGTCAACACGGTGATTCTGTTTCGACTATTCATAATGTATGATTCAATACCGAATCGGTGTAGGCCCGTTCAGACATAGAACGAAACAACTCTATCATTCGCTGCTGACAACCTCCCTGCACACTACGTCCTGATTATTTAACAACACCTTAATGTGGGCTTAATAGCTCAGCTTAATCAATCATATTCAGGTAATACAGGGACTATAGTTTTGTGACTTAAACAAAATTATCCCTCTGACTATGAATCGATTCTCTTTACCAAATTATTGTACTTTTTTCTCCGTGCTTGTAGGAGGCTCACTCCTGACAGCCTGTGCCGACCATCTGCTGCCAACAGTTTCTTACTCTTCCTTTGCAGAGGCCACTAATCCGAAGGTATTAGCTATTTCGCCCAATGGCACCGTAATCAATAATGGCGGTTTTGGTTCAGCCATTGTCGCCGATCCGAACGATCCCGAAATCTTCTACCTGCTCACCGACCGGGGACCAAATGCTGCCGGATCTGCCGCTAATTCCATCATCTTCGGCAAAGCAGATTTCACCCCACAAATTGGTAAGTTCCGGGTGGTTGGCAATCAGTTGGTGTTGTTAGAAACCATCTTGCTTAAAAACGCAGCAGGCCAATTATTAACGGGTCTGCCGAATCCAATCGGTCAGGGAAATACAGGTGAAATTGCGCTGGATTTAGCCGGTAAAACGATTTCCCCAAATGCGGACGGGCTCGATTCGGAAGGGCTGGTTTTAGCAGCCGATGGCTCGTTTTGGGTGAGCGATGAATACGGTCCGCACATCGTACATTTCGACGCTACGGGTAAAACCATGGAACGTATCAACCCATTCGGTTCCGGCACGGGCGGACGTACGTTGCCCAGAGTACTGGCCCGGCGTCGGCCCAACCGGGGCATGGAAGGGTTAACCATTACGCCGGATGGAAAAACACTGGTTGGCCTGATGCAATCCCCGCTGTATAATCCGTCTTCGACAGCCGTATCGGGCTCAACGGTGCTACGTGTATTGACATTCGACATCGCCACGGGTGCTACGAAACAATACGTCTATCTGATGGAAAACGCCAGTCTGACTGGATGCAGTGAAGTAGCCGCCATTACAAATACAACCTTCCTGGCGCTGGAGCGTGACGGCGATTACGGTGGAAACCCGGCCAAGCCTGCTACGTTCAAGCGTATCTATAAATTCGATCTGGCTGGCGCAACAGAAATTTCTGATCCGGCGAACAGTGACGGCGGTAAGCTTTTCAACGGTTTAACGGTGGAGCAGCTCAAAGACAAAGCAGGTTTGCAATCGGCGGGAATTGTGCCAGTGACAAAAACGCTGGTATTCGATTTACTCACCAACATTTCACCCGTCTATCCACATGACAAAGCCGAAGGGATTGCCATTCTCGGATCGAACCGGCTGGCTATTGCCAACGACGATGATTTTGGCGTTGTCGATAACGGCCAGAACGGTTTCACGGCCAAGATTCTGCCATCTACCGGCAAGGTTGATTTGAATCGTATTTATTTCGTTACGTTGCCAACTCCTTTAAAGTAAAATTTCGTAGAAACAGTCGGGCGTATGGAGGTCCATCGGCCCGACTGTTTCTATACTACGTATCAGGAGGTTTATAACGCTTTCATAAAAGCAACCAGCGCTTTCTTCTCCGGAACGGTCAGATTCAACTGATCAAAGGGTAATGTCTGATTATCCAGATTGAAACCCAAACCATTGCCACCTCCTTTGTTGTAAAATTCTACTACGTCGTCCAGCGTCTGATAAACACCATTATGCATGTAGGGTGCTGTTCTGGCGACATGACGTATCGTTGGCGTTTTGAAGGCGTAGCGATGCGGTTCACGTTTGGTCAGGATAAACTTACCAACGTCCGAATCGACCTGCTTCTCTTCTCTGGTAGCGGGCGTTCCGAGCACTTCACTTTCGGTTTCCTGAAAAGCGGGCGGTACGGTGCCGTTGAACAACGGAAAGAAATGACAGGTGGCGCACTTGCCTTTCCCCATAAATACATTGAAACCCTGCTTCTCCTCGGCTGTCAGTGCTACGTCCTGCCCACGCAGATGCTGGTCCACGCGTGAGTCAAGGCTGACCAATGAGCGAATGTAGCTGGCCACGGCATTTTTAAGCGAATGCTCCGTTACGCCTTCTTTGTATGATTTGTCGAACAACGCTCGATACGTAGCGTTTTGTTGCAACGCCTTCACGGCTTCCGGCAGCGATCCGTGCATTTCGTCGGTGTTCTGAATAACGTCGCTGGCCTGATCCTCCAGAAAAACAACCCGCGAATCGGCAAACTGCGTCGCCTGCAGGGCTGCGTTCAGCAAGGTTGGCGCATTACGGAAGGTCCGACGACCTTTGAAACCGATGGCCAGACTTTTTGATTCGCCGTCCGTAAAGGCACGTTCAGGCTGATGACACGTAGCACAGGTACGCCCCGAATTTCCTGACAGAACCGGATCAAAAAAAAGCATCTTACCCAACACAACCCGCTCCGGCGTAGACCGTTGCTCACTAACGTTGACAAAGTAATTCGGGTCAAATGCATCCGTGTCCGTCAGGGTTCGCGCCGACGGACGTAACAGCCGACTTTCAGCGAAAGCCGGAATAGCCAAGGTCTTTTGCGCATCCAGCAACAACCCGCTCAATACGTTTGCCCGATGTTTGATGAACGACAGTCGGTCAAATGCATCGAAATTACGGGCTGAACGCAAGTCTGTTTGAGCCTCTGAAAACGTCTGATCAATACGCTGCGCTAATTCAGAATCATGATCGGCCAGGGGATACGTAGCGAGTTGCTGTTGCAGACTTTCGAGAGCACTAACAGCTTCAGGCAGCGAATAGAAGGCAACCGGCGAATCAAAACCCGTAATCCCCAACGTAACGATGCGAAATACCTCCAGCCGCATGGCATCGAAAATATGACTATCCGTCGCTACGTTGCTTTCTGAAATTTTCCGGAGTCGGTTAACATTCGACCGCAGGACGGCAGCGTGTTGCACGGCTTCGGCTTTTGTAGCTATGTCAAACGCAGGGAACAGTAGCTCTTCCAGCACCTGAAATCCTTCGGGCGCGTTTACCCGCAAATCATCGTCTACTTCCGGAATGTTGGGCCCGTTGAGGGCTTTGGTTGTTTCAGGGCTGTAGTAGGCCGACAGAAACTCAACCCGCTTGTACGCCAGCCGTGCTCGTCGGAAAGCGGCCTGAATGTTCGGACTCGATTGCGGTAAAGTTATAGCCCGTTGTAGCTGGCTAACTGCCGAATCCAGATCGGTGATGTCCTGCATGAAATGCCCTTTGACGACTTCCATAGGCGTTGGTTTTGGACGTAGCAAAGCATACAATCCAATGGCAGTAAGCAGGGCGAGTATACCTAACAGGACGGTACGTAGTGGAAACGTCTGTTTTGGGGACGTATCAAGTGCCGGTGGAATCATGTGAAACAAACAGGAAAGCCTGACCGGGTACTGTTCCGGTCAGGCAGTTGTTTATGAATGGTGAGTGGTTAACGGGGTAATCCTTCAATCAGGATCAGTTGGCTGGCCTGGTTTTCCGACTTACGTACCGACCCGCCATCAACACCCTGGTATTGGGGGCCACGCCAGGTGTGCGGCTGAATCCCCAGCATGAACGTATTGGGGCGACCCGTTACGTCCGATACGTCGATCATACCGCTGCTTTCCCAGGAGCCCAGTTCCGACGTACCGCCGACGTTGTATTTGGCAGCATCGGCTTCGTTTCGGCGGTGGTCCAGCTCCAGAATCGGCGTCAGAACGCCCGAACTCAGATTGTACTGATAGACGTAAGCATCGTGTTTTTCGTCGCCGTATCCATTCGGGTCTTCCATGATGTAAGCGTAGTTCGTCGTCACGCAGATGTTGTCCGGGTCCTGGAAGGTTTTGGCTGGTCCGTTCCGGTCGTCGCCATTGAGTACCACTTCCAGTTTACCTTTCGTTGGGTCGTTAGCGTCCAGCGTGAGCCGGTAAATACGGCCATATTTCGAACGCGAGTAGTCGGCATTTACCCCCGTATTGTTCTGGCCTGTTACAGCAAAAAACACTTCGCGGCCGTTCGCGCCATTTCCTTTCCGGTAATCCACGTCTTCTACCCGACCGAACTTGATGCCTTTCAGCTCGTTGACTTTCGCGTTGATCTGCGCCCCAGTCAGCGTTTTCTGGTTCTCAATCTTCACAAATTCGACATCATATTTAGTGCCAGTCGTCATGTCCATTTCCTTCTGGTTGCCATCTGCCCGCTTAAGCATATATAGAGATCCGTTATCTAAATCGCCCACCGTATTGGCCAGATACAGAGCAACCTGCCCCCCATTCGCGTCGGAATCGTCGTCGCCGATCACAATAACTGTTTTTCCAGGATAAGCCGATTTAGGTAGCGGAACCGCATTTTCAGCGCTCCACCTACCCAGGGCAGATACTTCACGTGAGATAGCCGCCTGCTGTGGATCAGCATCAACCTGCAGCGCATGTGTCCGCGATTCCTGACCACTTTCGCCGGAGGTTAAAAATACCGGGCCAAATCCATGTTCAACGGGCGTAGCGAGTGTAGCCGAGCAAAGGCGCCAGGTGCCACCATCTGAATTCAGGATATATTCGCCTTTGACGGGCTTAAATGTTTTATCGAGCGTAATGCGCGACACGGCAAAGTTGTCTTCGTTATTGACCAGGACGGTGTAGTTCCCATCCGGATTCTGAAAAATACCGGCACCATCGGCAGATCCGCCAAAGACGTAATTCGGCGACTGTTCTAGTTTGTCGTCACTGCTCAGCAGGGAATAAAGTTTAAGGCCGTCAGCCGCAAGCCGTCCATTGGCAGCGCCCGGCAACACTTTGGCGAGTACGGGCGTTACGGATCGATTCTGTAACGTAATGACCGGACTATTCGGGTCGCGGTGGTCCTGGCAGGCACTCAGTGCCATCACCGAAAACGCCGTTGTTGCAGACAGGAAAAGTTTGTTCAATTGCATGATTCAGTTAGTAGAAACGTTTCTACAAAGCAACAAACCTGATTTTACCTGAATGTAACGGTGATGTTACGTCTCTGCTATGAACGTAGCAGACATGTTAATTTAGCGTTAATGCGGGTTCTACAAACTTAGCTCGAAACACGCATTTTGAGCCCTATGATACCTATCGTTATCAACAGTGTGAAAAAGAGTTCGGCGTAAGACCAGCCCTGTTTCAGCCAGAAAATATCAACAGCTTTGATGGCAATCAGGGACAAAGCCATCCAGACAGCGAAGGCCGTTGACGTAGCAATGGTACGCATAGCCATTGCCAGAAGAATGGAATTGATTGCACCAAATAAAATATAGCCGACCCACGGAGCAATCGCCAACAACCCTCCATCGGGTTTATAGAACGTGTGCCAACGTAGCGCTTTGATATCGACTATGCGCATAAATTTTAGCGAGTACGTCCAGGCCGCCTGACACACGCCAGCGCCCAGCAAACAGACCCACGAAATTGTCGTTTGTTCCATCAGTAATTAACGTACTGATTTTGCATGGTTCCATCGGCGAACAGGTCAATCAGTCCATAACCAGCGGCCGTATGCTGGTATTTTCCGAACCACCAGGCGCCACTGACCGCCCCGTTGCAGAAGTATGAAATTCCATTGTAATCGACCCGATCAACCAGGTGAATATGACCACTGATGGCGGCTTTTACGTTTGGGTACTGGTGGAACAATTTGGTGATTCGTACCGTATCACTGTGCATCCAGCGCGACGGTACGTTCCATTGATCGCCCGAAAAACGATGCCCATCGAAAAACACACAGGCGGCCAGAATCGGTACGTGGGAGACAATCAGGATTGGTGTTTCGGCCGGTGTGCTTTTCAAGTCGGCTTCGAGCCAGTGAAATTGGTCTTCATCCAGATGAGCCGTGTACCAGCCTCCATCGGCTTTCGGCTGTAAGCTGTCCAACACCACAACGTGCCAGCCGTTCTGCGTGAGGCTATAGTATTGGTTGGTCATCTGTAATTCATCCATTGCCCATTTCCGACCGTCCTGAAAAGCAGTATGTGTTTCCTGCCGACACCAGATATCATGATTACCGACGCAACTCAGAATTGGTAATCCGTTTTCACTCTTAAGAACTCGTTGAAACATGTGCCACTGCCGACGAACGCTGTTCTGTCCCCGGCCGTGCGCTTCCATGATGGCATCACCACCGTTAATGATCAGATCGGGTTTGTCGGCTAAATTCTGGACGTGGTGCAGGCATTTTTCAAATCCTTTAGCCGCGCCAACTAAAGGTTGCATGTGAACATCGGTCAGGTGAGCGATACGTAGCGCTCGTTGCCTTGGGAAGACTGCTGCCTGCGCTGTATTTAACTGACTAGCTGAAAGCGTTACAAGTCCGGCGCTTACGCGCTTAACTACGTCCCGACGGTTCATATAACGTATGGGTTGGTTTACGCAAAGAACGGGCGCATTTGTAATCAGCAGGTTACCAGCAATTTATGCTTATGTAAGAAAATATGTTTTTTTCAAGGAAATTTTTCACAATAAAATAATATTCATATCATCAATTTTAGCCAATACCCCTTAAAATACTTGTTAAAGTACAATAAAGATCACAAACTGATAACAATTCGTTAACAGTAGATTCGAGTAGTTGTACTCTCTTTGCGGCAGGAAATTTTACTGCTTTATCGCATGAACCAATCAATACGTTTGATCTTATGGGTGTTTGTTGCTGTCTGTTTCTTTACTGGACACGCAAACGCGCAAACAACACAAGCTTCTATTTCGGGAGTTATCTCTGCCAAAGAGAAAGCTCCGCTACCCGGCGCTACGGTTCAGATTCGGAATGAATCGACGGGTTTTACGACGGGTACGGTAACCAATGTTAAAGGTGAATACTCCTTCAAAGAGATTCCGCTAGGTGGTCCGTACACTGTTCGCATTACGTTTATCGGATACGGTGAGCAAAAACGGAGCGGCTATATGGTCAACCAGGGCGATGCCATTCGGATCGACCTGACGATGCAGGAAGCCGACCAATCGCTCGAAGTGGTGCAGGTAGTAGCGTCCGGCCTGAAAAACAAAACCGACAACTTAGGAGCCGCTACGGCCATCAACGCCAAAACGCTGGTATCGCTACCCGTCAACGGCCGGAATTTTACGCAGCTCATTAACCTGTCGCCCCTCACCAACAACAGCGGGAGCCTGTCAGGACAGCTTGGTTCCTCAACCAACTACACTATCGACGGGATGAACGCCAAAAACCCAACGTCGGCCGGATCGACAACGAGCCGAAGCGGAGCACCGTATTCGATTTCAATTGAAGCCGTCCGCGAATTCAAGGTGATTACCAACCAGTACGACGTAGTATACGGCCGGGCCGGGGGCGGTCTGGTGAGTGCCGTAACCAAAGCCGGTACCAACAAACTGACAGGCAGCGTATTCAACTACACCCGCGCCAACTGGCTGTCGAGCAAGTACGATATCCGGGGAAATGAGCGCAACGTACCGTTCTCAACCAACCAGTTTGGTTTTTCGCTGGGCGGTCCGATTATCAAAGACAAACTGCACTACTTCGTGGTGTGGGACCATCAGCAGGATTCGCGCCCGCTTATTATTGCCGACATTCGGACTCCCCTCGATGAGCGCCGGTTCAACGTGACCAACACAACGCTCAATCGGTTTGTCGATATTGCCCGTAGCAAATACGGTGTGGCCAATACGCAGCAGTTTGGTACGTTCCCCAAGAACCGGGGAACCGATGCTGGCTTTGTTCGGCTCGACTGGCAGATTAATCCCAACAACCTGCTGACCATCCGGGACAACTACACCAACGACCGCAACAAGCTCGGCCTGGCCGACAATACGGCCATTAACATTTACGAATCGTACGGCAACGACTATAACATCGACAACAGTTTACTGGCTACGCTCCGCACGACGTTTTCGCCCAAGGTTACGAATGAACTAAAGCTGCAGCACCTGTATACGTATCAGAAAAGCGGCCCTGGCGATCAGCTACCGGCGGCCAACATTCCACGTAACATCGTGGAAACGGTACGCTCGACCATTGAGGGCGGAACCCTGTCGACCAATATTCAGATGGGTGGCCACCGCTTCGCGCAGGAAGGTTTTACCAACAACGTGCTGCAACTGGTCGATAACTTCTACTACAACACCGACAAAGTGCAGTATACATTCGGTGTCGACCTGATGTACACCCACGCCAAATCGCTGTACGGTAGCGAGGTAAACGGCCGGTTTCATTACAACGAAAGCACCGTAACCAACAATGGAGTCGTAACGACCATCCCTGCGCTGGACAATTTCAACAACCTGCAACCTTACCGGTATTACCGGGAAGTGCCGCTCGTAGCCGATCCAACGGTTTATGGCAGCATCTTCAATCTGGGCGCGTATGGCCAATTGAACACGCACCTGACACCGGGACTGGAAATGACCGCCGGGCTGCGCGTCGACTACGCGATTTACCCAAAAGCGCAGTTTAATCAACTGGTGTTCGATGAACTCAAACTACGTACCGATAACCAGATCAAGACGTTTATTCCGCAACCACGTATTCAGTTCAACTGGGATGTCAACAACGAACACCGCACGTTTATCCGCCTGGGGGCCGGGGTGTTTGCATCGGACATCAACAACTACATGCTTATCAATAACCTGACCTTCGACGGCAAGCATTTTGCCACCGTCGACGTGCGGGGCGCCAACGTACCAACGCCAAATTTTGCGGCTTATCGGCAGGATTACAACAGCATTCCAACACTGGCGCAGTTTCAGGTACCGACCATCAACATGACCGGGCCGAACGCTAAAGTACCAACGCTCTACAAGGCTAACGTATCGTACTCACGCTTCCTGACCGACCGATTGAAAGTGGGTTTGGCGGGGTATATGTCGTTTGGACGTAACAATTACACCTACGTTGAGCGAAACATGCGGGCCGAGCCTTTCTTCCGATTGCCCAACGAGGATAACCGGGGCGTTTACGTACCGCTGGCGTCGATGCCGACGAGTGGCGTGGGCGACTGGCAACTGGGCCGCATCAGTCAGAAACTGGGTCGGGTACTGGAGTTGAACAGCGAAGGCAAGGTGAACCAGTTCGCGGTTGTGGCCGATGCTACCTGGCAGTATTTCCGTGACGGCGAAATTACGGCCAGCTATACCTGGAACGATACCCGCGACAATACGTCTTTCAACGGGAACGTAGCGAACACAGCCACGCTGGTGCAGTACGTGAAAGATGACCCACGCAACCTGAGCGCCATCACGTATTCTGATAACCATTTCCGCAACAAGGTAGTCGTTTACGGAACGTTGCCCTCCTTCTTCGGCATTACGCTGGGGGCTCGCTTCACGGGTATCGGTGGTACGCGCTATTCATTGACTTCCGGGGCGAACACCAACGGCGACTTCGTTACGACGAACGACCTGGCCTTTATTTTCGACCGCAATAACCCGGAGACACCAGCCAACGTCCGGACGGGTCTGCAAACGCTGCTCGACAATCCCGAAGCCAGCCAGAGCCTGAAAAACTACATCAACGCCTATTCGGGCCGGATTGCTGAGCGTAATGGTGGTATCAACGGTTTCTACGGTGTACTTGACATCCGGGCGCTGAAGCGGTTCCGGTTTGGCAAAACCTACGCTCTTGAAATATCAGCCGACGTATTCAACTTCGCCAACCTGCTGAACCGCAACCGGGGAACAAACCTGTCGCTGGGTACGCAGGCGCTGTATGCGCTGGGCGTTCCAGCCAGCGGTAGCAATGCTGCTTTACCTGGCTTCACGGCTTCTGTTCCACGCTACAATTACCGGGTGAACAACTCGGGTGCGGTTGCGCCGTCGGGCGATCCATTCCAGATTCAGCTCGGTGCACGATTCAGTTTTTAAAACGTAGCTCGTTTATAGAAACAACTAATTGAAAGGCCCTATGTCGTCAGAACAAACGACATGGGGCCTTTCTCACTACGTAGCACCAGCTTATTCGGTAATTTTTATCTCCTTAATGCGGCTGGGGAGCCACACCTGCATCGGGCTTTTACCCCGATTGGCCCAGGAATAATACGGAATAGCGGTAATGATTTTGGGAGTTGTCTGGATACTGAGTCCATCGGGTGCAGCTTCAACCACAGCTACGTTGGCCTGAATAGCCACGACGGGTTCGTCGAGAACCTGATGGGATTTTGTCTGATACGTTGCTTTTGCCGGAACCAGAATATTCCAGGCTTTGCCCGCATTATCAACCCCTTCGACGCAATAAACCAGCGGGCCGCGCTGTAAGGCGATCCGATCCTGATCAGCTTTTACTTCTTTACGGGCCGCCACCTGACGGATATCCATCGGTAATTTCACCTCAACAACGTCGCCTTTTTGCCAGGTCCGGTCGATCACGGCGTAGCCTTTTTCCTGACGATACGTAGCGGGCTTACCATTCAGCAAAATTTCAACCTTTGCGCTGTTGCTGTCGGTAAACTGATACAGCTTGCCCGGAACCGGTACGTTGTCGGCCCAGCCGGGTATCCTGACATGCAGAGCATACGCTACTTTCTTTGCCGGATTGACCGTCAGTTTTACCGTACCTTCCCACGGGTAGTGGGTGTCCAGTTGAAGGGGTACGTCGGTTTTACCAAACCTGAACGTCGTGTTGCTGGCCACGAATAGATTCACCCAGATGCCCTGCTCGGAACGACCATAGATGTAATCGCCCAGCGACGCAACCAGCCGGGCAATGTTCGAGGGGCAGCAGGCCGTACCAAACCATTCACTACGTCCGTAATTGCCCGCCGATGAAAGCGGATTACCATAAAAAAACCGATCTCCGCTCAAACTCAGCCCATCGAGCGCCCCGTTGTATAAGCTACGTTCCAGTACGTCGATGTATTTGCTTTCGCCGGTTAGCAGGTTCATGCGCTGATTCCAGAACACCATACCGACCGACGCACAGGTTTCGCAGTATGCCGATTCGTTGGGCAGGTCGAAATCGTCGGTGAAGCCTTCGTTATGCCCTGATGAACCAATACCGCCCGTCAGGTACATATTCCGATGCACAACATCCTCCCAAACGGTGGTCATGGCATTCATATAGCCCGGATCGTTGGTAGCGGCTGCGACGTCGGCAGCACCGGTATACTGATACATGGCCCGCACGGCATGGCCCGTAATTTCCTTTTGCTGCTTTACCGGTACGTCGTCCTGGCAATATTTGGGGTTTTTCCACTCGTCCCAGATTTTACCCTTGCCGTAGCCGTGCCCGCGCTGGTCCAGAAACCAGTCGGCCAGTTTCAGGTAACGATCCTGCTTCGTCAGATGATACAGCCGCATCAGGGCTAGTTCGATTTCCTGGTGTCCGCTCACCCAAGGACGGTTTTTAATCCGAAACGTTGAGTCGATATGGTCGGCAAACCGAATCGCTACGTCCAGCAGTTTGCGCTTACCGGTTGTGTTATAATACGCAACGGCCGCTTCGATCAGGTGACCGGCGCAGTAGTCCTCGTGCCGCTCCATGTCGGTCCAGCGTTTGTCCAGGCCGGTGAGCGTGTAATACGTATTAAGGTAGCCATCAGGCAGTTGAGCCGCAGCAATCTTGTCGATCCACTCATCAGCTTTTTGCTGAACGGTGGCATCCGGACGGTTTTTAAGCGAGTACGACATCGCTTCAATGGCTTTGTATACGTCGCTGTCATCGTAGTAAATACCCTCATGTTTTTCGCCTTGCTTACGGGCTACTTTTTCAAAATTGCGGATACGGCCTGTTTTCTGTTCCGTCTGGACAATACAGGCTTGAAGCGTAGCCGTAGCGACCTTGTCCAGCTTCGGTTTCCAGAATTGATCCGTAATGGTCACCTGCGAAAATCCGACCGGCTCAAACCGCTGAACCAGTAATTGCGCCTTTGCCGACAACGTAGCAAAAGCGAATGTTGCTACGCTATAGACGGCTTTGTTTATAAATTTCGTCATTGAAAGCATACTGTTTTAAATCGGCTTTTAATAATCTATGTGGACTCGTGGCCCGGGGGGTCGGGTTCTCAACCCCGACGCCACACAGTTAATCACTTCCGAACCACCGGAAATTGCGAAATACGTAGATTGGTACATCCGTACGGAATCAGCGTTACGTCTTCCAGCTCTTTTGCTGTTTCCAGTTGATACGTTATGCTGTATGGAATCGGGCCGGTCATTTCATTGTAAATACCCCAGGATGGAATGCGTCTGGCTTTTGTTTTTATCAGCAGAGGGGCGCTGTCAGGATTCCACGGAAAATCAGAAACAGGTTTCACTTTTTCGAGTTTATACTGCTCCGCGAGCTTGTCGTCCTTCACCTGAATCAGCGCGTAATTCCACGGTGTTGTCGGGCGGACTTCGTTATACGTAGCGCCATAGTCGATAGGGTCTTTCTCGTTTTTAACAGGCGTTACCTCCTCGCCAATTTTCAGCGCATACGTAATGGGGCCGCGCTCCACCGACATTGAATTCTCGTACCAGTTGTTTTTGAAGATGTGCATCGGTAATTCCAGTTCTACTACGTCGCCCGATTTCCAGGCACGTTCAATTTTCACCAACTGGTTTCCAGCCGCTTCTTTCCAGGATTTCCCATTGATTTTTACCGTGCCTTTTTTACACCATTGCGGAATACGCAGGTGGAAAGGGAACGTAGCCGGTTTCGTGCGCTGATCCATTGTTACGGTGAACTTGATCGTTTCCTCAAAGGGATAGCCCGTTTCTTCCTTCACAGAAACAACTGTACCGTTACCGACCGTTGTTTTTACTTCACTTGGCGAGTACGCCAGCGCAGCGAGCCCTTTGTCAGCCGTAGCGTACCACAGGTTCTGCACAAACTTTGGCCAACCCTGGTGCATATTCGACGTGCAGCACGGATAGCCGGAAAGCAGACCGAAGCAGAGGTCCGTCCCCTCATGGTTGACATCAAAGTTGCGGGTGTGCCGGGTAGCCATCACCTGATTGGCCTGCTGGAAATACTGGCGCGTCATAAAATCGTCCGAAACCTGGGCAGGTAGGGCGTTAAAGGCCACTTTTTCGAGATGGTCGGCATACGCTACGTCGCCCGTGATGGCCAGCATACTTTCCAATGAGAACATCATCTCTACGGCCGAACACAGCTCAGAACCCTGCGTTGGGTTATTACCGTGCAGGGCTTCGTCGCCCCCGTACAGCCCATGCGCCATACCGTTGTATTTTCGAATGTCGGCAAAGCCTTTTTTCGTAGCGTCCAGGTATTTTTTGTCGGGGTGATGCTGATAATAAATGATGGGCGCTTTGATGCCCTGCGCCAGATTCACACAGTGGATGCTACCGGGTTTGGTGAGCATATCCGTATTCAGAAAAGCATTCGTATAATCGAACGTCTGTTTATGAACCAGATCGCCCAGATCGAGCAGAAATTTATCGCCCGTCAGGTTGTACAGCCAATAAATAACCATCAGATTATCGCCACCCCGATAACGCGCCCAGAACGTCCAGTGATCCAGCGGTTTTTTGGGAAGTTCTTTTAGTTGGTACTTGAAATAATTCGTCATCAGGCTGATCACCCGCCTGTCGCCCGTAGCCGAGTAGTACTGCTTCAGAATCTTGAGCATCACCATTTTGGGCCACCAGTCCCGGCTGTTATCGCGCTGGATACCGGGTTCGGGACCGTAGTCTTTCGACGGCCCAAAATACCCGTCGGGCTGCTGACTGTTAAGCGCCCACTCCACCCAGGGCTTGGTTTTCGCAATCAGTTCCTGATCGTCCAGAATGTACGCCAGCGGCAGCAGTCCATCGATCCAGTACGGCCCCCGCTCCCACTGATCGCCGTCGCCACCCAGCCAGCCGTTCCGTTCATTCATCACCAGCGGATACAATTTATCCAGTTGGCCCGTTGCACCGCTCTTCTGGCGAATCAGCATTTCCTTTAGCCATCCCTGTGGTTTGATGGCACCTAGTGGCAGTTCGATGTATGGATTAGAACGTAACGGCGCCCGGCTTCCCGCGTAGGTTACGGGTTGCGTCTGGTTGGTTTTTACCTGTCCAACCACGGTTAGGGAAAAACTCGCGAAAAGAAGGCAAAGCGCAATTCTAGCTTTCATGCAGACGTACTGAACTGGTTGTTCGAATGAGTAAGAAGACGCGTTGTAAAGAAGCGGCTGAAGCCTTTTCTACTGCATTCGCCAATACGTAAAACCAGTCAACCACCCACGCTTATTTATGATTATTTCTACTTTTCCTTCATCTGAACAACGTATCGCGGCACTTGCCTTAGCCGGATTCTCAACTCCTGTTTACATTAGTTTAATCCCCGCTTCTTTAAATCGAACCACTAATCGCTGAAGTAGCTGACTTTTGATACCGGCTTCGCTGTAAATACTCTGTATCCAGACCTGCACTTTTAGTTCCACCGTATCGCCCCCCAGCGACGTAACCAGAATATCGGGTGACATGCTTTGCAGCGAACCATCCAGTTGCTTCACTTCCTCTTTTATAATGTCCCGAACGGTGTCCAGATCGGTGTCCATACTAACCTTCAGGCTGAATTCAGTTTTCAGATACGCATCGCCCGAGGTCCAGTTTACCAGCCGGTTCGATAACAAATCGCCGTTTGGAATGATCACTTCAGATCCCTGAACGGTAATCATTTTACTTGAGCGAATGCCAATATCCCGGATACGACCTTTTTTATCGGCCAGTTCGATGTAGTCGCCAATCCGAAATGGTTTCTCAAAAATCAGGATGATTCCTGAGATAAAATTGGTGACGATGGTTTGCATGCCCAACCCGATTCCGACGCTGAGGGCACCCAGAACTACCGTAAACTTATCGACCGAAATGCCGGAAGCCGCTACGGCCAGCAATACGCCCACAACGATGACCACGAGCCGGACAAGGGCCAGCACGGAACTAACCTGCGCATTCTCTCCATCCGTAACCGGCAACTGGCTTTCCCCAAAAAAGACGCCTATATTTTTCTGTAATAAACTCGCCAGATAAATAATTACGGAAAATGATAACAGACTGCTTAAGGTGAAACTGAGGCTACCAAACGAACGTGGCCTGGTAAGTACTTGGTAAAGGAAATTGTAGACCGCATCCGAAATGCCCAGGTTAATGAAAAAGACGAGCAGCCAGATCACAATCGCCAGAAAAGCCAGGCCCCGCTTAAATGACCAGCGAATGTGCTTCACATTGACCCGTGAGAAAATTCCCTGCGAACCGGCGCTTAGTTTAATCTGCAATTCCAGCGCTTCCATAACAACTTCGATAAATACGCCGAGCCCTGTTATCTGGATAAGACCAATGACAGCCGTAACGCCAAACGTTTTAGCCAGGCTGATACGACCGAACACGTTCAGCAGAATGGACAGCACGAGCAATACCATATAAAGTCGGCTGACTGGACGGATCAACCGCCGGGAAACAGGTGTGCGCGGTAGTCGCTGAGCGAAGACATAACCCAGATACAGAAAACCCAAATCCAGCGCGATCAACCACAGCCGCAGCAGAATGCCATCACTAACAATCGGATTGGTCAGCAATAGGAGTACATACATTACCCCAGACGCTGCCCATAACTGCTTTTCCTGAGGGATTAACCGATTCCACAAATGGAAGGTAAGTACCAGAAACAGGAGAAACTGGATGATCTCAATGTATAGCGTAGGCGACTGTGGCTCAAATAGAGGGGTTATTGTAAGCAACACAATCAGCGAGCTTAGCGTTGGAATGGGCTTTATGCTGTCGAACCGAAGCAACCCTATTTTTTCGCGGAGCGAAGGGGTTCGGGCTTTTTTGAAATTAGTAAATACCCAGATGAAGAAAGCCCCGACAAAAATCAGCAGCAACAAGCGGTTATCCCAGGTAGCCGTAAAGAAATACCGGAGGATTTGGTCCTGCCCCTGATACGTCGACTTAAGCAGGTTATATTCATCGAAGAAGGTAAGTTTTGCTGGTGCTTCCCAGATATAAGGTGCTTCTTTCTGGAAGGTAGTTTCCGCTGATTTCCGTAACCGCTCATTTATACTCGCCTGCAACGTATTGACGGTCAGAACAGTGCCTGAAACATCGGCTAGTAATCGACTGACTGTATCTAACTTGGCACTGGTACGTGTACCCGCATCCTGAAGCTGGAATTTCAGGCTAACTAACTGATCTCTGTACAATTGCTTTTCCGTCGTGTCATTGCTGGCCACCATTAGCAGGGAATCAGAGCTGAGCCCAAGCACCTGATCAAGAAGACCTTGCAGATCATTGTTTGATTTCGACAGTGTTGTTCGCCAGGTT
>NZ_JBMDWV010000211.1:0-17825 GCF_048594605.1 Spirosoma sp.
AATATTTTTTTTATATTTTTTGTTGGGTTTATCACACCCCCCCACCACTGTACACCACAAAACTTAAAATAAATGATCGGCGGCTACAGCACCGTTTGTGTGAAAATCAAAATAATAACCATTCAAAAACGGGTTATCTGCTTTTGCAGTAAGCCATCCAGTGGCCTCCCCAAAAAAGTCCTGCAACTCCTCGTCGTCGGCAATGCGAATGGTAAATGAGCCATTGGGTTTCACCACGGCGCTACGTTCCAGCACCGAGTCGTCGGCTTCGCGATAAAACGATAGCGTTACGGTAGCCGGGCGGTCGTATTCCCGCAATGGCGCTGAATTGGTCAGGACAATCTCGGAGTTACCAACATTGACGAACGGTGCCCATTTGAACGTACCGGGCTTGTTCAATACGTTCGGATTGCCAACCTGTGGTGCAAAACAAACGTTGCTCGGCAACGCCGATGCGCGTCCGTACTGCCCCACGTTTAACCCAAATTTCAGACGCGTCGGAATACGTAGCGAATCGGTCCAGTGCGCAATTAACTGAGCCGTTTTTGCCCGATCAGTCGGTATACCTACGGTTTCGGCAAGTTCGCCCAGATCAATCTGAACGTATTGATTATCGGTTGAGCGGAACTGATACGTATCGGTGGCTTCGCCCAGAAACGTACCGTCGGCATCGAAAAACCG
This sequence comes from Spirosoma sp., assembly GCF_048594605.1. Lineage (GTDB taxonomy): Bacteria > Bacteroidota > Bacteroidia > Cytophagales > Spirosomataceae > Spirosoma. The sequence goes on from NZ_JBMDWV010000211.1 coordinate 682, forward strand.
AAACGACAGCGTAAAATCGGAAGGTGAGAAAATAGGGTAAACGACCAGTCTGGTGAAAAAATCGTCGGTCAGATACAACGGAATCGACGTCGATGAATCCAGAAAACGCTCATCCTGCCGGGGCCAATACGCTTTGTTATCCGCTACGTTCGAGCTGTCGTAATACGAGTGCGTAATGCTGACGCTTTGCGCCGTCTGATCGAGATTGCCGACCAGAAAGCGTGGGAAAAATCCCGAAAAATTATGCCCAAACCGAATCATGCCCGGCTCATCGCCCAGCAACGTTTTCAGATCAAGGTAATCTTTCAGATACAGAAAAACGGTTTCGTAGGGCTTCAGCGACGGAAGCGCGAACGTTCCAGAGGTAGCCCGGTGCTGACTATCAACGATTTGATACGTTACCTTCGGTTCATCGGCGGGTAGCGGGCCATTCGTAAAGCTCAGAAACGGCGACAATTCCTCCCGGCCGTAAATATCGAAACCCGATTCACTGACCTGATATTCCGTATTGTGCTGAAGATCTTCAATGTCGTTATACACGCGCCCAACTGTATGCACAACGCTGCTCGACGTTTCATTGAAATACACCAGCACAAACGCCGGATACGGAAACACCAGATCCTGCGTCGAAAAAACTTCCAGTTCGAGCGAACCCGTAAAGTTCTCATCCTCGCCGGATTCAGTCAATAAATCCGTAAACTCGCTCATTTGCACCGACCACGCTTTCGCCGAATCGATCAGTACATATTTGCGCGACAGCAACGTACCGCCTGCGTTACGTAGCGTGTACAGCAGGCCCACCTCCCGGATGTTCCGTTTCAGCAGCCAGTAACCCATAAAAATGACTTTGCTGGAATACGTATCGGTGTGCATCACCGGAAAAATAGCCGAGGAACGTAGCACGGGTTTGCGGTTGGCCACTAAAGCCTCGCCCGCACTTTGAGTCGCCTGAAGATGACTTTGGTAGGAACGCATCTGTCCGCTAAGATTTTAAAAACGTCTTTACATTTTCAATAACGTAATCCTGCTCCTCGTTCGTCAGGGTTGGGAACAAAGGCAGGCTCAGGCACTGGGCGTAATACGTCTCTGCATTGGGGAAATCGCCCGGTTTCCAGCCGAACTGCCGATAATACGGCATCAGATGAACCGGAATGTAATGCACCTGCGCCAGAATGTTTTTCGTCCTCAAAAAATCGTACAAAGCTTTCCGATTGGGCGTCTGAATCACGTATAGATGATACGCATGACCGACCCCCGCTGGTGGAACAATAATCTGGATGGGAAGGCCATTTGCTGCGGCTTCTGAAAAAGCTGAATCGTACCGGGCGGCCAGCTCCTGCCGCCGGGCAAGCATGGCATCCGCGCGGCTCAACTGACTCATTGCCAGAGCCGCCTGCATGTCAGTCAGGCGATAGTTGTAGCCTAATTCCTGCATTTCCATGTACCAGCCTCCGCGCTCCGGTTCGCCATCGTAAGGCGTCGTGAACTCGTCGGGTTTGTTGGTGATACCGTGTGTGCGCAGACGTAGCAGATGCTTGTACAGCACTTCGTCGTTCGTGGTAATCATGCCGCCTTCGCCAGCCGCAATGTGCTTGACCGGATGAAAGCTGAAAATTGCCAGATCGGCCAATGCTCCATCACCACACCGATACGTCGGACCGCGATACGTACGGTCCGACGTATCGGTGCCGGTATTACTGGTAAACGTAGCACCCGGTGCATGACAGGCATCTTCGATAATCCAAAGGCCAAATTCGTCCGCCAGTTCACGAAACTGAATCATATCGACCGGATAACCTGCAAAGTCGACCGGAATAATCCCCGAAAAGTAGCCTGTCGGATGGCTTTCCAGCAGGGAACGCACCGCTTTCGGGTCGAGAAGAGCCGTTTCAGAATTAATGTCGGCAAAATAAACTTCGCCACCACAGTAGCGTACGCAATTGGCTGAAGCAGAGAACGTAATGGGTGTCGTAATCACCCGTGTTCCCGGCCCAACGCCAAGCGCCATGCAGCAAAGGTGTAAGGCGGCTGTTCCGTTGGCAATAGCCACAGCATACGTAGCACCAATGTAGCTGGCAAACGCCTGTTCGAACTCGCCAATTTTTGGCCCCTGCGTCAGATAGGGCGAACGTAATACGTCGTTTACGGCGGCAATATCTTCGTCGGTAATGTGCTGCCGGCCGTATGGGATGGGTTGGTTCATAGTACGTAGAATGGGATACAAACCCGTTCTAAACTTCAAAACTGGCGTCAACGTGTTTGCGGATTTGATCGCGGAGTTGCGCAACGGTGAGCCAGTCAGTATTGGTACCCGAATTGTATTTGAATCCCATCTCGACCCGTTGACCATTAAACTCTCTTAGATAATCGTCTACGTTCCAGGTGGGTGTTGAGGGGGTAATAACGTAGTACCGTTCTGTTTCGACTGTATTGAGTGAATCCGTTTCGGTGATCATTTCCTCATGAAGTTTCTCCCCAGGACGAACGCCCACGATACGTTGTTCGGCGTTGGGGGCAATGGCTTCGGCTACGTCGGTAATGCGATACGATGGAATTTTCGGCACAAAAATCTCGCCACCCCAAGCGTGTTCGAGTGCGTACAGAACCATCTCTACGCCTTCTTCCAGGGAGATATTAAAGCGTGTCATATCGGGGTGCGTAATGGGCAACACACCTTCCTGTCGTCTGTCCAGAAAAAACGGCACAACCGATCCCCGAGACCCAATCACGTTGCCATAACGTACCACCGAAAACCGCAGGTCACGACTGCCGCGCATGTTGTTAGCGGCTACAAATAGTTTGTCGGAGCAAAGTTTGGTAGCGCCGTAGAGGTTAATGGGAGCAGCCGCTTTGTCAGTTGAGAGGGCCACAACGCGCTGTACACCATTGTCGAGTGCGGCATTGATGACGTTTTCGGCACCAAATACATTGGTTTTGATGCATTCCATTGGGTTATATTCCGCGGCTGGAACCTGCTTGAGTGCAGCTGCATGAATAATGATATCGACACCCTCGCAGGCCCGTTTCAGACGCTCGGCGTCGCGCACGTCGCCGATGAAAAACCGGATCGATTTATATTTCGATTGCGGGTAATGCTGGGCCATCTCGAACTGCTTCAACTCATCGCGCGAGTAGACAACTAAACGTTTGAGGTCAGGATAGCGCTGGTACACCATCTCGACAAATTTTTTGCCGAAAGAACCGGTACCGCCCGTAATCAGAATGGATTTATTGGTAAGGTCAAGCATGAATTATTTAACGATCACATAGTCAACGCCTTTTCGGCTGACTTCATTTTTTAATGTATAGGCAATTAAGAAGCCAAAGTTAGCCTATCTACAGCAGAGACACTACGTTAACTGAGAATAAGAAATTGATCCAGATTGCCAGTGGATAATTTGTGCCATTAGCGGACAAAAAAGAAAGCCAGACGACCTGAGTCATCTGGCTTTGGGTTTCGCTTGCGGATGAGTGTCCATTACTGTGTAGTACTTGGGCTCCTCATTTCTAAGCGAAAGACAAGTATATAACGTAGTAGCTTGGCCGATTGTTTTCCGTTGTCAGGGGAATTTGTAAAATTTTTGCGATTTTTTATGAGCGGCTTGCTGTATGACCAACTGACTGCTTGATAACTACTCGTTCAAGTGCATCGATATAGCTTTTACTGCTGGCGTTTAGTACGCTAACCTTCCGATAATCAGCGTATTCCCGCAAGACTTCATACCCACGGAATACTTTGTGAAGCGACAGAAATTGACTGGCCATCGAAAACGTTTTGGTACGATGCGCGTCGCTGTAAACGGGTTGATACGCTACGTCTCTGGCTTTGTCGTAGAAGTGTATCTGCTTGATCTCCAGTTGGTTTGTGTCACTGATGCGTATCTGCTCGTGCCAGGACGTATCAGCGCCGAACAGGAAAATCTCGTCAAATTTACGGTTAACCATCAGGAACAGCGCCGTCACGATAACCGTCTGCGCCTGTAGCATACCCAGATTTGCCCCATAAAGCCAGTATCGGAACCATTGAAAACCACGGACAACGGTCGGATTAAAATAAACCAGTTCAATACGTGGATTACCGGCCTGTATTTTCTGAATAAAATAAGAGTTCTTTGCCAAGGTTGGGATGAACAACCGCATGGACCAGTCGACCTGTTCAATCAGCGCTTTCAGAATCTGATGTAAATCTTCCCGGCCCGTCGTTGCATCATGAAACGTAAAGGCATTCGGGTCGGCGATGATATAGTTGGCGGGGCGTAGTCGGGTGAAATAGTCGGTGAGCGCAAAGCCGTTGACGACAATCAATTCGGTTTCAAGTAAAAAATCAAGATGATTGGCGAGCGAATCATTGAGCGACGGACCATTACCCAACACAGAACAACGCGCGTTTTGGCGTTTGGGCATTTGAACTCCCCACCGCGATCGAATCAATACTTTCGCCAATGACAAGATTGAGGCCAAGAGGTTGGAAACAAAAGCCGCAACCGAATTGAAAACTGTTTCTAGCATTAGAACCGACCGAAAAAAAGTCATTTTATCCGGTAAAATTAGCCAATAATGAGAGGTTTCAACGTCAGAAATGCTTCTCGAAAACAAACTTCGGCGACTCCAGTGCGCCAAGATTCCGTTTGAAGCGTCTTAAGCTGGATTTCGGTTGGTTGTTTCCATCAAGTGACGTACCTAAATCCAATAATCGGATCGCTTCTTTCTGGCAGAACGTGTATAAACCATCGACCAGCATAACCGTTGGGCTGAAGGTCCGATAATCGGGATGAGAAGCGGGCAGAAACGAATATAAAATATCCTCACGTACACGTATGGCTATGCTTAGCGCAGCGAGTTTTAATCCATCGTAAACTGTAAAAACCAGAAATTGGTCTGGAAATCTGTGTAACAGATTAGTCAGATTTTTAGGGCAAATGGTGAGTTGGTAACCTTGCTGCCTGCGCGTATCCTGTACGAAATTCACTACGTCGGTTATGTTCGGCGATGTCCAGTGCTGAAACTGAAAGCCCGCTTCACGGCATTTGCGGAGTCGCCGACGTTCCGCCGGTGCGATAAGTTGACCAAACATACCGGCATCAACGGGCAAATAGAACGTCTGATCGGTCCGTGTCAGTTGAAAACCGTATTTAGGAAGTTTTTTCCGTAACAGCGCGGTTTGTTCAGGAGCGTAACAACAGGGGTAGTGGGTGAGCCGGAACGTAGTAGACGTGCCAATTGAGCGAATGGCGTTTGATAAGGCATGCAGAAACGTATCAAGAACCGGCTCAGGCAGCGTTTCAGTAAATTCAACTGACCCAAATGGGGCTGCAACGGGACTTATGGCTTTGCCGGCATCAACAAAAAAAGCGCAGCGAGCTTCGGCTAACCCGGTACGTTGGTTTTGGGCCGTTAGTAGATGAAACGATCCAGAATGTTGGTGCCGAAGATGCTCCAGGTTATTGAAGAAAAAGCCGGATTGACCAAATTCTGGAATCGTAGAACTTTGAAAATTAGTGTGTAACTGAATGGAATACTCAATCATGAATAAACTACCAGAACGAAACCTTCCGGCGCTTCAACTGATTGTACACCAGCTGAATAATGCCATCTTTTAAACCTAAGTCGGGCACGATGATTTTATCAGCCCCCGCCCATTTCATCACCGAAATGTAAATATCGGCGGCTGGTACAATCACATCGGCGCGGTCGGCATTCAGGCGAAGTTTGTTAATCCGATCATCCAGGCTAAAACCGGCAATAAAATTCCGCATTCGCTCAATTTCGGCCAGGGTCGTTTCCGTGTCCGACAGCTTCGATGCCAGATTGAACAATTTGCTGATATTACCACCCGTACCAACTGCCACGATTTCCTGTGATGAGTCAATATTATCCTCAACCCAGTCTTCTATTTTTCGCCAGGACCCTTTGCTTTCTTTCCCTTCCAGCAAACGTACTGACCCGATTTTGAATGACTTTGAGTTAATTTTTTGCCGGTTTACGTAAACGTTCAATTCGGTGCTACCACCGCCCACATCGATGTGTAGATACTGCCGATCGTCCAGCGCCTGCACCACTACGTTATTGATGAGTTCAGCTTCTTTCTGTCCATCAATAATGTGAATTTTGATGCCCGTCGTAGCCTCAATTCGTTTCGCGATTTCAGGTCCGTTGCCCGATTCGCGCATGGCTGACGTAGCGCAGGCCATATACCCTTCTACCTCGTGGAGTTCCATCAGCAATTTGTAGGCTTGCATCAGTTTGGTCGTCCGGGCTTCACTTTCGGGCGTGAGCGCGCCAAAATTGAAAACATCGTGGCCTAATCGGAGCGGAAAACGAACGTATTCGACGCGTTTGAAGCTAACAATTTCGTCGTTATGCAATACCGTTGAGATTTGCAGACGCGCTGCGTTCGAGCCGATATCAATAGCTGCCAGTTTCATAGTATGTTAATGATTGAGTGATTGAATGATTAAATTGTTAAATGAGCTGAAGCACGTATTATTCAATCAGTCAATAAATCAATCATTCAATCATTACTATGGGCCAAAGATAGTCTATTTTGAGCTTGTGTAACCCCGACAAACCGAAGTCTGTTCTTGACCACAAAGTAAGTCAAAGGGGTTGTTGTGTTACGTTTGCCAGAAAAATCCCTTACTTTTGGCCCTGTTTTTCAGTATACCATTCCATGACCATATTAGGTATTTCTGCTTTTTATCACGATTCGGCAGCTGCATTGATTGAAGATGGTCGTATCGTTGCCGCAGCTCAGGAAGAGCGGTTTACCCGTAAAAAGCACGATCCGGGGTTTCCTACACAAGCGGTTAAATACTGCCTACAGTACGGCGGAGCCGACATTAATACGTTAGATGCCATCGTTTTCTATGACAAGCCCATGCTCAAATTTGAGCGGCTGCTGGAAACGTATTATGCCTTTGCTCCAAAAGGAATTCGTTCGTTCTTGATGTCGATTCCGGTCTGGCTGAAAGAAAAACTGTTCTTGAAGCGGCTGATTCGGGAAGAACTTGAGAAAATAGGCTATAAATCGTCCAGCAAAGTAAAACTGCTCTTTCCCGAACACCACCTTTCACACGGTGCCAGTGCGTTCTATCCATCTCCGTTTGAGCGGGCCGCCATCCTGACCATTGATGGCGTAGGCGAGTGGGCTACGGCATCGATTGGGCTGGGAGAAGGAAAGAATATTTCGATTCTGAAGGAGATGCGGTTTCCGCACTCGCTCGGGCTTTTGTATTCGGCTTTCACGTATTTTCTTGGCTTCCGGGTCAATTCAGGTGAGTATAAACTGATGGGACTAGCGCCCTACGGCGACCCTCATTCGCCGGATATTGATCGGTATATTCAGATTATCAAAGAGAAATTAGTGGATCTTCGACCTGATGGGTCAATCTGGCTGGATCAGGAATATTTTGATTACGCTACGGGGCTTAAAATGGTGGATGAAGGGAAATGGGAGCAGCTCTTTGGTTTTCCTAAACGCCAGCCCGACGACGAATTAAAGGATTACCATTGCAACCTGGGACTGGCCATTCAGCAACTTACGGAAGAGATTGTACTCAACATGGGTCGCGAAGCAAAACGTCTGACCAATGCTGATGCTATCGTGATGGCGGGTGGAGTGGCCCTCAACTGCGTATCGAACGGTAAACTTCAGGCGGCTGGAATCTTCAAAGACATCTTCATTCAGCCAGCGGCTGGCGATGCGGGTGGCGCGTTAGGCGCAGCGCTGGCGGCTTACCATATTTATTTTGGCAAAGAGCGCGAAGTAACGAAAGAACGTGATGCGATGCGCGGCTCGTATCTAGGCCCAACTTTCTCTGATCTGGACGTTGAGCTGATGGCCATCAAGTATAAAGCCGTTGGAAAACATTTCGCCAATTTCGACGAACTGGCTCAGGAAAGCGCTCGTCTGCTGTCAGAAGGTAACGTAGTAGGTTGGGTTCAGGGACGGATGGAGTTCGGACCGCGTGCCCTAGGCGGACGTAGCATTTTGGGCGATCCGCGAAATGCCGAGATGCAGAAAAAATTAAATGTGAAAATTAAGTACCGCGAGTCGTTCCGGCCGTTTGCCCCATCGGTGCTGGCCGAAGATTGCGCTGAGTATTTCGACTACGATGGTATTTCGCCGTACATGTTGCTGGTGCACCCGGTGGCCGAAAAACGACGGATGCCCGTACCCGCTGATTACGCCAGCTTTCCCTTACGTGAGAAACTTTATTATCAACGGTCTGATCTGCCGTCGATTACGCACATCGATTATTCCGCCCGTATCCAGACTGTCCATAAAGACACCAATCCCCGGTATTATCAGCTGATTGATTCATTTAAGAAGCTGACCGGTTACGGCGTGATTGTGAATACCAGTTTCAACGTACGGGGTGAGCCAATCGTTTCGACACCCGACGACGCCTATCGGTGCTTTATGCGCACGGAAATGGATTATTTAGTAGTTGGAAATTTCCTGTTCGATAAACGGCAGCAGCCCGAATGGCAGGATACGGATAACTGGAAAGAAGAATTTGTTTTAGACTAACCAAACGCATTCGCCGAACGATTTGTCCTGATGGGTTCAAAACTAGTGTCCAGCCTTGTCCGCTTACTGTTTCTGGGATTTTTGGCTTTCATTGTCTTTTACGGTGATCATTTTAATGTCAGTTTCGCGTATCCACACAAAGGCCTGTTCGATAATATATATGTACGGCTGTTTAAAATCTGTCTGTTTTTACTGATCGTTATTGAACTGCTACGGGTATATTATTACGGAGTGGTCAAGAATCCGACTCCATCGAAACTGGTTGGTAATATAGCGACGCTCTTTGTTCCGCTTGTTTTGCTGTTCGTCGCGCTGGAGATCGTGTTTATGTTCATTGCGCAGAGTCAGGAAGGAGGATTAACCTTAGCTTCCCACATCTGGTTCGAACGATATTGGCCTCCCATGACGGGCGATTATCGGGATACGCCCAAAACCGATACGTTAGGGAAAAAGAAAGTGCTGCTTGTTGGCGATTCATTTACGGCAGGACACGGACTAAAATCGGCGGATGAACGTTTCGGGAACGTACTAGGCCAAAAATTAGGCGATAAGCAATACGTTACCTATAACCTGGGTATATCGGGCTCCGACACGCGCGACGAGTACAAGCGGCTGGTAAAGTTCGGTGTAAAACCTGACGTGCTGGTGCTGCAATACTTCCCGAACGACATTGAAAAAGTGGCACACGACCATGGGTTAGTGCCAACGGGTTTCACGCCTTATTCCGACGTACCGCGGGCTTTTCAATCGTTGTTTATCAAATCGTACTTATTCAATTATTTGTATTGGCAGTTTCCTCACGGTAATTTTGCGCCGTTCGATAATTATGCGCGTACCGCTTATGGTACACCCGCCATTATTAATGACCATTTAAGCGATCTGAATCAGTTCGTTGAGTACGCAAAAGCGAATAATTCCCGGCTCTACGTTGTGCTATTCCCCTTTGTTCACGACTTGAAACGATCGGCCGAGTACACGAAGCCAGTCGTTGATTTTTTTCAGAAAAGTAACGTACCCGTTCTGGAAGTGGGTAACCTCATTGGTGATATAGAGATAAAAGATCGGGTAGTAGGACGTAACGATGGGCACGCCAGCCCAATTGTGAATCAGCGTGTTGGTGAAGCGTTGTTCAAACTGGTACAGACAAATCCAGGTGTGGCTCAGGCTTCTTCAAGCAACTAAGACTTAAATAAAACGAACAGATGGAATTCTTACAGGATATTTTCAAATTTCTGAAACAACGTAAAAAGTGGTGGTTAGCCCCGATGATTATACTGTTGTTACTCATTGGTGTTCTGATCGTTATCGGCGGTGGATCGGCCGTTGCTCCCTTCATTTACACGTTGTTCTAAGGCATGGACGTTAGCGAAAAAGTGAAGGCCCAACTAGTCATTGTGACTGGTCTGGTTGTGTTATATTTTGTGTTTAAGTCGCCCTGGTGGTTATACGGTGCCGCTGCAGTTGGTGTATTAAGTATCTTTATTCCAGCGGCAGGCGATCTGATTGTGAAAGGCTGGTTCAAACTGGCAGAAATACTGGGAAACATTAACGGCAAGATCATTTTGTCGGTTATGTTCTTTGTATTCTTATTTCCCATTGCTTTGCTCTATCGAATGACGGCTAAAAATCCACTGGGCATAAAACGTACTAACGACAAGTCGTTTTATACCGAACGGGATCATCTGTACACGAAAGAGGATTTAGAACAGACCTGGTAAGTAGCGCACTACGTATTAAAAAATTGAATTATTTCGGGTACATCCGTTGTCGATGTACCTTTTTTTTTATTTACTTTTGCCATAGCTTATCCAGAAAGACGGAGGGAGAGGACCCGATGAAGTCTTGGCAACCAACCAATCTTAGGAAATGGTGCCAATTTCCGCCCGGATATTAACCGGGGCAGATAAGATTAGCAATCGCTGCTACCTGCCTTTTTGCCAATAAGCTCACTTTGCCTTTTTGAATTTTTTTAAGCGCGCTGGTTGTTGCTATTATCAATAACCATGCCTTACACTAAACTGGCTTTGAAAACGATACACGAACTTCTGCGTGAACGTATCCTCGTCCTCGATGGTGCGATGGGGTCTATGATCCAACAATATAACCTTACTGAGGAAGACTATCGGGGAGAGCGATTTAAGGATTGGCCTCATGATCTGAAGGGGAATAATGATTTGCTGTCGATAACGAAACCGGAAGTCATTCAGGAGATTCACCGAAAATACCTGGAAGCGGGGGCGGATATTATCGAAACCAATACGTTCAGCGGTACGGCCATTGCTATGGCCGACTACCGAATGGAAGAACTGGCTTACGAACTCAACTTTGAATCGGCCCGAATTGCAAAAGTAATTGCTGACGAGTTCACGCGCCAGAATCCTGATAAACCGCGATTTGTAGCGGGCGCTATGGGCCCAACGAACCGTACAGCTTCACTTTCGCCGGATGTCAATAATCCAGCGTACCGCGCCGTTACGTTCGATGATCTGGTCGAAGCTTATTATGAACAGGTGAGCGGCCTGATTGAGGGTGGGTCTGATTTGTTACTGGTCGAAACCATCTTCGATACGCTGAATGCCAAGGCGGCTATGTTCGCCATTGATAAATATTTTAACCTGAATCCGCAACAGGCAGTACGTCCTATCATGATTTCAGGGACCATTACCGACGCGAGTGGCCGGACGCTGTCGGGGCAGACGACGGAAGCATTTTTGTATTCAGTATCGCACCTTCCTTTGCTTAGTGTTGGTCTGAACTGTGCGCTCGGAGCTGAACCCATGCGGCCGTATATTCAGACACTTGCGAAGGAAGCGCCTTTCTTTACGTCGGCGTACCCAAACGCGGGTCTGCCGAATGAATTTGGGGAGTACGATGAAACGCCGGAGATGATGGCGGCTCAAATCGAAGGGTTTATCCGGGATAGTTTTGTGAACATCGTGGGCGGCTGCTGCGGCTCTACACCCGACCACATCCGGGCTATTGCGCAGGTAGCCGCCAAATACCCACCCCGGCAACTGCCCGAACCGGAACCGTATCAGAAGCTGAGCGGGTTGGAGCCGCTGAAAGTTACTGAGCAAACCAACTTCCTGAACGTAGGAGAACGTACTAACGTAACGGGTTCGAAAAAATTTGCCCGGCTCATTAAAGAAGGCAACTACGACGAAGCTCTTAGCATCGCGCGGGGACAGGTGGAAGGTGGAGCGCAGGTGATCGACGTGAACATGGACGAAGGAATGCTCGATTCTGTTGAAGCCATGACGACGTTCCTGAACCTGATTGCATCGGAACCCGACATTGCCCGCGTGCCCATCATGGTCGATTCCTCGAAGTGGGAAGTCATTGAAGCCGGTCTGAAGTGCGTGCAGGGAAAGGCCATTGTGAACTCGATTTCGCTTAAAGAAGGCGAAGAGGCCTTTATCGAACGGGCTAGACTGGTAAAACGGTACGGTGCTGCTGCGGTAGTGATGGCCTTTGACGAAACCGGTCAGGCCGATTCTTACGAGCGACGTATTGAAATCTGCGAACGGGCGTATCGGATTCTGGTTGATAAAGTTGAGTTTGCTCCGCAGGATATCATTTTCGACCCGAATATTCTGACTGTCGCGACAGGCATTGAAGAACATAATAACTACGCTGTCGACTTCATTAACGCGACGCGCTGGATTAAGGAAAACCTGCCATTAGCAAAAGTTAGCGGTGGCGTATCAAACATTTCGTTCAGTTTTCGTGGCAACGATGTCGTGCGCGAAGCCATGCACTCGGCCTTTCTTTACCACGCAATCCACGCGGGTATGGATATGGGTATTGTGAACGCCGGGCAATTGGAAGTATACGATAATATTCCGAAAGAGTTGCTGGAGCGCTGCGAAGACGTACTGCTCAACCGTCGGGAAGATGCTACCGAACGATTGGTTGAATTTGCTGAAACCGTCAAAGCGAAAGGCAAAGCCGTTGTACAGGACGAAAGCTGGCGAAACGAACCCGTTCGTGAACGACTCAAATACGCCCTGGTTAAAGGTATTACGGATTATATCGATCAGGACGTAGAGGAAATCCGCCAGCAGGTTGAGCGGCCGCTGCACGTGATTGAAGGGCCGTTGATGGATGGCATGAACGTAGTGGGCGACCTGTTTGGCGCGGGTAAGATGTTTTTGCCGCAAGTTGTGAAATCGGCGCGGGTAATGAAAAAAGCCGTGGCGTATCTGACGCCGTTTATCGAAGCCGAAAAGTCGGGCGAAGGCTCTTCATCGGCAGGAAAAATTCTGCTGGCAACGGTCAAAGGCGACGTTCACGATATTGGCAAAAACATTGTTGGCGTAGTGTTGGGCTGTAATAATTACGAAATAATCGACCTCGGTGTGATGGTACCCACTCAGAAAATTCTGGATGCCGCTCGTGAACATAATGTCGATATTATCGGTCTGAGCGGTCTGATTACGCCTTCGCTCGATGAAATGGTTGGCGTAGCCAAAGAAATGGAACGGCAGGGTTTTAAAACGCCCTTGCTCATTGGCGGGGCCACTACGTCGCGAATGCATACCGCCGTCAAAATTGACCCGCACTATTCGGGGCCGGTTATCCACGTACTGGATGCCAGCCGAAGCGTACCCGTGGCAGGTCGTCTGGTGAGTGATACGGAAGGAACGAAGGAAGAAATCTTCCGCGATATCAAAGCTGAGTACGTCAAACTGCGTGATGATCACGCCCGCCGTCGGCAGGAAAAAGCAAGTTTAACGATTGATAAAGCCCGTGAAAACCGGACACAGATTGATTGGAAAGACTTTGAACCGACCAAACCGACGTTTCTGGGTAATCGCTATTTTGAGGATTATGACATTGCCGAATTAGCGAAATACATCGACTGGACCCCGTTCTTCCAGACGTGGCAGCTGAGCGGCAAATACCCCGCTATTTTTGAGGATGCGGTTGTTGGCAAAGAAGCCAAACAGTTGTTCGATGATGCGAACAAACTGCTGCAGGAAATTATTGACGGTAAACTTCTGAAAGCGAAAGCCGTCGTTGGTTTCTACCCAGCTAATTCAGCTGACGATGACGTATTACTTCATGATTTTGAGGAGTACAAGCGCGAAATTCCCTGCGAACGGCACGGATCGCACCAGCATATTGAGTACAAAATCAGTCGGGCAGAATCGCAAACGGCCATTACGCCAGCGGGTGAGCTGATTTACGATACGAAAACTGTCCTGCATTTTCTGCGTCAGCAGAACCAGAAAGCACCGGGCTTACCAAACTTCTGCCTGTCGGATTTTGTGGCTCCGCTCGAAAGTGGCCGTGAAGATTACATTGGCGGTTTTGCCGTAACGGCGGGTATCGGCATCGAAGCGCTGCTGGAAAAATACGACCGAGACCACGACGATTATAACAGTATCATGGTGAAAGCCATTGCCGACCGGCTGGCCGAGGCCTTTGCCGAGCGGATGCACGAGCGTGTACGTACCGAATTCTGGCCGTACGCTACCAGCGAAAAATTCACGAACGAGCAACTGATCAAGGAAGAATATCAGGGCATTCGTCCGGCACCGGGCTACCCGGCCTGCCCGGATCATACCGAAAAAGGCACGCTGTTTGAGTTGCTAGACGCGAACAAAATCGGGATTGAATTGACCGAAAGCTACGCTATGTATCCGGCTTCGTCGGTCAGCGGGTTTTACTTTTCAAACCCCGAATCGAAATATTTTGCCGTTGGTAAAATCAACAAAGATCAGGTTATCGATTATGCGCATCGGAAAAATATGCCGGTCGAAGAAATCGAAAAGTGGCTGTCGCCCGTGTTGAGTTACGATGCGTAGTTACTTACTAAAAAATCCCCGATGACACTCATTGGGGATTTTTTATGGCTGATAAATGGCTAATCTGTTCTTGCATTTTAATAAGATCACCACCAGATTAGCATATGATATTCCTCTTTAAACCATAAACTATGTCTCGTAAAGAATGGCTGATCATCGGTTTATTGTACTGTGTCGCTACGTTGCTCAATCTCAACAAAGCCTACCACATCGATGATACGTTCCATCTGGAAGCCGCTAATTGGATCAAGGGGAATCCGTTACGTCCCATGTCAGGGCTTATCAACTGGGCCGAGAATAAAGAGCCGATGTACATGGCCAATCAGCCTCCTTTGTACTTCTATCTGCTGGCTTTAGTGAGTAGCATATTTGGCACCAGCGAAATCGTACTTCATCTTTTTCAGTCCATTTTTACGCTTCTTGCCTTAGTCGCCTTCATCAAAATAACCGGACTCTTACAGCTAAAAAATGGCGTATTGCTCACGGCTTTGCTAGCCTTCTGTCCCGCTTTTCTGATCAATCAGAATCTAATGGTGGATGTGCCGCTTTTGTGCCTTGATCTGTGGTTTCTTTATTACTTACTTCTACCAAATCCTCCTTCAGAATCAGCTCGTTACTGGAAAGCCAGCCTTATTTTAAGTTTGGGTCTCTTGATCAAATACACGAACCTCCCTTTACTGGTTGTTTTGCTTGTTATGGTGCTGTGGCGCAGGCAATATCGGCTGTTGTACATAGTGTTTATTCCTGTTGCAATTCTTGGACTTTGGTCGCTCTGGAACTACGTAGAATTTTCGGGCATCCATATTGTCAACAGACCCCAGAATCAGAAAACGCTGACTATATTCTTTAAAAACCTGAGCGACTTCGTTACGTGTCTGGGAGCTATTTCGCCGTGTTCGCTGGCATTTATGGCGGGTTATTTTTCTCGTTCCAAACTCGCTAACCTGCTCGTTCCAATTGTAGGGGTATCGCTTATTTTTTTGACCGTTGCCACGGCTAAAGATCATTTTTTTATTCTGACCTCAAATGTTATTTTATCGACTGCGTTTTTGATTAACGGTCTGATAATCATCCTGTTCGTTTTAGGCAGTGTTTGGCGGAATAGCTTTGGTTCGGGGAAAGCGATCGACTCTGCTGACGTACTGCTGATTACGTGGATAGCGGCCATTGGTGGGTTCATAATTTTATTCGCACCTTTTATCGCCAGCCGGCACGTTTTGTTAATTATCCCACCCGTATTGTTATTGGGAGGCCGCTGGGCCGAAAGTATATCGTTCGTCAATGCCGTACAGGTTACTCTTGCTGCAGCTACCATTACGCTGGTTCTGGCCATTTCCGACTGGATTTTCGCGGATTTTTATCGTCAGAAAGCAAAAGAAGCGGCTGCCTTGGTTCCCAAAAATAGCCGAGTCTGGACGGCGGGGCACTGGGGCTGGCAGTGGTATGCCAATAAAGCGGGGTTTCGGGAAGTGCAGGCTGATTCGATGCAGTTTGAGCCGGGCGACTATTTAGTGAAACCGCAGGGAATTTCGATGCAGAAAATTCCAGATGGTGCACAATTGCAGCAAGTTAACTACGTAGCATCACCCCTGAGTTGGCTGCATTTCGTGTCAACCAGCTACTATAACTGCTTTTATGGACGAGGAGCGGCCTGGGCTTATTCCAAATTTCCGATTGATACGGTAAAAATATACCGCGTTACAGCTGTTGATCCGACGAAAGGGCGTAGCTGGTAATGCATTTGCAAGCGAATTTTTTCGACTGTAATAACCGATCGGCTATGTAAGAATAAGAAAGTTAATTCGCGGTAAAGTTCTACATTGTCGCCAAAACCCTATTCCTATGCTACGTATCATCAGCGGTCTTTTTATACTGGTTATCTCAATCGCTCTGACGGCTCCTGAGCCTACTCTTCGTTTTAGCCGCTATTTTGTTGCGGCCGAAAGCTATGAATCGGTAGGCGTTTTCGATGTTGATAAAAACGATACGTTAGATATTGTTTCTGGCGATTTCTGGTACGAGGGGCCACTTTTTCGGCGTCGGCATCTGATTGGAAATCAGCCTCGTAAGGATCAGTATTTCGATGATTTTTCGACCATACCGCTGGACGTTAACGCTGATGGACGTATGGATTTTGTGACGGGGGGCTGGTTCGATCAAACACTGCGTTGGGTCGAAAATCCGGGTAACGGGAAAGCGACCTGGCCACTGCACGAAATCGGAAAAGTAGGCAATGTTGAAACCACGCGCGCCTGGGATGTTGACGGCGATGGCGTGCTCGACATTGTACCGAATAATCCTAAACACCCGCTCAAATACGTGAAACTGATGAAGCCCGGCGAATTCAAGCAAATCACCGTAGCACCAACGCAGGATCATGGGTTAGGCTTTGGGGATGTAAATGGCGACGGTCGTGGCGATTTGATCGTTAGCGAGGGATGGCTCGAAGCGCCACAGGATCGTACGGCAGGTCCGTGGACTTTGCATAAGGAGTTTTCGCTCGGTACTGCCAGTGTTCCTATCATTGTGGCCGACGTGAATGGCGATAAACTTAATGATCTGATTGTGGGTCAAGGACATAGTTATGGTTTGCACTGGTACGAACAAACAAAAGATGCCAGCGGCAAACGTAGCTGGGCCAAGCATCTGATTGATGATAAAAATTCGCAGTACCATTGCCTTGAATGGACAGACATTACCGGCGATGGCCGCCCTGATCTGATTACGGGCAAACGTTACCGCGCGCACAATGACGGCGACCCCGGCGCTTACGATAATGTTGGTCTGTATTATTTTACGTG
>NZ_JBMDWV010000212.1:0-5614 GCF_048594605.1 Spirosoma sp.
ATAGTTCCAGAAGAAGTTATTATCGCCCAGACCCTCAAAGCCTGAACCATTGTTAGCATTGGCTGAGGTCATTTCGTAAAGCATTTCTGTAAAGCCGTGGAAACCGGGATTATTCAGCCAGGCGGAAGGTTTTACCGCCCAGGCAGCATCGCCGTGCTGCATAAAAATCCAGGCCGCCAGCGCCGTGCCTCCTTTTACCAGAAACGCACTCAGCAGGGCGACAATCGAAGCAATCTTAATTTCCCGGGCTTCGACTTTCCGGCCGAACAGTTCGGGCGTTCGGCCCACCATCAAACCTGAAATGAAGACGGCAATAATCAGGAAGAAATAGAAGTTAAGAAGACCAGCACCAACACCTCCATAGAAGGCATTGACCATCATGCCCAGCAGTTCCAGGGCGCCAGAAAGGGCCATCGAGGAGTCGTGCATGGAGTTGACCGAACCCGTTGAGATAATTGTCGTTGCAATGCTCCAGTAGGCCGAAGCGAGCGGACCAAACCGAACCTCTTTGCCTTCCATGGCACCCGTTGGCTGGCTTACACCCAACTGGGCGATGGCAGGGCTACCCCCCAATTCGCTGAAAAGAGTTGGAATAACCAAAAGGAGGAAACCGATGGTCATTACGCCGTAAATCATCCAGGCAAATCGCTTCCGATTGATGAAGAACCCTAGCGCGAAGATCATCGCAATTGGAATGATCATCTGAGCGACCATTTCAACCATATTAGTCAGGTAGTTAGGGTTCTCCAGCGGATGCGCCGAGTTCGCGCCAAACCAGCCCCCCCCATTGGTGCCCAGGTGTTTAATGGCAATCATACCCGCTGCCGGCCCTCGTGATACGCCTACTGTATCGCCTTGCATCGAAATGATCGTATCCTTTCCGTCGAAACTAGCTGGGGTTCCATTGAAGGCCAGAAGTAAAGCGATAACGAGTGAACCCGGCAACAACAAGCGGGTAATTGTCTTGGTAAAAAGCACATAGAAATTGCCAACCGTTTCAGTCATCTGCGGTATGAACGAACGGAACAGGAGCACCGCTGCCGCTATACCCGTTGCGGCAGAGACGAACATCAGAAACATCATGACGGCCAACTGCGTCAGATACGTAGCACCTGATTCGCCCGAGTAATGTTGCAGGTCGCAGTTGACCATAAAACTAATGGCCGTATTAAACGCCAGATCGGGCGTTTGCGAGGCATTCCCGTCTGGGTTTAGCGGCAAGCTACCCTGAAACAGGAGCAGTACGAATGCCAGCACGAACCAAACCAGGTTGATGGTCAGCAGCGCCACCAGATTTTGTTTCCAGGTGAGGTCAGCGGTTGGTTCAACGCCCCCCAGTCGGTAAATGAGCCGCTCCAGCGGCTTCATGAAATCGAACGCGTTTGGTTCATCTTTAAATACTTTGGCCAGATACTTGCCTAGCGGAATTGCCAGCAGGACCGTCAGTCCATACATGACCAGAACGCCCATCCATTCGGTTGTCATTGTTTGAGTAAAAAATAGGTTAAAACTTTTCTGGTTTAATCAGTACGTACAGCATGTAGGCGAAAACCAGTAACGCGATAATAAAAACGAGAGTAATCATGGTCAGTCGTGTTAAAATCAGATGCGTTCGAACCACTCGATGGCTTTATAGAAAATTACGAAGCAACCAAGTGCTGAACCGATCAGAAGCAGAAGCGTACCCATAGTGTGCGAGTATTACTGTTTTAGTTTCTCACACTATGCCAAAAAGTTGTCCAAACTTGACTGAACTAACGTATCTCTTGTTAAGCATCTGATTATAAGCGAGCTACGTAGTGGCCTGTCTAAGGCTATAAAAGATGGGAGACAAAAACCTTATCAAAATGAAAAGGTTGATTTTCATTTTGATAAGGTGGAACGGAGTTGGTAACCGTCGTGATCAAATAAATCAGCGGAATACTCGCCGGGCAATCAGATAACTCGATGATGTAGTGCCTGGAATAAGGACGATCCACGGCTTTGGGGTTAGTAGGCATGCCAGGGCGATTTGACCGGAAACGACACCTTTCTAGCCACAATTCATTCCTTGCCACCGATGGTAGCATCTATCAGATTACGAAACGCGGTTCGAAAGGTTTGCACGTTCTGCGGATTACCAGAACAATGAATACGATAACACGTATTTTTTAGTCTCGATGCAGTTCTGGACGTAAAAAATGTGTATAAATCTTGCTGGAAAATAGGAAAATATTCGTGCAATGACCTGCCCCGTTTTTGTAGGGTATAACTATTTTTGTTCTTAAATAAGAAGTTCCGAAGGTTGATCATTTTATGGGTATTTATGCTTAAATTGTAAACAAAAAATTTACAACCAGGCCATGCCAGTAAATTCATCCACACTAAATAAGGTTGTTGCTAAATTTAAAAATGACCTTAAATACCGCCAAACGTATCGGAATCCGCAAAAAAACGCTGGCTTACTAAGTCGGAAAGTGGAAACAATATCCGAAGAAAGGCCAGTTACCCAGCCATCCTTTGTGGTAGCCGTAGACTTCGACGGTACTTGTGTTACCCACGAATTTCCTAAAGTTGGTAAAGACTGTCCGCATGCTGTAGACGTACTAAAAGAGATGGTAGCGGCTGGGGCGGGCATTGTGTTGTTCACCATGCGGCATGGTCAATATTTAGATCAGGCGGTTAGCTGGTTTGCCGAACGTGACATACCTCTTTATGGAGTTCAGACCAACCCAACCCAGGCTCGTTGGACAGGTAGCAATAAATGCTACGCTAACGTCTATATTGATGACGCTGCCCTGGGGTGTCCATTAACCCAGGATGAGTCAATCAGCAAGCGTCCGTTTGTCGATTGGCTGGAAGTTGATAAGCTGCTTCGGAAACACGATTGGTTTATGGAGTCGATCGTTAGCTAGTGAATTATCGGTTAAGGTTGGCAATTCCGATATAGAATTCATTAGGTTAGAAAGGAGGGGAGGTATAAGCGATCTCCTTAATGTATTGATAGCGTGCTGCTAATAAAAAAGCAACTCGCCTTTTCTCTGGCAAGTTGCTTTCCTGACTACAAACTCAATAATAAAAAACGTAGTTTTTTACCCTGCTCTGTTACGGTGGGTAGAACAAATCTACGGGCTCGTTACGGCATTTAGCTTTCTTTTCGATGAACAGTCGGATTTAGCCGATGTTTGGCAGATTATGCCTCTCATTAGGTGTCTTGCTGGATTTATCGCTCGACTATTGAGCAGGCTGGATGGTATAGCTTGCTGACTGTCTTCCGTTTCGGGCTACTTGATTATTCCTTCTGTGGAGGTTCGCAGTAGCCCAGATAACAGCAATCTCATACCCTGCGTAACGAAAAGGATAAAGCGGTGCTGTCCTTTACATCATACAGAATATGAGATTGGTGTTAATTCAGCAACAAACTTTGTCTACAGTTTGTTACCAATCCAGAAAGCAGGAAACTGCTTTCATTAGCTAATGTAGACATGGTCTATATTGGCTAATATGGTGTGGATAGAATCGGAAAGCCTGGTTGTTATGCGACCTGGCTTTCTTGTTTTACTACGTGCCGGCACGTAGTAAGTGCCATGATTATTTGATGCGTTGTATGGATAGTATTTTTTGTTCAGTCTGTCATATCCCTTTGTCATACTATACCTGATGGGTAGAATCGCAAACAAAATGGATCGTGTAAGTACTAAACCATCTTTAAGGCCTAGTCTAGGCTGCTTAAGTGTGAAACTATAGACTTTAAAAGTCCATAAAAGACACTATTTTTTCTATTTATTAACTAAACGGTAGTTTTATGCCGTAAAATAGGTGACTAACGTATCGTTAATATAGGTTAGCAGATACATTATAGGCGAAGCTGATAAATGGTTCAGCAACTTCATGCCCACTAAATCCACGTCTATCTTCTATCAGTAACAGCTTAACTTATATTGGCACAGTTGCGCAACCGAATAGTTGCGCGTATATTTGCAACTCAATGGTTGCAAATAATCTGTGCTTTTATGAAACGGGACGTTTTTCAGGCGATAGCCGACCCTACAAGACGAGCTATTCTGGTTTTAATCGCAGTGCAGGCGATGACGCCCAATGCAATTGCGGAGCATTTCACGACAAGCCGTCAGGCAATTTCGAAACACATCCATGTGCTGCTTGAATCAGAACTTCTGACGCAGCATCAGCAGGGCAGGGAAATTTATTACCACGTAAATCCCGACAAAATGCAGCAGGTTGAAATCTGGCTTAAGCAATTCAGAGACCTGGTAGAAAAACGCTTTAATCAATTAGACGACGTATTAGCTAAACTCAAAACAGAACAGAAATGAACAAGGCCATTCTAATGAACTTTGTGGTTGATAAGGAAAACAAACGGATCAACGTAGCACGCGAATTTGATGCTCCGCTCCCGATGGTGTGGTCGGCCTGGACACAGAGCGAACTGCTCGATCAGTGGTGGGCGCCAAAACCCTGGCAGGCACGAACCAAATCAATGGATTTCAGACCCGGAGGATCGTGGCTCTACGAAATGGTTGGCCCAAATGGAGAAGAACATTGGTCAAAAGCTGATTATAAAACGATTGAGCCACTGAAAAGCTTCTCGGCACTAGATGGGTTTTGCGACGAAAACGGAACCCTCAACACAAGTCTACCCCGCACGTTGTGGCAGAACACCTTTACCGAAAAGGGTGATACGACCCTCGTCGATATCGTCATTACGTACGACAAACTCGCCGATTTGGAACAGACTGTTGCTATGGGCTTCAAAGAAGGGTTTACGGCCGGACTGGAAAATCTGGATCTGTACCTGAGCGCTCAATTTGATTTGCGGAAACAGAACAAAACCAGCAATCGGGCACGTGTCACTACGTATCTGAACTTTCCCGGGAAAACGGAAGAAGCATTCAGCTTTTATAAAACCGTTTTCAAGGGCGAATTTACGGGCCGGGGACTTCAGCGCTTTGGCGATATTGCTGCGCCCGATGGAGCGCCTGCGATGAGCGAAGCGGACAAAAAACTCATTATTCATATCGAACTTACCATCATGGGCGGACACGTACTGATGGCAACGGATGCGCCCGAAAGCATGGGCTTTACGCTAACGTATGGCAACAACATGCATATCAATCTGGAGCCCCAAACCCGCGAAGAAACCGATCGGCTTTTCAATGAACTCTCCGAAGGAGGCACCGTATCGATGCCTTTGCAGGACATGTTCTGGGGTGCCTACTACGGTTCGCTTCAGGACAAATACGGAATCAACTGGATGTTACATTACCAGCCTGCTTAGTAAGCGATTTCATTTTACCGTACCTGATAGCGGCACTAGCTTGGCCGAAAGATCCGGCGTCTTCATGTCCTTGTCGAAGGGAAACATGGGGCGCTGGATGCGTTTATAGGGTAGGCGAAATAAATCCTGATCGACGCCCCCCGGAGTAAGCGCCATGATCCAGTCCTTCTGCATTTCGTATAATTCAGGCTGGAGATAGCCGATTTTAACTACCACAATATCTGCCGTCCGGCCGTTGAGTCCTAACCGTTTGAAGTCTTTTTCGTCGTGATACGGCTTGCGTTTCTGCGTAACGATAACGTTTACACTGCCCACTTTCACAACAACCTCTACTTCAGC
>NZ_JBMDWV010000213.1:0-32917 GCF_048594605.1 Spirosoma sp.
CTGAGGTTCTAGGTGGCCCAGACACTGGAACGGATAGCCCTGCTCGTTCAGCATTTGTTCGATAGCCTCTGCACCCTCCGGAGAAACTGCTACCAGTAACCCTCCGCTCGTCTGTGGATCAGCCAGAATGTATTTCTGTTTGTCTGTTAGAGGACCTATTTTATGGCCGTAGCTGGCCCAGTTTCGTTGGGTGCCACCAGGAAAACAACGTTGGTCGAGGTAATAATCCAGCCCGTCAATGACTGGTACGTTTTCAAACTCGACGGTGGCCGATAAACCGCTTCCCTCGCACATTTCGGAAAGGTGGCCGAGCAAACCAAAGCCCGTTACGTCAGTCATGGCTTTCACGCTCGCCAACTGCCCCAGGGTTTCGCCCAGCTTATTGAGAGTGATCATGCTACGTAACGCGATAGCCGCGTCGGAGGGCCGTAAAAGTCCTCTTTTCTGCGCCGTCGATAAAATGCCTACGCCCAGCGCTTTCGTCAGATACAACCGGCAGCCAGCCGTAGCAGTTGAGTTTTGCTTAAGCTGAGGAACGTTCACCAGACCATTGACAGCCAGCCCGAAAACGGGTTCCGGACAATCGATGCTGTGCCCACCGGCCAACGTAATTCCTGCTTCGGCACAAACGGCCCTTGATCCTTCGAGTACTTTCTGCGCTACGTCGGGCGGCAGCTTGTCGATAGGCCACCCCAAAATGGCGATGGCCAGAATCGGTTTGCCACCCATAGCATAGACATCGCTGATCGCGTTGGCCGATGCAATACGTCCGAAATCATAGGCGTCGTCGACGATGGGCATAAAAAAATCGGTTGTCGAGATCAGGGCGGTACCGTTACCCAAATCAAGCACCGCTGCGTCGTCACGTTTGTCATTGCCAACCAGCAGCCGTGGATCGGTTTGTACGGCCAGCGGGCTATGCAGAATTTTATCCAGGATAACCGGGCTGATTTTGCATCCGCAGCCCGCGCCGTGTGAGTATTGAGTCAGTTTAACTGTTGTATAGGGCATCATAAGTAGCCTGTTCAGGTGCTGAAATTGTAGAAGAAAATGTTACTAGCTGACGGGCGATAGACGTTACGTCGTTACCTCCTAGTTCTATTGTAAATACGTGGTCATTCGGTCGTTTGCTTAGCGCATTCCGATACGCTTTGTCGTAATAGACCAGCACTAGCCGGATAAAATCGTCCATTCGGTTTTCCTGAATGGCGGCAATGGCCTGTTTTGTTTGTAAAGGTCCCAGCCGCTTCTGAATACGTTCGGTGCAGGCAATAAGAAATTCGTTATCCAGCTTTCCGTATTCGTCAACCAGCGCATGGACACGACTTTCCTGATCGACTTTCATATCAATCAGAACAGCTTGCTGCATCTGTCGCCAGAACGGGTTCGGAATGATCAATTTGCCAATTTTCAGGCTCTCATCTTCCACCCATACGTTGCGGTGTCGATCCAACTTTTTCAGCTGGTCGGCCAGGTTGTTTTCGAACTGCTCCTGAGTTGGCTGAATGAGTTTATTGAGGGTGCCGTATGCTGAGCCCTGGTGTTGAGCCAGATCTTCGAGGTCGAGCACCTGTTCGTCCATTGTCCTGATCTGGTGAAGAAGTTTGGTTTTGCCCGAACCCGTCATACCGCCAAGAATGCATAGCGAGTAAGAGGTTTCAAACTGGTCCAGCACCCACCGACGGTACTGTTTGTAGCCCCCTTCGATCAGAAAAACCTCAAATCCATACAGGTCCAACGCCCAGGCCATCGCCCCGCTGCGCATACCACCCCGCCAGCAATGCATACCGATTTTTTTATCGGGTGCCATCGCCAGTGCCTGCCTGATGAAGCCCGACCACTTTGAGCCAGTGAGGTCGAAACCCAGCAAAATAGCTTCTTCCCGTCCGATCTGTTTGTACGTCGTGCCGACCTGTACGCGCTCTTCGTTGCTGAACAAAGGCAGATTGAAAGCGCCCGGTACATGCCCCTGCGCAAATTCGGCGGGGGTGCGTACATCGGCCAGTGGAATGGATTTATCCAACCGGAGAAAGTCGCTTATGGCTATGTTTTTTAGCATTCGTTTAACAGGTAAAAGAGCCAGGCCAGTAGCTCGATAATTAGTCAAAGCAGTTGTTAGAAAAATAGGTTTCTACTATTCCCTGAAAAGTCCGATGCGCTTCAATAGTGTGCATCTCTCAATTAATCTTTGTTCTAAAATAGAGTTGAAATTATCACTAAATCGTACTTATGAAAAACACGCTTTACTGAAAATGCCTCTAAACTACGCTAGCCCGTGTATTAGTGAGCGTTACGTGCTGTCGGACATAAAACGAGAACTTCGTCAAGGCAATTTTTTTTTGCGATATGCGGCTCATTGTCAACGTAGCGTACCGCAGTGATACGTTAAAAACATCTGCAGGCTCGCTACGTAGTTGAAAAGCCCAGGCGCAAGTAACAATTTGAAGGAAAGAACTTTATCGGATGAACAGCCTGGTGCCTGAATCTGCCGGGTAACGACCAACTCCAACGGCTATGACTGATATCGACAGAAAAACCTTCCTGAAAAAGATTTCCTTACTGGCGGGCGCGACGCTCGTTGCTGATGCTACGTTTGCAACGGACGTAGTACGAGAAAAATCGGCCGTCAAGCTGGGGTTTGTTACGTATCTATGGGGGAAAGACTGGGATTTGCCAACGTTGATTAAAAACTGTGCCGATACGGGTATTCTGGGCGTAGAGCTACGTGTGGAGCACGCACATAACGTAATGCCTAATCTGAGTGCAGCTCAACGTCAGGAGGTCAAAAAGCGATTTTCCGACAGTCCGGTTCAGTTAGTTGGACTGGGCACAAACCAGCAGTTTGATTACGTAGATCAAAACCAGCTGAAAGCTTCCATTGAGCGGGCCAAAGAATTCATCCGGCTCAGCGCGGACGTGGGTGGAACGGGCGTGAAGGTGAAACCCAACGCGCTGCATAAAGAGGTGCCCGTCGAAAAAACGATTACCCAAATTGGCGAATCCCTGAATGAGCTGGCTCGCTTCGGTGCTGACCTGGGGCAGCAAATTCGACTGGAAGTACACGGCGAAGAAACTCAGGAACTACCTATTACCAAACGGATCATGGACGTAGCGAGCCATCCGAACGCTACCATCTGCTGGAATTGTAACCCGCAGGATCTGAACGGCAAAGGATTCGAATCCAACTTCAATCTGGTCAAAGATCGGTTTGGCGCTACGTGTCATGTTCGCGAACTGGACAGGACCGACTATCCGTACCAGGCGTTGCTGAACAATCTGGTAAAAATGAATTACAACGGTTGGGTACTGCTCGAATGCCACACCAACCCGGCTGATAAAGTGCAATCGATGAAGGAGCAGCGGGCCGTGTTCGACCGAATGATCGCTAAGGCGTAAAGAAATTCAGCAACTGCCGTTGTTCAGTTATGATACGTAATAGTTGCCCGTTACCCGTCCTGATATTCGCAACGGGCTACTATTACAAATCACGTATTAATTGGTAGAAGCGGCCGTTTTCACGCCGGAAGGGAGTTTTTGGGGCGTAGTGGTAGGGCCCAAAATTTTTAGAATTCCGTTATTTACCTGCATACGGTCAATACAAACGACGCGTTCGTCGCCGGTTTTTTGGGTTCGGGCGTGGTAAACACAAAACATTTCTTTGCCGTCTGGCGAGTAGGCAATGCTGTTATGGCCTGTACCCGTCACTGAACCTCCCTGGTCGGTATTCTTCTGTAATACGGGATTATTAGCCGCTTTTTTAAACGGTCCTAAAGGCGAACTGGACGTAGCGTATCCAATGGCATAGTACTGCCCTCCAAAATGATTCGCTGAATACATAATGTAATACGTATTGTCCTTTTTGAACGTAACGGAGCCTTCCGTCCAGCGTCGGTTTACTTCGCGGGCAGTAACGGATCGGCTTTCCCATTCAGATTGCTTGTCGCTCAGGCTAACGGGCGGACGTAACAATAATAGCGGTTGCCCGATAACACCGGAAAAATCAGGTTTGAGTTCGACCCCATATACCCAGCTTTCTTCAATCTCCTTGTACCACCCTTTCTGACGGGCTAAGTTAGCGACTTCACTTTCGACCGCATGCTTGTAGCAGCAACGTGAATAATACAAATAGGTTTTGCCGTTGCTGTCAAAAAACACATTGGCATCAATGATGGGGTAGCCAGGATCAAAAACGGGTTTGTCGGTCAGATCAATGAACGGGCCGGTTGGCTTGTCGGCAACTGCTACACCAATCCGAAAATTTTCTACTTCCTTCGTTGGATTTACTTTCCACTGCGCGCTGTAGAACAGGTAAAATTTTCCGTTTCGCTCGTACACTTCCGGCGCCCAGTAAGCTCCGCCCCAACTGGCGTTTGGGTCACTCCATCCGTTTTTATTGTTGTGAAAATAGACCTGTCCTTCCGGCTTCCAGTTCACCATGTCTGTTGAGGAATAGGCAGAAAATCCCTTGTTAGCCCCACCGCCCGTACCGTACATATAGTATCGGCCCTGCGTGTATAAAACGTATGGATCGCCAAACTGGACCGGCAATGGATTGGCATACGTACTGTTGGTGGTGGCGACGGTTTGTGTCGTTTGAGCCGTTACGTGGCTTCCCGACACAGAAACGGTAACGATGAACAGGAACAGTAATCTCTTCATTGAATGAATGCTGCGAATTTTGTTAGTACTTACTGTATAAAAGAAAATTTTCGTCTGATTTAACCCATTGCCCATCGCCTTTTCTTACGTATGAACGGTGGTCGTAAGTCAGATCCGTTGCTCTTCAGCCGACTCATAAGCCAGCAATTCGATGTAAGGGTCAGCCCCAAGGCCGAGTAATTGGCCAAAAGCGGGCTCGGTTTTATAGCCCTGCTCCTTCAGGTCAATAATCGCCTGCCGAAAGGATTCTCCACGTTCGGTCAGCAGCTTGTGTTCAATGAGCATGTGCCGATAACCCATTTGCTGCCGGGTTGGGATGTTCTGGCCAAAGATTTCAATCGCAACGTTGTTCAGGCTGAAATTGGCTACCACCACTTCCTGGCCCGGCCTAGACGATTCTCGAATACTAAACGCGTTTTCGCTGCCAAAATAATCAACTACGGCTGTGTAAAACGCCAACCTGTCGGTCCAGTAGCAAATAATATCGAGGTCACTGGTTTCAATATCGATATTGATCGGTATGGTGCCTACCAGAATCGGTGTAAACGGCTGGAGCTTAGTCATAACCTCATGCCTGGTCAATACGTTATACGCTTCCCGTTGTCTGGACATACCATCTTTTAAATACTCAATTGTCTCGAAATTCATAGTTGTTACGTAAGCATCACAAAGAAACGCAGTTCGTGATTTCGTCGGCTATATGCCTTATTTTTAGCCCGAAAACAAACTCTGTTTATGTCCTACTGCCACGCCATCGACTTCATGCCTGACGAGCGGAAAGCTTTACACAAAGCGTATCATGACCACCTGTATGGCTTTCCTATTCACGACGACAACGAACTATTCTGCCGACTGGTGCTGGAAATCAATCAGGCTGGTCTGAGCTGGGAAACTATTCTGAAAAAAGAAGCTACGTTCCGGAAAGCATACGACAATTTTGACCTGAACACCGTAGCGGCCTATACCGATGCCGATCGTGAGCGGCTCATGAACGATTCGGGAATTATTCGTAATCGTCTGAAAATTAATGCGGCTATCGAAAACGCGAAAACTATTCTGAAGCTGCAGGAGGAATATGGCTCATTTCTGGCGTGGCTGAGATTACACCATCCCAAAACAAAGGCTGAATGGGTAAAACTGTTTAAAAAAACGTTTCGGTTTACGGGCGGTGAAATTGTGAATGAGTTTTTGATGAGCATTGGTTACCTGCCCGGCGCCCATTCTGCCGACTGTCCTATCTACGGTAAGGTAATGGAAAGCAACCCGCAATGGTTGAGCGACATGCAATCATCCTAAAGCCGCTGATGCAATGAAAATAGCCGTAGCTCAGACAAGGCCGATCAGAGGTGATATTCGGCGAAATATCGAAAAGCACACAGCGCTGATTGATCTGGCGGCTTCTGCTGGAGCCAGTATGGTTATTTTCTCCGAACTATCCCTGACGGGATACGAACCGGAGCTTGCAGGCAAACTGGCAACGTATCAGGATGATAGCCGATTTGAAGATATTCAGAAGATTAGCGATGCGAAGACAATAACTATTGGCGCTGGTATGCCGACAGTCAGCGAGTCGGGTATTCGAATCAGTATGCTCATTTTTCAGCCGAATTCTCCACGGCAGGTGTATTCCAAACAACATTTACACGCCGATGAATTTCCTTATTTTGTTGCCGGAGATCAACCCGTTTTCTTGACGAAAGGCAAGCAGAAAGTTGCCCTGGCCATTTGCTACGAACTATCGATTCCCGGCCATTCGGCATACGCTGTTCAGCAGGGAGCGACTGTATATGTAGCGAGCGTAGCCAAAACCCTGACTGGTGTTGAGAATGCAGGGCAAACCTTATCGAACATCGCCAATACGTGTTCAATACCTGTATTGATGGCGAACTGCATAGGGTACTGCGATACCTTCGAAAGCGCAGGAAACTCAGCCATCTGGAACAGCAATGGTGTACTGATCGGGCAGCTGAAGAGTACGGATGAGGGCATTCTGATGATCGATACGGAAACGCAGGACTTGGTCGAGAAATTATTGTAAATCAGCTACTTATAAGGCGATTGTGGCCTGTATTCTATATTAACCTTACTAGCAAAACCCTCACTGCCATGAAAATGTCGGCCCGAATAAAAAGCGAGTTTAATCAGCACGAAATCGTCGTACAAACCGATGAGTCGGCCAAAACGGTACAGATTCCAGTGAAACCATCCGGTTTTGGCTCATCCATCAATGGAGGTGAACTCCTTCTGCTTTCGTTAGCGACCTGCTTTTGCAACGATATTTACCGGGAAGCCAGCAAGCGAACTATCAACGTATCTGGTGTGAATGTTGAATTTATGGGCGAGTTTGGGACTGAAGGACAACCCGGATTCAATTTTACGTACAAAGCAAATGTAATCTCCGATGCGCCAGCCGCTGAAATCGAAGACCTGATCAACTACACCGATCAAATCGCCGAGATTCATAACACGTTACGACAGGGGCTTCGCATTACGTTGACAACCTAATACGTAACACTACGTAGTCAATCAAGTAATATGTTACGTTAGACAGGCTAAAAATTTATTTGGAAATAGGTCTGATTGAAATTATCTTAGACGCTAAAATAATTACTAGCTAAGATAAATTGAGTAAATTTCCATGAACAAGCAATTGGATGCTGAAACGATCTCGTCGATAAGTGATTTGGGGCGCTCGTTTTCAAATACCACGATTTTGATGCACGAAGCCATTGCTCAAAAGGTCGGTTTGTCGGGTACCGATCATAAGTATCTTGGAATATTGATTCAGAATGGACCGATGACGGCTGGTGAACTGGCCCAGCGGACAGGGTTGACCACCGGAGCCATTACCGGCTTGATAGATCGCCTGGAAAGAAAGAATCTGGCCAAACGGAAATTTGATGACGCCGACCGACGGAAGATTATCATCGTGCCAAACACTGAACAGGCAATGAGTCTGCTGGAGGAAATTTTCGCTGATCTGCAAGGAAAAATGATTCGCCTGCTTTCCCAATTCACCAACGACGAACGAAAACTGATTGAAAAATACCTGCTCTCAACGATCGACGTCATGAAAGATGTTACCCGAAACTTACAGACAACAGATACGGAATAAATACCTGCTAAATCACGATAAACATGATAACCGCTGATTACGTATCGAGAGCTGAAACATGGCTCTTTATTACTACGCTAATTTATTTTTTGATGAATGGCGCCCAGCTGTTCGAAACTGCCGTGATCGTTCCTAAATGGACAGCTTCACCCCCAGATTCCCTGCAGCTGTTCAAGGGTAAATACGGGCTTGATTTTAAGACGTTCTGGATAGCGTTGCATTCGGTTCACGAAATCACCTTTATCCTCGCCATCATTTTTTGCTGGCAGCTGGAAAGTGTCCGAAATGTGCTTCTGGTGTTATTTGGCATTCACTTCGCCGTTCGGGTTTGGACAATCCTGTATTTTGCTCCTGCGATTATGGAGTTTCAGAAAGTAGCCAACGTAACGAACCAGGAAGCCGACTTACGGCCACGGACAGCACTCTGGAAAAAATTGAATTACATACGGGTTGGCTTATTCGTCGCTGTTTCGTTCGGTCTTGTCCCGTTGTGCGTCTACCTAATCAACCTGAAGCTCAGTTAAAAGGCTGATTCAGTCGTAAGCCTGCCGTACCTAAGCGCCAGTTCCTAAGAAATCCGACATCGGAGAAGTGGCCACGTAGTGCGCCAAAACCGCTCATAAGGCCGTATTGTGCCCGTAACAATGGTTCCGCTTGCCTGAGTGATAGCGAAGGCGATGAAATAGTTGGCAGTGTCAGTGGGATACTACGTAGCGATATTTCTTTTTCTCGTTTTTCACCGTTTTCCAGGCTGTTTTTTTTAATTGACGGGCAAAAGCCGCGTCGACCTCTGCCGGTCGATACGTTAATTTAACGGGCGATTCGCCAAACAGGAAACTGTACCAGACAAGCCCTCCCAGGTAGCAGCCCGCAGCATTCGCATGGTGAGAGTCGAATGCCAGTTTGTCTTTATTCCACCAATATCCCACGTGCAACGAATGCGTCTGGTCGGGTAGTGAAGGCGATGTTGCCTGTCGAGGGTCAAACTGGTTATCAGCCTTGTACGCCCATTTCGAACTTGAGTTGATACGCCAGAACGCATCCCCATTCGGTATAATCGGAATCGATAATTCGTCGGCAATCGTGTGGTAAGCGGCTCTTAGATGCTCCCACATTTGTTGGGCATTCTTCGCCGAATCGCCCTGAGTAATCCGGCTGAAATCCTTTGAATCGGTACGATATGCCCAGGTTTCATGAAAAACAACCGTAGCATTGGGCTGCAGTTTTTTTACGTACTCATACAGTTTCCGGGCGTAAGGCCGATACGTTTCCACATCGCCGGAAAGGATGGATGCCTGCTGGATGGTTACTACGTCCCACGTTCTCTCCGCCAGCAGCGTTTTCAGCGATTTTCCGCCATAGGGTTTGCCTTTCGGGTCATCAGGATTCTGTTCGGAGGCTTCGGCATGGTCCCAGTGCCTTTGCAATGAACTGCCGCCAATTTCGGCGCGTCCAATCACCAGAGCGTGACCGCCTTCTTTGCTCAGCTCCGGCAGATACTTCGACGCATTTTGTGAAAAACTATTCCCAATCATGAACAGACGTAGTGGCCGTTCTGAATCATTATTTCGTGACTGCGTAAACGCGACTTCAACCGAGAGAAGTACTAGAAAAAAGACAAAGGAGTTGCGTTTGATCATATTTGAGCTGGCTAAATCTAATTAAAACACTTATGTCGATTCTCTACCCATTATTAGGGCAACTTCCCGCTATAGACTCAGCTTCTGAATACAGACGAAAACGTGAGGTGAAAACGAATCTTGAATTCTGGTTCACTCCACCGGAAGCCCAGAAATTAGCAACGCCGTATAAACAGTTTTTACGTATATTATCAGCGTTCCACAAATCGGGCAGATGGCACTTCCCATTTATATAACCAGCCCGACAGCCATTGGAGCAGAGACGTACTGCCTAAGTAAACATGCATCAGCAGTAGCAGCTTAAAGAAACCCCGCCGGAACGTGTAGGGAATGTTTGCGCCGTCAACATGGAGAATGAGCAGGCAAAACAGTACATACATACCCAGAATCCAGACAAGGATCGGCAGGCCCTGTTTATCGCGAAAAAAGATGAAATTCAGTAGGGTAAGCGCGAAAAATACATAAACGGCGTAGTTCCAGTAATCGACATCAAAAACCACCTGCGTGTTCATTTTTACGACGGTGATCAGCAGTTGGCTAAAGTAGTTTTCTGAGACAAAATGAAACGTACCAGGGTGAGCATTGGCAGGTAGCGCTACGTATCCGCGTAAAAAAATATAATTCCAGAAAACAACCGGCAGCATACAAGCGGCCAGCAACACCCCAGTCTGAAGAATAGCCGTACGTCGTGAGGAACGTAGCGATCTGGTAAAAATAAGCAGGCAACCAATGGGTATGAAGAAAATCGTTTCGGTACGTGTCCAGCAGGCGAGGGCAAAAAATAACGTACTGGCAAGGAACGTACCGCGTTTGCTCGATTCCAGATAGCGTTGCAGCAATAGAACGCCTGAAACAAAAAAGGCGGCATTTGCCCAGTCAGTCTGGACCAGAAACGTATAGGCGAACAGTTCAGGGCTAAAGGCCAGCAACGTAACGAGCAGCCCAGCCAGCAGCGGATGAATTCGCGCACGCAGTTCGGCGTAGAAAAACAGCCCGAAGGCGATAACCAGAATCGTCAGCCAAAGTTTCCCGAATGCAAAGGGGCCAATGCTATCGGCCGCCAGCAAATAAAGGATCTGTTGCATGGCAGTGAATGGTGCATAGAACGGTTGGTTGCTGAAGACGGACACCGATGGTAAATGTTCCGTAAAAACCGACGAAACCAGCGTTTTTTCCCGAACAGCGAACGTAGCAACCAGATCTGGTCCAACGATCATGTCGAACGGCAGATTTGGAAACCAGGCGCATTTCCAGGCGCTGATAAATAGCAGATACGCCCAGAATCCGACGAAAGGAAGCTCACAAAGACGTAGTGAAAGCCGATTCCAGGTGAATATGTCCCGTAGATACGTTACCTGGCCACGTAGCAGTAGAAGCGAAGCAATTGCCAGAAGCGCCAGGCCAGTCTGCACGGGCGCTAACGAAATGGGAACATGGGCAAATTGCAGCACAAATGGCAAGACAGAACTGATTCCCAAACCAGCGAGCATGGATACGCCTGTCAGACTAAGCCCATTGGCAACCACCCGAAGCCTTGTCATCAGCCCGAAACCCGTAATAAACTGCGTAAGAATGACGAAGAAAACAGAAAAACTCATCGGGTTGACTTGTAATAGGCTTTGGCCTGTTCGGGTGTGTAAGCAAAGAAATGTGGATCGTATTTTCTGAATTCATTCATGACCAGCGTGCGGTTATGCGGCTTGAACGTCAGCAAAAAAATCTTGTTCTCATACACCCAGAACGTGTGCGTCGCCCGTTGCAGCAGCGAATCAGGAGCCGTCATTTCGAGCAGATGGACCGATTTGCCCAGATGGTAATACAATACGCTCGGATAGAGCCAGTTGTAGCCGGTTTTCTTCCCCTGCTCATAAGCATTTCGAATCAGGTAGCGTTGGGGAGGAATCAGAAAATAATCGTTCGGCTGACAGCGCTGCTTAATCAGTTCGGTGTAGGTGTATACCTCGTCATAACCTTTTTGTCGGCGCGTCGCTACGTCGGTTTGTTTGCCCAGGGTCTGGCGCTGCTCATCGAACCTGCCAACCGTTCCGGTGAGCCATTCCTGGTTTCTGGGTAGCCAGATAAGCAGGCTTAAAAACCCAATACCAGCGAGCAGATACAGACTCTGCACACGCCAGTAGTGTTTGTGGGCATCCGGGGCAGGGGATTCGTGGGGGAGGGTCGTCATAACGTAGTGTCGCGAAAGCCGTCGGGCGAAGATAAACAGCAAAGCCAACTCAGAATCCACTAACTGCGTCTAACTTTCGCCGACAACGTTATATTTGTAAAAATATAACGCCTTTCTCTTTCTCGACTGCATGCTAAAATTTACTCACGTGACCGCGGTAGCGGGTTTGTTAATGGGTTCAACACTACAATCGTCTCTGGCACAGCAAATTGATACGTCGGGTGCAGGCCGGATATTTAGCCTGGGTGAGGTGACCGTGCTGGGACGGCGAGGAAGCGATTCAATCAACTCGGCGCTTAGCAGCCGCATCGAAGCGTTCAACCGGCTGGATGTCGGGCGGGCCCTGAATCTGTTGCCCGGCGTTACGTTGTCAAGTGTTGGCGCGCGTAACGAAACGATGGTCTACGTACGCGGTTTCGATCTGCGGCAAGTGCCAGTTTTTATCGATGGCATTCCGGTGTATGTGCCCTACGATGGGTATGTGGATTTAGGACGATTTACTACGTTTGACCTGGCCGAAGTGAACGTAGCGAAAGGGTTTTCGTCGGTCACGTATGGACCCAATACGTTAGGTGGAGCCATCAATCTGGTGTCGCGTCGGCCGCAGAAAAAACTGGAATTTGACGGACGCGCTGGCCTGCTCAGTGGTCAGGGGCATCGCCTGAATCTTAACATCGGCACCAATCTTGGGAAGTTTTATATCCAGGGTTCAGCGTCGCAACTTAAGCAGGAGACATTTCCGTTATCGGCGGATTTTGTAGCGCAGCCGCAGGAAGATGGTGGTGATCGGGCGAATGCGTACCGAAACGACCGGAAATACAGTCTGAAAGTCGGTTTCACGCCCAATGCTACGGATGAGTACACCGTCAGTTACATCAACCAGCACGGCAGTAAAGGCACACCCCCTTATGTCGGCAGCGATTCCCGGCAAGTGGCCCGATTCTGGCAGTGGCCTTACTGGGATAAAGAAAGCTGGTATTTCATTTCCCGAACGGCCCTTTCGTCCAGTAGCTATCTGAAAGTTCGCCTGTTTTACGACAAGTTCAAAAACCTGCTGAGCGCTTTCGACAACAATACGTACACGACGCAAACGCGGGGTTCCTCGTTCAACAGCTATTACAACGACGATACCAAGGGCGGCTCGATCGAATATGACAACCGACTGGCAACCGCCCACAACCTGAAAGCGTCGTTTCATTACAAACAGGATCGTCACCGCGAAAACAATGCGGGTGAGCCAGTACGTACTTTCATTGACCAAACGCTATCGGTAGGTGTTGAAGAGGTGTGGACGCTGAGTAATCGGTGGTCGCTTGTTCCCGGAGTCAGCTATAATAGTCGGCAAAGTTTACGGGCGGAAAATTACGAGAGTGCAACCAAAACAATCTCATCGTTTCCGGGAAATAACAGCGATGCGCTGAACGCCCAGATAGGTCTGTTTTATAGTCCTGCCACGCAGCGCCAGCTCAGTCTGACGGTAGCGAAGAAAACCCGCTTTGCTACGGTGAAAGACCGGTATTCGTACCGAATGGGGGCCGCCATTCCGAACCCGGATTTGAAAGCCGAATCCGCACTGCATGTTGAAGCCGCTTATGCTGAGCAGATTAGCTTGGGCAGACCCGGCCGATTTTTGGCGGTACAGGCCAGCGCGTTCTACAGCAGCTTAACGGATGCGATTCAACAGGTGAACAATGTTCAGCCGGGTGTGTATCAGTTCCAGAATACGGGTCGGGCCGAATTCTACGGGGGCGACGTATCGCTGAACGTACCCGTCAGTATGGCGTTTCAGACGGGAGCGCAGTATTCGTACATTCACCGCGAGAACCTGAGCAATCCGGAGTTGAAATTCGTAGACGTACCCGATCATAAAGTGCTTGTTTATGCGCAGGCTCAGATTATCCGTCGAATCGCCTTAATCGGAAGCGTGGAGTATAACTCAGATCGATACAGTACCAGCTATGGTACGCAGGCCGCCAGTTTCGTAGTTGCGAACGCAAAAGTATCCGTACGGTTGCAGCGCTACGTTAGTCTGGAAGGGGGCATCAATAACATCTTCGACCGGAATTATGCGCTGGCCGAAGGCTTTCCCGAACCAGGCCGTAATTATTTTGTCAACTTAGTTATCAGTAATTTATGAAAATGAGATACAATTCTTGTTGGCTTTTTGGCGTAATCTCCTTTGTTCTTTTGTCGCTGACCAGCCGTGCCCAGACCATCTCCATTTCTGGCGAAGTGACGAAGCCGCTTACGTTACAGGCTGCTGAACTGAAAGCGATGCCCCATACCGACGTAATGGCTACAGACCGCGATGGCAAAGAGCGTAAATACTCGGGCATACCGCTTGTTGACCTGCTGAAACA
The DNA here is from genome assembly GCF_048594605.1 of Spirosoma sp. GTDB lineage: Bacteria > Bacteroidota > Bacteroidia > Cytophagales > Spirosomataceae > Spirosoma. The sequence continues at coordinate 13,960 of NZ_JBMDWV010000213.1, forward strand.
GGCGGGCGCTACGTTGGGGGCTGATCTGCGCGGTGAAAACCTGACGAAATACGTGATTGTCAAAGCAGTAGACGGGTACGAAGTCTTATACGCTTTACCCGAAATTGATCCGGAGTTTGCGACACGAACCATTATACTGGCTGATAGCGTCGATGGCGCTCCGCTGGCGAAGGGCGTTGGTCCCTATCGGATGGTAGTGCCGGGTGAGAAAAAACCGGCCCGCTGGATTCGGGAAGTGAAGTCGATTGACGTGCGATTTGCCAAGTGAAGAACTCATGCGAAACGGGATAATTGGTCTTGCTGGCGGAATTATATTGGCCAGCGTATGCGCCTGGACAGTGGCCGACGACCCTGTGCCGACCGGGCCTTATTCGCTACGTTATCCGTCGTCGTTTGGGGGGCGATTTACGATTCCGGCGGATAATCCGACTACGCAGGAAGGAGTTTACCTCGGGCGGATGTTGTTTTACGAGCCCAAACTTTCTTCGTCCCAAACCATTTCGTGCGCGAGTTGTCACCAGCAGGAACGTGCTTTTACCGATGGCCTGGCACGTAGCGTGGGCGTAAGCGGAAAGTTTACGCAACGTAACAGTATGTCGCTGGCGAATTTACTCTGGGTGCGGCAATTGTTCTGGGATGGTCGGGCAAATAGCCTGGAAGAACAGGCGCTGGTGCCGCTTGGCCATGCTGATGAAATGGGGTCGAAAACCGGCGAAGCTGCCCGAAGGTTACAGAAAACAACGCTCTATCCAACCTTATTCAAGCAGGTTTTTGGCTCGGATACGATTACCGATGGACGTATCGGAAAAGCTCTTGCACAGTTTGAACGTACGCTGATTTCGGCCAACTCCCGCTACGATCGGTATTTGCAGGGAAGTTATCAGCTAACCGAAGCTGAGCAACGGGGCTTACAGCTTTTCAACTCGGCGCCCTCAATGGAACGTAACGTTCGGGGCGGAAACTGCGCGCACTGTCATGGCGGTCCGAAATTGTATCAGGAAGTTTTTCACAACAACGGGCTGGATCAGAAACCAGCAGATGCCGGTCGGCAGGAAATTACCGGGCTGGATTCGGATAAAGGGCGTTTTCGTGTGCCGACGTTACGTAACATTGAACTTACCGCGCCGTATATGCACGATGGCCGACTGGCTACGCTGATCGACGTACTGGATCATTACAGCGAACACATTCAAAATAGCCCGACACTCAGCCCCGAACTGCCAGGCGAAACAAACGGCTTTCATTTGACCAACGGTGAAAAAAAAGATCTGATTGCGTTTTTGCGATTGTTCACGGATAGTACGTTTATCCAGAATCCACAGTTTTCAAATCCGCACATGAAAAAAATAGAACGCTGATGAAAAAACTAATTCTTTTCCTGTTGTTGTTCCCCCTGAGTGTATTGGCGCAACCACTACGTGTGGCGGTGGCGGCCAATGCGCAGTTTGTGATGGAGCAGCTCAAAACGGCTTTCCAGAAAAAAACAGGTATTGACGTCGAATCTATCGTTAGCTCCTCCGGTAAACTGACAACGCAGATTCAGCAGGGCGCACCGTACGACGTTTTCCTGTCGGCTGATATGGAATACCCGCAAACGCTGTACAAAGGCGGTTTAACCACGGCAGCGCCCGCTATTTACGCATACGGTTCACTGGTTTTATGGACGAATGGCGACTTGCCTGTAGATGCCAGCCTGAAGGTATTGTCCGATCCAAAGGTACGGCATGTCGCTATAGCCAATCCCGCAACGGCTCCGTATGGTGAAGCGGCCATTGCCTATTTGAAGCACAAAAAAATGCTTGATCAGGTGCAGCCCAAACTTGTGTATGGCGAAAGTATTTCTCAGGTCAATCAATACGTATTGTCGGGATCGGCGGAGATAGGTTTTACAGCGAAGTCAGTTGTGCTCGATCCAGGGCTGACCAAGCGCGGGCGTTGGGTCGATCTGCCCCAAACTGGCTACGCGCCCATTGCACAGGGGGTAGTTATCCTGAAACGTAGCACACAGGCCAAAGCTGCCGGGCAATTTCTTTCCTTTTTGCATAGCCCGGATGCCCGCCGTATTTTACAGCAGTTTGGTTATCGAACAAAGTAGTGATGAGATTACTAACGCGTCCAAAACCTGCTGGCGTCAGCGAACTCATCGTTCATCACTCATCGTTTTTGTTATGCCCATCGATTGGGAACCTATCTGGTTGACACTGCGCCTGGCGGGCGTTACGACGCTCCTGCTGCTGATGCTTGGCGTACCGCTGGCTGGTTGGCTGGCCCTGAGCCGGTTTCGGTTGAAACCCGTTGTGGAAGCCGTCATTAGTCTGCCGCTGGTGCTGCCGCCTTCCGTCGTTGGCTTTTATTTATTACTGGCCTTCAGTCCGACGAGTAGCTTTGGGGCCTGGTTGTTACGTATCGCGGACCTGCAATTAGTTTTTTCCTTCGAAGGTTTGGTGGTAGCCTCGTTGTTGTACAGCCTGCCGTTTATGGTACATCCTATCCAGGCCGGGCTGGAAAATCTGCCGGTCTCCTGGCGTGAGGCATCGTACACGCTCGGACAATCGCGCTTTAAAACATTCTGGCGGGTTCTGCTGCCCAATTGCAAACCAGCGTTATTGTCAGGTATTGTTCTCACGTTTGCGCATACCATTGGCGAATTTGGCTTGGTGCTGATGATCGGCGGCAACCTGCCGGGCGAAACACGTGTGGCCTCCATTGCAATTTACGACGAAGTCGAACTGCTTCATTTTCAAACGGCTCATGCCTATGCGGCCTTGTTGCTGGCCTTGTCATTTGCGATTCTGCTGCTGGTGTACATCATCAACAAACGTGTAACGGTATGATTGAGATCGATGTCGTTATGCCGCGCTTATTTACAGAAGGAGCCCGTGATCTACAGGTAAAGCTTGCCCTGGAATCCGGAAGCCTGACGGCTTTGGTTGGTCCTTCTGGTTCGGGCAAAACCACAGTGCTACGTCTGCTGGCCGGGCTGGAAATACCGCGTCAGGGACGTATTGTGATCGATGATTCGGTATGGCTGGATACATATCAACGTATTAATTTATCTCCTCAGAAACGTTCTATCGGCTATGTTTTTCAGGATACCGCGCTGTTTCCGAATATGACCGTTCGTGAAAACATTACGTACGCTGCCCCACAAAATGAGCCGACGCTTGTGCAGCAACTCATCGAAGCGACGGGGCTGGAAACGTTCGTGAATCAAAAACCGATACGTTTGTCGGGTGGGCAGCGCCAGCGGGTTGCGCTGGCGCGTGCGTTGGTGCGTCGACCCAAACTGCTTTTGCTCGATGAGCCTTTTGCGGCACTGGATGCACCGGCTAGCCAGATGCTACGTCAGGTAGTACGCGATCTTCATCAATCCTGGGGAACAACAACGCTATTGGTTAGCCATCACGAAGGGGATGTTCAGGCATTAGCCGACCGCGTTGTTCGGCTTGTGCAGGGACGTATTGAAACGGACGAACAACCCTCTGTAATGGATCAGGCTGGGCGGAGAGTTGAACGGATCGTTAGGATAGACTATGACGAACAACGACGAATCTGGCTAGTCGAAACAACGTTTACTACGTTGCAGTCAAGCAATCCAATATGGGGGAAACGTAGCGTTGGCGACGTATTTTATACGTAGATACCTTCTAACTGTAACGTAGTGAAATCCGCAGGCAAAAGGATGGCTAAAAGTTAAAGGTACGTTCGGCAACGATGATGTTGACAGTAAAAAACAGCATGATGATGGCTATTACCCAGATAACCCACAAAATGGGAGGGTATCCCCAAAATCCTCTCTGGCTGAAAAGGGAAGACCAGGTGGCTAGTAGTTTTCGCATGGGGTAAAGATACTTAAAATGGCCACTCACATTTAATCGTGCCGTCGCGAAATTGAAATGCCAATCAGGTAAGACGCTTATGAACCATCTGGCTAAGGCTGAATCGTAAGCCCCGTCTGGTCGGCAAACAGGCCCTGAATTCCCCAGCCGCCAAACGTCTCAGACACGGCCAGCCAGAGTTCATTTTTGCCTTTCTTCAGGTCCAGATAAATGTCGTCGAAGTAGCCGATGGTACCCAGAAATCGGTAATCGCGGGAAAGAAAGGCATCCTGACCGCCGTAAACCAGCTTTCCATTGACGTACACCCAAACACGATCGCTGAAACCCAACTGAAGTTTCTTGATCTGGGGTTTGTCAGATGTCAGCGTTACTTTAGCAAAAACGGTATTGTTTCCTTCGCTCAGTTTGCTGATGCGCGATAGATTGACGACCCCCGAACTCTCGACGGATAGATTCGTCCACGATAAGTTCTTCGCCAGATCCTGCGGAATTGTAAAGCTGTTGGCCACTCGCTTTTCGTCGAACGTACTGGAAACCTGCCAGTTCAGGATTGTCCCCGATTTGGGCGCTTTTTCTGGTTTGAACGTACCCAGTAACGTAGGCGTATCGGTTTTTGTGTACTGAAAATTGGCAAAACGTGTGGGAGCAGGAGCGCCATTATCCAGACTGATACGTCCTGCTTGTACTGTCCGTTTGAGTTGATGAATCACCAGAGCGGGTTTCGTTTGATCAGCTATGTATACCTCCGCCCGCGTGTTCAGCACAACCAGTTTCAGGTGTACCCATTCCTCCAGCGGATACGTAACGGCTGTTGAATAACCATCACCGTAGTAAAGTTGCCAGGAGGCCTGTTCATTGAAAACGGGCGTGTACTGAATGGCGTCGGGATTGCCTAGCTGATGTGGCCGTAAGTACACTTGTTCAAGGTTTCCCTTATCCCGAAGGCGAAAACCAACGCCGGGAAAGTAACGATTTTTCGAAAGGGTCATGTCAAATTCAATAACGCCGTTTCGGAAGGTGCTGTCTTTCAGATAAATCGAGCCGTCTGTCAGGCGGATGCAGTCTTTTCCCTGAAAGGTTTCGCGTTCCAGTTTACCGGCAATATCCCAATACGTAGCGTCGAAAGGAATCGCGGATTGTGCCAGCACGTAATGACCGGCGAATAGCCACAAGATCAACCAGATTGATTTCATGTAGTAATGAGTTTGGTGAGTTTAGACGTTTAGAAAATTCGAATGGAGAGTCAGGTACGTCAGCCAGTTTTCATCGTTTGTTTCAGTACATTTGATCAAAGCGAAGCAAACTTGTCGTTATACACATGGATTAGCGATTCAAGGCTGTTCAACTTCTATTCAAGTTTGCACAAACCCGTAACGGGCTGATAAAAGCGGATATGGTAACCCAGCAGGAAGATCAACAACTGACTCGGTGTCGGCGGCTGATCGAAGAAAAAGTAGGGTGGGGAAGTGGCGAAGAGTGGGCCACCCAGGACTTCGAACAACTCAGCGAACGTATTGCCGAACTAACGGGCGTATCGTTGAGCGTAACCACGCTTAAGCGCGTATGGGGTCGGGTAAAATACGAATCGGCGCCGACCACAACTACGCTCAATACGTTGGTTCAATTTGTTGGATACGCAAACTGGCAGCAGTTTAAAAACACACCACCCACTCAGTATGCACCACCGGAAATCGCTCCGGAAAGCATAGCTACTGTTCCGAAATCAGTTCGTCGGCCTGCACTACGTCGCTGGTGGCTGGGTATCGGGCTTTTTGTCGGGCTGATTGGCGGTTCCATATTTTTTCTAAACTACGTCAACCATCGGCCACTCTCGCCGGATATGTTTTCGTTCAGCAGTCGATACGTAGCGAGAGGAATTCCGAATTCAGTGGTATTTCATTACGATGCCACAGCTTCGCCAACTGATTCAGTCTTTATTCAGCAATCGTGGGACCCTAGACGCCGACAGCTCGTGCCCAAGGATGGGCATGAACACACCTCCATTTATTACTATCCGGGCTATTTTCGGGCTAAACTGGTCATTGGCAGGCAGATCGTTCAGGAGCATAACCTGATGATTCCGTCGGACGGGTGGTATGTGGCCATACAGCAGGAGCCTGTGCCGGTTTACCTTAAGTCTGAAGAGGCAATACGTGGCGGTGTATTAAGCGTACCCGTCTCCCTGATTCAGCAACAGAATATTCCGATGCAACCCAAACCGCCAACCATTCAGTATCGGTACGTTCGGGAGTTCAATGGGCTGCAGAGCGACAATTTTACGTTAGAGACCCGGGTGAAAAACGATTTCAAGCAGGGTTCATCAGTTTGTCAGCGCGTTAATCTGATGATTCTCTGTAAAAATGAATACTTCGCGATTCCATTGTCGGCAAAAGGGTGCGTAGGGGATTTAAACCTTTATCTGGCCGGATATTTTGCGGAGTCTAAAACCAACGATCTGTCGGGCTTTGGCGCTGATCTATCGCAGTGGGTCGACGTACGTTGCGAGGTTCGGGACAAAAAAGCCCAGGTGTTTGTAAATGGCAAGAAAGCATACGAAGGGCGTATTCCATCAGAGGCTGCGGATATTGTCGGCATCAGCTATGACTTCGAAGGAACGGGTTCGGTCGATTTTGTTCGCTTCACAAAACCCAATGGTAAGGTTGTTTTTGACGATAACTTTGCCAATGCGGTGCAATGATCACAGTTCTAGGTGCGATCACATTTGATAAGACAGCGGGTTGAGGCTGGACGTAGTGACTGGCAAATGAATACCGATGGAAACTCAGAAAAATACCATTTTATTTACGCTTGTCTATCAGCAGCGGGAAGTGCCGGTTCAAACGCACCGTAACCAGTACCATTCGCTGATGAGCCTTATTTCCGATTACCTGTCGGTACCCGGTTTTGGGATTTGCAGCGGTATGGGCAGTTGTGGTACCTGCGTGGTAGACATTGATGGAGTACGCCATTTAGCCTGTGATCTGCCCATTTCCGACGAGCTGGCCAATACCCGCGTCGAACTTAATGGTATGTACTGGTAACACGTAGCGCGGGTAGCTTATTCGCGGTTGATCAGATTGCCCGACCGGATTCGCTTTCTGTACAGCCTGGCCCAGGATAGCGGCTTAACAGGGTAGGTTCGTTCAGAAGGAATATTGTTGACAATAAGAGCCGTAAGCAACAGAATGGCTACACCCGAGAGTACTGGCGTGAGTATGTAGGTAAAGCCCAAACTGGTGATTTTTTCCGAACCGATATTGGCAATCAGTGCGGTAGCTCCGCCCGGCGGATGCATGGTTTTGGTGATCTGCATACCCACAATCGACAGCGAAACTGCCAGCGCTGAGGCCAGCCAAAGCTGATCAGGAAATAGCTTATGAATCGCTACGCCAATTAAGGATGCCAGCAGATGCCCGCCAATCAGGTTTCGGGGCTGCGCCAACGGACTGTTGCTGGCCCCGAAGATCAGCACACAAGACGCACCGAATGAGCCTATCAGAAAAACACTGTCCTCTCGGGTGAATTCAGCCTGTTGTAATAGTCCAATCGACGCAATGGCTATAAAGGTGCCTGCAAACGTCCAGACATGATCGATGGGTTCCAGGATGGTTTCCCGGTAGAGCACGTATCGGGCAATTCGATAGTGCCGTCGTATTTTATTCCTCATACCTGATCTAGATACACACCGGCCGGGGTGCATAGTTCCTTTTCGGGTAACGATCGGGCTACTACGTCTGGTCCGGCATGTCGGGAAATTTTCAGGGCCGTTTCCCGACATGCCGGATTTAGATTACAAAATGGCTGTGAGCAATGATCAGTTACCTGAACGCGTCACCACGTTGTTCGCCGTCTTACCAGAGATGCGTGACAATGGCAGGTCGGGTTTGAGTTCGGGCCGGGTTGTCAGATCAAATTGCCGTTGAAAGAACGTATCAAACCCGGCTACGATGGCTTTATCGGATAAACCGTAATAAATTTCCCGTCCTTTGCGCAGCTTTTTGACAATGCTTTTTTTGTGCATATACCGTAACGTACCGTAAATAAAGAACGGATCAACATCGCCCAGATAACGCTGAAGCGTAGGAATACTGACGATACGTTCCCTGGTCAGAATCGCAACGATTTGAATACGTAGCGGATGTCCTACCGCCTTTAGCATGTCGGCTAAGCCGCTGAGTAGCTGTTGATTCGTTGCCATTATTAATCTGTTGTTTCAAAACGGTTTAACTAAATAGGGGACGTTAGCTGGCCTGTATATCAGTCGAGCGTAATGGGGACCTGTGCGGGAATGCTGGTCTGCCGGGGCGGAACATCCATAGCCGGATCGGTTGCTGATTGCGACTGGAGAGAATAAGCGAACTGGCTATCCTGCTTTTTTATGCTGTAGCGGATGGACGTATTGTTGACCAGTACAACGACCTGATACGAATTTTCGGGCAGCGCCGATAAATCCAGTCGGCGACGGTATTGATTGTGATTCGTGAACTCCTCATAAATTGCCCGGTTCTTCTGATCGGCAACCAGAATTTTATACCGCAGATTTTCCGGATTGTCGACAATCAGATAAAGTTTTCCCGTCTGATTCACATACGCATGGACTTTGTAGGAATCGGGTACGGATGATTTAACGCCCGACCCAGACGCAGTAAGCGCATTGGCCGAAACCGGTGAAGCAGTCTGAGCCTTGGCAGGCTGCATCAGCACGAGCAACGTAACAAGACCGATCACGGCCGAACGTTTCAGTGAATTAACCACCAACGTAGTAGGTTGAGTAGCAGAGCGAAGCGACGAAATTTTGTAAGGAAACATAGCTGTAGCCTGATTTGTAGAAAGATGAGATACGTAACATTTCTGTTGCAAAGGAATTGCCCGCCCGGATACGTATTTTTTATTTTAGCCCAACGGTGGCTACCACCCTTTACATGACGCAAAGAACCTTCTGAGCGCAGTTTGTCGAGAAAATCGGTCGTTTGTCGTAAAAAACTTTCGTTGGGAGGGCTATGGGCGTTGTTGAGCAAAACGGTCGGCTTTTATTCGGAAATCGGTGTAATTTTATCCTCGTATTGTGAAATTAATCAGCAGCGATGGCACGCCTGGGTGCGCTTACGTATTACCGGCAAATCTGGCCGCAGGGTCTTTTCTGGGGGGGCTATTTTCTATTCGAATGGCTGAATACAGGCGCCTATTCGGATAATTTTGAGCAAAGTCTGTGGTTCATAACGATCAATATGCCGCTGCTGCTGGTGGCGGGCTACTGGCATCTGCTGGTTACGGTGCGTCAGTTTTTACTAAAGGGGCGAATGGCGGGCTTCTGGCTGAGTTTGGGCAGTGGCATTCTGGTGTTCGGGCTAATCCGGCGAGCCATCAATTACACCTGGTTTTACCCTATTTATTTCCAGGATGGTTTGAGTCGACCTTATCTGTACTGGCCTAAAATTCTGGCCGAATCCATGCAGTTGCATCTGGTGGTCGGATTGTTCGTCGCGATGGACCTGGTTCGGCATGCCCTTCAGCAGCAACAGCTTAGCGATACGTATCGGCGGGAAAAACTTGCAGCCGAATACCGGTTGCTCCAATCGCAGGTGCAGCCACATTTTCTGTTCAACACGCTCAATAACCTGATCTCGGTGTCGATGCATCAGCCCGCCCAGATGCCGCATTTACTGCAACGGCTGGCGGGACTGCTCAGCTACCAACTGCACGAAAGCCATCGGGCAACGGTGCCTGTGACCAAAGAAATTGACTACCTGACCGACTATATCGCGCTGGAACAGATCCGCTACGGTAAACGGCTTGATGTGCAGACAAACTTTAGTGAACTGACGAGCTTCAGCCATGTGATGATTCCACCCATGCTCTTGTTGCCGTTTGTTGAGAATGCCTTCAAGCACGGAGCTGCCCAAACCGAAACCGATTGCTGGATTCAGCTTCATTTGTCGCGGAGCAGCAACCGACTCGTTTTTTCGGTGGAGAACTCCGTACCTGACCACGTAACGTACCCGGAAATGTCGGGACTGGGGCTGACGAATCTGAAAAAACGGTTGGATATTTTGTTCCCCGGTCAGTACGAGCTGGTCACCTTGCCCGAAGACAGTCAGTTTCTGGCCGTTCTGAAATTCAACCTCAACTGATTTTCCTTGATCCGATGGCGATACGTTGTTTTGTGCTGGATGATGAGCCGCTGGCCACTGACTTGCTGAAAGACTATATTGGCCGCTTGCCCGATTTGCAATTGGCAGGGCTATCCAACAGCCCGACACAGGCACTCTTATCGCTTCAGCAGCATCCAGTCGACGTACTGTTTCTGGACGTCCATATGCCACGGCTGACGGGCTTCGATCTGCTACGTCCGTTGAGTTACCGGCCAAAAGTGATCTTTACAACAGCCTTTCGGGAGTATGCGCTCGACAGCTATGAGTTCGACGTAGTGGATTTTCTGGTCAAGCCGATTTCGTTTGAGCGGTTCCTGCAATCGGTAGGTAAAATTTATCGATTTATGCCAACGACGTCTGCCCAGCCCGAACCACAGGAACCCGTCAGAGCAGCGAAAGACTACCAGTATTTCAAGGTAGACAAAGAGATGGTCAAGCTCGATCTGGATGATATTCTGTGGATCGAGAGTTTAAAAGATTACGTGCGGATTCACACCGTATCGGGCCCGCTGGTCTCTTATCTGCGAATCAGTTATCTGGAAGAGAAGCTCCCGCCAGACCGTTTTGTTCGCATACACAAATCGTTTATCGTATCGCTGGATCACATTCAGGCCATCAGTGCTACGTACATCCGCATTAACAACGAAGAGCTGCCCATTGGCCGAATTTACAAAGCCAAACTCGACGAAGTACTCCAGCGCAGTTGACAATAACGTTTGGCGCGACACAAACGCTACTTAATTTTATTAAGGAATTGATCGGGATGAGTTCTGTGTAAAAACGGCAGAATTTTTGATTAATAGGCTGTTGATCAATAGGTTGTATAATGAGAAAATTGAACTAAGACCCTCTGCCAGACGTTTATTGAATGTATCCTCAACGTCTGTTTATGCCTGATTTTAATCCGTCCCTGATTCTGTACACGGCCGATGCGCTTAACGGAAGGGGCGAGTCCATTTTGTCGCGATTTCCCGAAGCCGAGACACTCGAAGTGAAACAGCATAATCGGCTGCCGGAACTTGGTATGAACCACTTTAAGATCAAGTCGGACGTATTGGTGCTGGGACGGCTAAAAACGCAGGATATCAAGTGGAGCGGACGTAGCGCCGACTACATTGCACCGAGCCTGGCGAACGGCTGCTTTGGTGGTTGTGCGTATTGCTACGTCGATCGGCACAAAAATGTAAATCCGATCACGCTTTTCACCAACGTAGAGGAAAACATTGCTTCGGTCGACCGGCACGTAATGAGTTTGCCCTGGCCGAAAGCAATCAACCAGACCGATCCGGAATTCTATACTTACGACGTTGGCTGCAATTCTGATATCTCCATCGATTATAGCCTGACCGATGGCATCCGACAGGTATTTGAATTTTATCGCGCTCACCCTCGCGCAAAGGCAACCTTCGCCACGAAGTTTGTCAATCCGGCCATGCTGAAATTCGATCCGCAGCGAAAGGTACGTATTCGTTTCACGCTGATGCCGGCCCACGTAAGCAAGCTGGTGGATGTACGAACCGACAACATTGAGAAACGTATTGCGGCCATCAACGACTTCTACGATGCGGGCTACGAAGTACACGTTAATTTTTCGCCGGTGATCGTCTATGGCGGTAAGCAATGGCGCAGTGACTATCGTGAGTTATTCCGCCAGCTCGATGCTGCGCTACGTCCCGAAGTTCGGGAGCAGCTCAAATGTGAGGTAATTTTCCTGACGCATAACCAGTGGCAGCACCAGGCCAATCTGGCCATCAATCCAAAAGCTGAAGAATTGCTCTGGGTGCCTGAATTACAGGAGAGTAAGGTCAGTCAGTACGGTGGCTGGAATATTCGGTACAATCACCAGCTGAAGCGTAAAATGATTGACGTGTGTGAGCAACTGGTGCTTGAAGAGATTCCCTGGTGTGAAATTCGATATATATTTTAACCAACAAGGCCCGTTACGTAACGGGCCTTGTTGGTTTCTAATCTACGCTGTTTGCGTTTTTCTTGCTTTGCCCGACTTTGTCGGGATCGCTTTTCTCGGTCGTCTTTTTGGTTGAGCGCTGATGGCTGCCATCTTTACCCGCCTGACCTTCTTCTTTCTGATTCTTGCTACTGTTGCCACCGTTACTTTGCGGGGCGTAGTACTTGATAAATAAATTCATAGACGTAGCAGGTTAGGGTTACTTACTATGCCCACTTTTGCTGCCACCCGTTGACCCACCCGCACTGTGGTTACCTTTCGACGAACTTTTGTGCGATGTTGAACTACGACCGTTTCCTTTCTGACCGTGACCCGTACCATTATCCTGGTTGTCGGTAATCCGCTGATCTTTGTACTCTTCTTCGACTTTTTCTAAGGTTTTGTCTGCCATAACGCTAATTGGTTTATTTACGAACCATTAACGCATCAACGAATCTGTTGTTTGTAAGTGTTGGGTAGTGGATCTCGAGTTAAATAAATAAGTTTTATCGATAAATGGATTTACTTAAATAAATTCACATAGTATTCAGACAAGTATTTCCATCACCTACACCGTGTATTCTTTCATGTCAACATCTTTATTCCGAATTTCTAATGGGAATCAACAGATCTTTCGTGTCTGCGTTTACCAGCTTGCCATAGCTGGGTGTTTATTTTTGCTGATTAGTAGTTTTATGTCTGCTGGGGCGCAATCCATCCGATACGTAAAGGCAGGAGGCAGTGGCGATGGTAGTTCATGGGTTAACGCATCCGGAGATTTACAGGCCATGATAGATGATGCTAACGTAGAGCAGGTCTGGGTAGCTGCTGGTACGTATAAGCCCACCGTAGGTACGGATCGCAGCATCAGCTTTCACCTGAAAAACGGAGTAACTATCTATGGCGGCTTTCCTGCAAGTGGCAATCCTGCTTTAAGCGAACGAAGACCGGATAGTTATACAACGACACTATCGGGCGATATTGGTACTGTAGGCATTAACACAGATAACACCAATCACGTTATTTATAATCCTGCTTCGTTAAGCCTGACGAATACAGCGGTGCTGGATGGCTTTTTCGTTTCGGAGGGGAACACTAATCGCGTGAATAATTACTATGGTTCAGGATTGTATAACAATGGGAGTAATGGTAGCATCTGTAGTCCTACGATACGTAACTGTACGTTTATGAATAATATTGGTGGTGGCGTTTACAATAATGCTATGAACGGCGGTACAAGCAATCCAGCCATGACCAATTGTAATTTTATTGGGAATTCTTCTGAACACGCATATGGAGGATTGTACAATGTAAGTAGCAATCCTATACTAACCAACTGTAACTTTATTGAAAATTTCGGTAAAAGCGGTGGTGGGGGTATATATAACTTAAGTAGTAATCCCTTACTTATTAACTGCAACTTTATTGGGAATATTTGCAGCTTTTTGGGATCTGGTTCCGGTGGCGGAATAAATAACGAGCAGAGTAGTCCTTTACTAATCAACTGCAGCTTTTTGAATAACACAGCTACAATAAATGGAGGGGCGATTTATAATATTGGAACAAGTCATCCTACAATTATTAACTGTAGCTTTGAGGGAAATCATGCTAGTCTTGGTAATGGTGGGGCAGTCTACAATGAATATGGTGGTAGCCCCCAATTCATTAACTGTAGTTTTATAAATAGTATGACTGGGGGAATGGGGCGGGTAATGTATACTCAAAATGGTAATGCACAACTGACAAATTGTATTCTTTGGAATAATGGAAGTAGTAATACGTTCGCTGGTCAAAGTCCTACCGTAAGTTATTCGCTACTGGAGCCTGGCGTTAGTAATTATATCGATGGCGCTCACAATCTCACTACATCTACTTCACCTTTCGTCTCCGATACGGACCTAAGGCTTAAAATTGGTTCACCAGCCGTCAATAAGGGTAATAATTTAGCCTATACCACAGCTAACGGTCCTGCTAATGATCTGGCGGGGATGCTACGCTTACAAGGCGGCACTGTCGATATGGGTGCTTACGAATTATCGTCTGATCTGACGCCAATTCTTTATGCTCGTTTAAGTAGCCTGAGCAATACCCGGATAGTTAGTGTAGTGGTGGATGTGTTTGAGCTAAATTCAGTATCCACAAGCGGACCAGTAACGATCAGGATTAATAAAGATCCCAAAATCAATTTAGCCCTCGATACCGGATTAAGCTTAGTAGGAGGAAAACCCGTTCAGAACAGCGCCTGGACTCTCGATAATTCTGATCCGGATTATTATGTTCTGAACACTAACCAACTTATCGCAGGGGGTGAGCAGCTCTCGGTCGGGCTGAGTGGGCAAATGAACGCTGGCAGCACTAGTGGGGTGTTAAGTATCAGCGGTATTGTCTTAGTGGGTAGCGATCAGGAGGTTCTACTTACCAATAATGTGGACGCCGATAAGATTGATTATTTTCAGCAGTAGAACCCTGGTAGATCAGTAAACACACTGTATAAAAACATTAAATAAAAATCGCCAGAGAATCTCTCTGGCGATTTTTATGAATGCCCCAAATAGTCTATGTATTAGCGAGCGTGTTGTTTTACGTATTCGTCCATTGAAAAGCGGCCGGAACCGATGACCGTAAAAGCCATTAACAGCAACAGCACGATAAGCGATAACCAAAGCTCAGAGTTCAGAGCAGAAAACCCTTGGCGAATGTTGACGAAGAAAACAGCCGCTATCAGAATCGGTAATTGCAGAATACACATCAGCCGAGTCAGGCAGCCCAAAGCAATCAGAAAGCCACCCACTAAATGAGCAAACGCTACGTAGTGAACGGCCATTACGGAATACAGGTCAAAATGTAATCCGCCCACCAGATTATGAAGATAGGCGGTGTCGCTAATAAAACTGATACCTTTCAGCACCAGAATAATTCCCAGCATTATCCGCAGGGCATCTGTCCAGGCGGGGTGATGTGTATCGCCCCAGTGCTCAATACGATGTAACAGGTTCATGATTATAAGCGTTTAGAAAATACCAATCGAATATAAAGGCCTAATTTGTAAAAAGCAAGCTGAATGTCAGGCGGTTATTTGGGATGGACGTAGTGTTTATAGGTCGCTTTCGGGCGCTTCCACAATGGGCTTCGTATAGTACGTTTTCAAAAAACGAAGCGCGTTGCCGATCATGAATTTATCCAGAACCCGTTCCAGAAACGGCTCTTTGGGGCTTCCATCTACGATGAGCGACATACCCATTTTTGTAGCTACCCTGGGTAGAGTTTGCTTCAACTTATCCCGTAGGTCAGGAATTGTACTGGCACCGACGTGATGATTGTTTTTGTATTCAATCGAAACAATAAGCCCGTCGAGATCGGAACCCAGACAGATGTGATCCCAGACTTTTTCGCCAATGGTTTTCCGACCAACTCGTACAATGTGTAACAGGTTGTTACAGAGGTATTCGATATGCGCTAACGAAGCCTGTATGCTTGTGTCAGGAAGGTGGTCAAAGTCGTTATTCCCGTGTCGCATAACCGAGAACAGTTGTTCATTAAGACTGAGTCGTTCGGATTCATGCTCATGGGCTACCTGTCCATCATTACCCATACCTAAAATTCGAATATCCAGTGAGAGTCCGATCAGGCCATCGGAAGCCAGAATTTCGGTAATGTCTTCGTCATAGAGATTGATGGACCAGGGATTGAACGTAACAACAGACGTTGGAGCTGGAAGCGGATTCGTAGGGGATGGTTGAGGAATCGTTTGCGGAAAACTGATAATGTCATTGTATTTTACCTCTACGTAGTCTGGCCGTTGGCGAACCCAGCGAACAATCGGTTGACCCCGATGGAGCGTATCGTTCCAGGAAAGCCCCGTTACGCCTATGTGCGACGCAATGATGGGTATGTTCGGGTATTTCTGCTTTCGTAGGTCATAATAATCCATCCGACTGCCCAGGCTCATGTGCTTAATATCGATGTAGATCGGCTGACCGTCCTGCTCCGACAACGCGACATCGATGAACCGGCGTCCAAGGGATGTGATCGCAGCACCCGTCGGGTTGAATCCGCCTACAGTATCGGTGTTTGTGCCCGGACCCGCCCACTGACTCGGCACGGCAAATGCATGATTGGCCAGAGCATTCTGCGCATGATGTACCAGCGTAATGTATAATGGACGAAGACCACGTTGCTTCAGCGCTTTCAGGTTATCAATAATCTCCTGCTCGACGGTTGAACCGCTGTTGAGCTGATTTTTATAGAAGCAATGACCACCTTCAAAGTTAAGAATGACATGAAGCGTAGCAGAATCATTTGGGTCATACTCCGAAAAATCGTTGATGACTTTAAGTTGACGACCCCCAGCCCCAATAGACGTATTGTTTTGAGCCAGCTCGATAAGCGTATCGATTTGTTCCTGAGCTAATGCCTGATAGCCAAATACACCACTCCTGATCGCATCGATTTTCGCCTTGTTAAGCGTATTGGAAACACAACCTAATAAGCTAATGATGGACGAACGCGTATACGCGTTCTCAAGGGAATAAATCGTATGTGAAATTAGGTTTGATCCTCCTTCGAACAACTGTGCGAAACAGCTTTGTGAATCGAGCGGCTCGCCGAACGCCCACATCGCAAGGCCACGAAAGCGCGTGGCTAATCCAGTAAACTGAATTGTGATTGGCTCTTCAATAGCCGTTACTGGTTGACCGGTCGCGTGTGTGAGCGAATATTTAAAGGTAGGATGACAATGTAAATCGAAGTAAGGCATAAGGCTCTAAAAGGAAGGGTAGGAGTTCGTGGAATTAATTTACGGAGACGGATCATGTCAATCGTATAGTTTTGAGGTAATGGTCTCAACTGTAGGCCCGACAAATGGAAAAAGCCAATTTCCTGTATGAATACGCAGGTAAGTAGAGTAACCGTCAACCGTTTTCTAAAAACTCAGGCTTAATGCTTGATTATTAGCCCATATGCGGCTACTTTAAGCGGATATTCTTATCCGCTGCCGTGTCCTTTTATAAAGTTTACATATCGTCAACGTATCGTGATCTGGGGCCGTATCGTAAAACGGTAATGGAGTCGCTCCATAAAGTGCCCAATTTCAAAGTCGTCGGTATGGAATATTACACAGCCGAAGACACGCAGCCGCTCGACCGGTGTCTGCGCGACGTAGCGGATTGCGACATTTATATACTTATTCTCGCCAATCGGTATGGGTACGTGATTGACGGGCAGGACTTATCCATTACCCATCAGGAATACCAGAAGGCTAAGGCGCTCAACAAGGTAATTCTGGTGTTCAAGGCCGAAAACCGCGACGGACGTTTCCCGCCTGATGCCGATGATCCGGGCCAGCCGTCACCGTCCGAAAAGCAGGCGAAGCTCAACGCCTTAAAAGCGGAAGTGGGTAGTCTGCGGCTGTCGCATCCGGAAGGCTTTACGTCGGAGTATCATCTGGCGCTTCAGGTTATGGAATCGCTGGTTCGTAACCCGCGCGTGGATTTCGACGGTGAACTGCCCGAAGACCGTAAAATTTTTTGTGACCGCGCCAATCAGGTCTATGACTTTTATGACCTGGTCCGGAAAAAACAGCCGTTCAACGTTTTTCTGATTCAGGGCCACCGAACGAACCTGGGGCGCAGCCTGGTCGAGCGATTGAGCAAGTATTACCTGGGTGTGCCTGAGCCAACGCCAGTGAGCTACCATGAGTTTATCATGGATGCTTCCTACGCTAATTTTCGCCGGCGACTGCTGAATGAACTCTGCGACCGATTAATCCCCAACGAACCGAATCCACCAGCTGACCCGGCTGGTCTGCTGGAAAGCCTGAAAGCGAACGATACGTCTACGCTGGCCTTACTGTCGCCAGTGAGCAATGCGGTGCAATGGCAGAGTGGCTATCAGTTTCTGGATGAAATTTTTAAAGAATTTTCCCAGGCGAGCGTAACAGTGGGAGCCGTTCGGGTTTTCTGGTTCATTGTCATCGATATGCCCGACGTATTACAGCAACAGGTGCAGTCGGTCAACGTACTGACGGCCCCCCAACTGACGATGCTGTCTGAAACCGATATTGAAAACTGGCTACGTACCTATATTGATAGCGATGATGAAATCGTGTATTCGCTTCAGGAACTCTGCTTCCCCGATACGCTCAATCCGCCGTGCCAGCTGACCATGCGGCAGGTCCAGGAGCAGATTCGCGGATTTATCAGTCGGTTTAATCTTCGCCGAAAAACGGCTGATACACCCTTACTGAATATACTACCCTAATCCCTCAACCATGCCACTCACCCTTCGTCGTATACCTGTCGATCTGAAACCATCCAATTATTTGATGGATAGCCGTCTGCAACGGGCAGTGGAGCTGGCTATCGCACTGGATAAACCCCTGCTGGTGAGTGGTGAGCCGGGAACGGGCAAAACCCAGCTGGCCCGCCACGTAGCACACGTACTGGCCGAACAGACGCAAGAGGCCGAAGCGGCTTTCCTGCCCGAACCGATTGAGTTTTTTACCAAGTCGACTTCGGCGGCTACGGATCTGTTTTATACGTACGATGCCGTTAGTCATTTTCGGAGCAAGGAGCTTACAGATACGAGTGCGTTTATGGATTTTACTGCCCTGGGACGGGCCCGCGTGCTGGCGCATGGACGTAGCAGTTCGGCTTTGCAGACGCCACGCATTCAGCCATTGCTCGGCCGCTGTGCTGGCCTGGCCGACAAACCACGTAGCAGTGTTGTCCTGATTGATGAGGTTGATAAAGCGCCCCGCGAATTTCCGAATGACTTGCTGAATGAAATGGAATCGGGCGAATTTCGGATTCGGGAGCTTGATTTCTCACTCAAAAAAGCACAGAATGACGCCCAGGTGCTGGTCATTATGACCTCGAACTTTGAAAAAAGCCTGCCCAATGCCTTTCTGCGTCGCTGTGTATTTTATCACATTCCGTTTCCCGACGACGATCAGTTATTAAACATCGTTAACCTGCGGCTGGGGCTGAGTCAATCGCCCGCCATACGGGAAGCACTACGTCGTT
>NZ_JBMDWV010000214.1:0-38817 GCF_048594605.1 Spirosoma sp.
AGGCTGGATGCCGGTAAGCTCGACCGGCGGGATTGTGTGGGCGATCCGGTTGCTTTTATCGCGCAGGTAACAACCCAATTGAGGGACCTGGCCCGGCAGCGACAGATTGACCTTGACTGGAGCGGAGCCTCGTATGCCGTCCCACCCGATCCTAACGAAGCGAGTTCCAGACAGTACCGGTTCGATGACGAAAAACTGGAGAAAATTACCTACAACCTGTTGTCTAACGCGTTAAAATTTACCCCCGCGGGTGGTCAGGTACGTGTCGAAGCTCGAATCAGTGCTGATCATCACCTTTTATTGCAGGTATCCGATACGGGTATTGGCATTCCGGCCGACCAGTTACCGCGCATTTTTGAGCGGTTCTATCAGGTCGACAATTCACTGACCCGGACGCATTCGGGCACAGGAATCGGGTTGGCTTTAGTGCATGAATTAACGAACTGGCTGGGCGGCACGGTTCAGGTGAAAAGTACCGTGGGTAAGGGTAGTTGTTTCACAGTCGATCTACCCATGGCCATCGATCCATTTTTATCGGTGGCTGATGAGGAAGTTTTGGATCAGCCAATCGATACGTATCTTCCCCTGTTATTGATCATCGAAGACAACGATGAACTCCGTTCTTATGTAAGCAGTCACTTGGTAGCATCCTACCGGGTTGTAACGGCAGATAATGGCCGAATGGGTCTCCAACAGGCATTACGTGACGTGCCCGACCTGATCGTGAGTGATGTAATGATGCCTGAACTGGACGGATATGAACTGGTTGAGCGATTAAAGAACGATGAACGAACCAGTCACATTCCGATCATCCTACTGACAGCCAAAGCTTCGTATGCAAGCCGTATGAAAGGGCTGGGCGCAGGCGCTGACGACTACATTGACAAGCCTTTCAGTTTAGAAGAACTGAAGCTACGTATCGGTAACTCCCTGCGTACCCGCTGGAATTGGCAACGCCGACTGACCACGAGTCAATCATCGAGTGAATTAGGGATGACGACTTCTGATCCACGCCTGAGCAAGGAAGAGCGATTCCTGACTCGGCTGCGAAACCTTATCCTCGATCACCTGACTAACGAGGCCGTTGGGGCCGACTGGCTGGCGGCACAGGCAGGCATGAGTCGCGTCCAGCTTCACCGGAAACTAATCGCCTTGACCAACCAAAGTACTACCCGGTTTATTCACAGTGTGCGGCTAGCCAAAGCGGTCGAACTGCTACAAACGGGTGAGTTCAACGTAGCCCAGGTGGCTCAAGCGGTTGGGTATAATTCGCAGTCGTATTTTACGAAGGTATTTCAGGAACACTTTGGCTATCCCCCTTTGGCAATTAAGGTCTAAGCGAATACATAGGCTACTGGAAACTTTAGTCAGCATTCAGTGGGACGGCTTTCTCGTTTCAAACGCAACCTAACTCGAACAGCTTCTAATACATAAGCCGCCAGGTCACCGTCGTGGGCGTAGTCGAAAAAGGCGGTCTGGGTGCTGTAACCTATATCGTTTAGGCCACATTCGCGAGCCTGCTCCCGAAACCGAACAGAGCCGCCTTTCTCTCTCGTCTGGTTAATAAACAGTAGATTAGCGCGCTTGGTCGTGTCTTTGTCGTAACCGGCTACGCTGACGTAGATATCCTGCCAACCGTCCTGATTCAGGTCAACAATAGTAACGCCCGCTGATTCCGTTACGTCCTGGAAATGCAGCGGATTTTTCTTTATCCTGTCCTGTACTCAAATACAAGCGGGAAGAAACCTGATTGCCAGTAAAAAAACGTCCTGCCAACCATCGTTATTGAAGTGGCCGATACCAGCGCCCCTCCGTTGTAGAGGTATTCAAAGCGTAGAATGTTCACCGAATCCAATTTCTGAATCGGTTGTTAAACGTAATAACCGATTCCGAGGAGATCAGCCGTCGGAATTGTTTTGACGTCGACGTGTTGTGCTCAACGGCCTAGGGCAGTGAAGCTACCAGGGAATCAGGAGTAGTAAAAGTCGTTGCATGAATCAGGCGGGCAAAAAGCTTTACAACGATTCACGATCAATAAACTGCATCGGAATGCGGATGGTATGTTTCTGGTTCTGTGCAATGACACTCGCCAGATTCCGAAACCCTTTTCGGCTCGCATCCTGAATCGTGGTTATTAAATCGTCATCATCTATAAGCATGTAGGCCGATCCACGCTGCAAGGGGGCCTCCCGCACGTTGGCCAGTTCTCGTCCATTTAGATTGTAGGTTTCTGTAAAAAAGCAAGAAAAGCACTATACCGTTTGGTCACCAGCGTAGCCGCCCTAAAGGGAATACGTAAAGGTTTTGTGCCAGTAATACTTTGAGTTGAGAGTTGTTGGATTCCTTAATTTGTAGCCACGAATTACTTATTCTCACGTAAACGTAACGGCATAAGATAAAGAATCCTTCATGTAGCAGCTTCTTAATTTGGGCGTTATGCTATGATTTTGCGGAAAGCTCGTAGCTTCTCAACCTTGAACTCATGGCATAAATGCTAAGGTTGCCTGTTCTTTATAATAAGCGTCCGTAGTCGCTCCTCATGCTGGTCACCCCACTGGCCAATCGCACCAACTAAGGGAATAAGGGATTGGCCAAAGTCAGTGAGATAGTATTCAACTTTCGGCGGAAGGACCGGGTAAATTATCTTAGCCACCAGCTCGTGACTTTCCAATTCCTTCAGCTGCATAGTCAGCACCCGGCGGGAGGCACCCGGAATTTTTCGTTGTAACTCGCTGGGACGCTGAAAGCCCTGGTGGATAAACCATAAAAGCCGCATCTTCCATTTTCCATACAGCACTTCCCCAATTAAGTCCAGACCGCACAGCAAGTCGGGCATCGTTTTTCGTTCGTACATTCGGCAAATATAACCCTATCCCTATAGTTGTTCGATAGGGATAAATTTATCCCTATCTGAATCGTAAATCCGTACTTGTCAGCCCCTACCGTACTGCCGAATTTTGCCTTAACCAAATAAGCTACAGTATGGACTTCAATTTTGAAAATGAGCTGGCCGGTAAGATCGCGCTGGTAACGGGAGGTACTAAAGGCGCAGGCAAAGCAATCGCCGATCGCCTGTTGAAAGCAGGAGCAACCGTGATCATCACCGCCAGAAATAAGCCGGAAGAGCAAACCGATCGTCTTCATTTTATCGCGGCTGATCTGAGCAAACCGGAAGGAACTCAGCAGGTAGTCGGCCAACTACTCCGTGAGTTTGGCCATCTGGATATCCTGATCAATAATATGGGGAGTTCAGAAACGCCAGGCGGTGGGTTTGCCGTGCTGTCTGACAATGATTGGGAATCAACGATTCAAACGAATCTGTTAGCCCCCGTGCGGCTGGATCGTGGTTTTTTACCGGGTATGGTCCAACGCGGTGAAGGCGTGATTATTCACATTGCGTCCATCCAGGGGCGGCTTCCCTTATATGACGCAACGCTTCCCTATGCGGCAGCTAAGGCCGGGCTGATCAATTACAGCAAGGGGTTATCGAAAGAGGTTACTTCCAAAGGCGTGCGGGTACTGACCGTTTCCCCAGGATGGATCATGACGGAAAATGTTGGACGATTTTTGGAGCGGATCGCCCAGAGTTCAAATAGTTCTATTGAGGAGGCACGCCAAAGCGTTATGGATGCTTTAGGTGGGATACCGGCCGGTCGACCGGCAGAGCCAGAAGAGGTCGCGGAACTGGTCGGATTCCTGGCCTCACCGCGAGCGAACTACCTGAGTGGAACAGAATTCGTTATTGACGGAGGGACAATCCCAACGATTTAAAAACTGATAGCCACCCATTTTTGAAAACAATCATCATTAATCAAATCGAAAAGACTCAACCATGAAACTACCCGCCACGATCGAAGGGTTTGTGCAGGCACAAAACGAACAGGACTTCCCTGGATTTACGGACTATTTTACGGACAACGCTACCGTTTCCGATGAAGGGCATACCTATTCAGGCAAAGCCGCAATAAAACAATGGATACAGCAGGCAACGGAAAAGTATCAAATGCAGGCCAAACCGATTGATTATCAGCAAACGGGCTTAAAGGCTGTACTAACCGTTGAAGTAACAGGCACTTTTCCCGGAAGTCCTGCCCCTATGCAGTATCACCTGGACCTGGATGGTACCCTCATCCGCTCATTAATGATTTCGGGGTAAATGTAGCGGGCGTAAATTCGCCCGAATAACTTCGGGGGAACGCCTATATTTCAACATAGCTTCCCGCTCAATCATCTCAAGTTTTACGATTGAACCACGATATGACCGGTAAATCGATAGGTAAATGGGCTATTTTAGTTTTAGCAATGGTGTTTTATGCAGCATCTGCTTTGGCGCAAAAGCTAGATGCCACAGACAAAAATGACCCGTCGCAACGGATACGAGTTGCACCGGCCAGTGTTTTCGATATGTTTCGTGACGCTGGCATGAAGCCCGTTAACCACCAGTTGACACCCGTTCAAAACGAAAAGGTGCGCCATGCGTTTGCGCTGTTGCCCCCTTTGCATCAGCGTATCTTGAAGCAGCATCTGCACAGCATCAGCTTTATGGATAATATGCCAAACACGGCGTTAACGTCACCCGTTGATTCAGGCGGTTTGTCGAAGATGTTCAATATTACGTTTCGGGCGGGCTTACTGGATCAGACGATCTCAGAATGGGCAACCTGGAAAGAAGCTACGTGTTTTGAGCCTTCGGATACGGCTTCCTGTTCCGTACGCGTGGAAGGAGGCAATCTGGATGCCATTATCTACGTACTGATGCACGAGGCTACCCACATTGTCGACGCAGTGACCGAACTTACGCCCCGTCCCTCCGAACCTCAGGGAGTCATTGAGCCCACCCGGTTTACAAACGGTGTCTGGCGTACGATGAACAGGCCAGATAACCGATACCTGGATTCGTTGCTGGAACAAACCCGTTTTCGAAGCGGTCGCCCCCTGTCGATCAGCCGGGCGCCGGAGGTTTATCGAAAGCTCGCGAAGACGCCCTTTGCGTCTTTGTATGGAATGGCGGCATGGTCTGAGGACATTGCCGAACTGGCGACGATCTATCACCTTACGGCTAAGTTGAAGCAGCCATTTTACGTGGTTGTGACGAAAGCCGATATCGAACTGGCCCGGTACGAGCCGATGAAAAACGTACTGGTCAGACGGCGAGCAGCCCAATTAGCGACCTTCTACGCTAGGTAAATTTGCCTGCCGGGAAAAATGTACAAGGCGCTTGGCTTTTTATCCATTCTCCCGCGCCGTTTCTCCC
The DNA here is from genome assembly GCF_048594605.1 of Spirosoma sp. GTDB lineage: Bacteria > Bacteroidota > Bacteroidia > Cytophagales > Spirosomataceae > Spirosoma. The sequence goes on from NZ_JBMDWV010000214.1 coordinate 5,255, forward strand.
GCCAACTTTGCACTGTCGAATTCAACGACAACTGGCTAACGGTTAGTTGGTTACCTTTTAACTAAAAACGTACTGTTGATATGAAAACCATTGCATTGACCATCGGACTTATCGTCACCTTCATCCAAACGCAAGTACTCGTTGCCCAAACGCGCCAGCCCGCATCCGCCGGACGGCAGGAGTACATCGAAGTAGAAAAAAACGTTAAACTCCACGTAGTCGACTTGGGTCAGGGGAAGCCCGTGGTGCTCATCCACGGATGGCCGCTCAACAATGCGATGTATGAATACCAATACCAGTATCTGGTTGACAAAGGTTTCCGCGTAATCGGTATTTCGCTCCGGGGATTTGGTAAATCAGACCGGCCCTATGGAAAATACGATTTCGATACGTTCTCCGACGACATTAAAGTGGTGCTGGACAAACTGAACATTGAAAATGCCGTACTCGGTGGCTTTTCGATGGGAAGTGCCGTCACGTTGCACTACGTGACGAAATACAATGCTGCCCATATCAGCAAACTAGCCTTGTTCGGTGCCACCGGCCCATCGTGGAAACAACGGGACGGGTATCCATACGGCATATCCGACCAGGGCGCAACTGATTTAATTCAGCAAATTAAAACGAATCGGCAGCAATTGATCGCCGGTTTCGGCAAAGGCTTTGAAGGGCAGGAAGGCGGACTATCCCCGGAAGCCCTCAACTGGCTGGAAAGCATCAACCTGGATGCATCGCCCTACGCGACTACGCAAGCCATAACGGCGCTGCGCGACCTGGATCTACGTCCTGCGTTGTCAAAAATTACCATTCCCGTCGCCTTATTTCACGGTGTAAAAGATAAATTATGTGATTTTAGCTTGTCGGAGCAGTTGCACAAAGGCATTAAAGGCTCTTATCTGATCCGATTTGAAAAGAGTGGTCATGGTCTCTTCCTGGAGGAAAGAGATAAATTCAACGCCGAACTCGAAAAATTTGCCCGGAGCTAACTAACTTCCTGATGCATTTTGTGAAGCCATGGCTATTCCCATGGCTCCACAGGTGCGTTTTACCTCTTCAGCCGGTCTAACCATTTCTACCCTTACCTCTACCGAACCATGTCTGCCACCGTTTTCACTAATCATGTAAAGACACTCGGTTTACTTCCTGTGAGTAGGGAGGAGATGGCATCTCTTAACGGTCCTGACTTCAAACAATACATTAAAATCTTCTATTTACCGACCGGCTTTAAGCTCCGTGTAGATTTTTCGGTTTATCACACGGTGCAGCCAACTTTATTCTTTATCAGCCCCAATCAATACCTGGAGATCGAAGAAGTAGGCCTGGAAAACGGCTATTTCATTTACTACAACCGCGATTTTTATTGCATCCAAATTCATGACCAGGAGGTGGCCTGCGACGGGCTATTATTCAACAACATTCGCAATATGCCCAACGTGGAGGTTTCAGACGAAGAAATCACTTATCTAAACTACCTCTTTAAGGAAATGATCCAGGAGTTCAAGCTGGGCGACAGCTCACTAGAGGAAATGGTCCGTACTTACCTTAAACAACTGCTGATCCGGGCGACGCGCTCCTGGAAACGACAGCATTTGGCGGGCACTATAACCGATCAGCCAAGCGATCTGGAATTTTTTCGCCAGTTTACCCGCCTTGTCGAAGCGCATTATAAATCGAAGCATACCGTAGCGGATTATGCAGACTTGCTGTGCATGGCCCCCAAAACGATCACCCACAAATTCAACCGGCTACGGCTTCCCCAGCCCAACGAGGTGATCAAGAATCGGATCATCCTGGAAGCCAAACGACTACTGGTCCATACGGCGCTAACGGCTAAAGAAATTGCGTACGAACTTGGCTATGACGACCCAGCGTATTTCAGTAGGCTGTTTATGGCCAAAACAGGCGAATCGCCCTCCAGTTTCCGAGCCAACTTTTTTCGTTAAGGACCGTCTTTGTTCTGCTAAAAAGGAGGTTGTATTTGTACCCTCTTTTTGCGAGACAGTTTAATTCTCTATAAGATGGTAAAACCCAGGTTAATGCAAATCAATTTTTTGCGCTATCTCTTAAAAGGCTTCAACCCGAGACGAAGAAGCAATTCTGTAGGCTTCTTTAATGAGAAACTAAATGACCCGGTTAAGTAGCTTTAGTGCTTCAATATAACCCTGTGGCAATTACCGACACCATCAAGCGTGTATCCACCTGGGGCAAGTATTCGGATATATATGGAGCCAGAATGCAATCTGAAGTTCGGCTAGGTAACACCGTTCTTACACCTAAAGTTATTTATTACCACCCTGATCCCTACCACTATCACGAACCCATTTTTGATGAAGCGGGTGTAATAGGCAGCTTTGGCAACAGCTATTTTTTGGACCGGATCTTAGTAATTGACTTCAAAAACAAGAAGTTTGGCTTAGTGAGAGAGTAACTAGAGTGCTCTTGGGTGATAACGGTCCTGTTTGGAAGACACACTTCCACCCCAGATCGGCGGCCGGGCCACACTACGGTGGCCACCGATATGGTAAAAAAGTGGACGCCATGATTACGTCTTGAAGTTGGATAGCCTGCTATCAATTCTTGTGGCCGCTGGGCGAAATGATAAAAACTGTTTACCATCGCCTAGGCTTACTTAGATTTAACTGACCTGCCAAATGCTTCAACAGTAAAGCCGTTTTGTAGACTCAGTGAATTATAAATCCATTGGATGCATGTATGAGATTACTTCGTTTAAGCCTTTCTAACTACGTCTCACAAACCGCTCTTACTCAAGACGAAGAAAAGACGGCTGGCAGATTATGATGACTATGGTTGTGATGCTTCTGATAGTCAGAATTAGCACCGTAGTGCATCACCATAAAATCCAGAAATTCAAGTCGGGTTCTGCTTCCCGATGTTGCTGAAAATGCTGCACAAGATCAATCAGCCGGCTGGACTGGTCGACGCCAAAACCCGTAAGTAAACTACCTTCAAGTATCTGTATGTTCAGCAAAGAAGCAACAATTGGCTTCATAATCTTGATTGCTTCAACTGCTCTAACGTAAAGATTATCAGAAAGTTTGAGAAAGACTTGAAAGGATTTTAATTTAGAAATAGCCTGGAATTGACCTGGCTGCATGCCTGTATAATACAGGGATGTATTCAATATCTTATCGAACAATCTATGTTTGTAGAAACTATTTATTTTTTCTCGCCCATTCTCATTGTCACCAAAGCATTAAAATCGACTATTCACTCAGACGTGTTGTCGTATTTGTAGAATAATAGATGGCGAACTAACAAGTGATTAGCTGGTAAAGTCTTCAATTAAGTCGAGACTCTCACAATTTATCGAACATCGACCGGATTTTTTAAGCAAGCCCTTACAGACAGTCGCTGTGCTTCATCGCCAAACAGGCACTTTGATGTAGCTGCTGTTGTACCACTTTAGTTGCAACGGCTCTTTCGCATCTAATATAGTTTCTGTGCTGACCTCTTTTCCTGTGCCATAATTCAGCTGGGAAAATGGATTCTTATTGACGTTGACGGCCAGCACCAACCGACTTCCCTTGCTTACCTGTTTACTGACCAGGTGCGTATTCGAAAAATCAATAGTCGTTCGTTCACCCGGCCTCAACAAGAATCGTTTTGTCATGTCTTTTGCATAACTCGCCCGACCAAGGTAATAGGACAGATGAAAATATTCTCCCGTCGGTGTTAACTCATATAGCGTTAGGCCAAGATCGACATCTTTTTTATTGATGCTGATGCTCAGTTGACCCAGGAAGGAGCCATTGACCAGCAGTTGTTGCGCTAGGGGTTCGCTGACAAACACAAAGCCATTGCTCGAGTCAATTGTCTTTCGCGCAAGGGGATATGGATAGTAATTGTTGTTACTGGTTTGCCGGTCAGCGAAATCGACCTGTTGGCTCAGATAACCCGTTGTTAATGGTTTTTTGGGGCTTAACGAATAGAAGCCATTTGTTTTTTTGTCAGTCAGGTAAAACGTTAAGAATCCATTATTCATTTTAGCGAGTGAAGGAGCGCTACGCCATTCATTCCCGCCCATAACTTCATAATTGATTTTATCTTTCAGCATAGTCGGCTTGGGGCCGCTTTTTAACACATAATCAAGCCACTGATAAGTTAGTTGCTTGATGTCGAACAAGGCTACCGAATCTACCCTATAGCCGTTAATTACTCGCTCTCCGCCGATCTGGGTGCCAAAGTGTCCGTAAGGACCAATGACCAGATACCAAGGTGTTTTAGGGCTATACTGCTGTAGCTCTTTCAAATAATAGAGGCTTGAATTTTGGGAATCATTGTAATAGCCGTCAAAGGCGAGAATAGGAATTTCGATACGGGCAAAGTCCTGTTTATAAGGTGCCATTTCCTGCCAGTAGCTATCGAAGTTAGGATGACTAATCCAGCGCTGAAACCATTTGTTGGGTCTGCCATCGAGGCTATCCATTTTATTGTAAGCCGCTCCACTTCGCCACCAGTCGAACATCAGTTGTCGGTAGCGTTTCCGATCATTCCCCACAAGTGTATCCAGGTATCTATTGTTGCCTACATAAAACGACCATTCATAATTAGGGTTTACAAAAATGTTGTTTTCCATGGGTAATCCCATTCCCGGCCTGTTGGCCACATACGGTACAATAGTTTTAAGGGCCGGATGTAGTTTTTTACAAGCTGCCCATTGCGAAAAGCCATTGTAGCTACCACCGAACATGCCAACGTTGCCATTGCACCAAGGTTGTTTACTGATCCACTCAATGACGTCGTAAGCATCGTTGGCTTCATGTTCGTAAGGATATATATGGCTGGTACTGAATCGTTTCCCTCTTGAGTAGGCGATTACACCTACGTATCCCTTATCGGCCGATTCTTTCAGTGATTTGATATCTCGTCCTGTATCGCGCACATAGATGGTAAATTGAAGGACCACGGGCTGGAGTTGGTTTACTCCTTTTTTTCGGACCATCATGACCGAGAGGGTTGCGCCATCCTGGGTCTTTATCAGGATGCTATCCTGCACGTCGTAATCGCTTTTCAACTCTTCTATTTTTGTCTGGAGGGTTTGTTGGGCGTAGGCGAAACGAGCTGCAAAGAGAAAGAGGGTAATCCAAATGGCTTTTGCTATGGTGTCGGCATTCATACTATTGACGTACTGTTGTTGATTAGTAGGCGACTTCGGCTGTTTTATTCAATCAAGCCCCTTCTTACATTGGTTTATTGTAAACGATAGGGCTACTAAGGACAAGCATTGGTTATTTTAGTTGCAGGGTAAAACCAATCCGGTAAAATTTTGAACTAGCTCTAAAAGTTACAAAGCCTCATTAGCTCCGGAAAAGCCAAAACATGGCTCTGAGCTAACCAAGGTACAACTTGATCTGGGCGCAGGGGGAATAGTCATCAATACAACGGCCGTTAACAAGGTTAAGATAAACTCGGATTAGCCTTTCTTTTGGCCGGGCTCATATTTTATATAAAAGCCAGGAAAAATAAAGGAAGCCTGTAGGAACGGAACCTCTGATGGACATTCCCTGGTACACAAAAAGACAGCCATTAAGCTGTCTCTGACTCAATACTTTATAAACCAACTATCCTTTTATTGGATAGTCTCACTATTTCCTCCATATTATAACGAAGGAGCCTTCATGTGTCTGCTTCATAGATACATCGATAGACTTGGTCGCTTTTAGATTAAAACGTTATCGCCAGCGTATCAGACGGCAGTGATTGTCCAGTTTCTAAGTGGATTCTCCGCCAAGCCGTTCTGTTAGTTCCTGCTGCAGAGCGGTCAGGTAGGGCCTTCGTTCCACGAGTGTACCGCTGGTTAGCTTAACAGCTTCGTCCAGCGTCTGCATTACGTCGGTGCGGCCCAGCAGTTCGAGCAGGGCTTCGGCACAGTTACAGCGGATAAGGTAGTCCACCTCGTTCCGTTGTAATACCCGAAACATCGTCCAGCCAGCCTGTTGCAGCGTGGCTTCTTCGGCCAGAGTACGCCAAATCATGTTGTACTCGCCATACACCCCTTGATCAATACGTTGGAGCATATCGGCAACCGATAACGTAGTGTAGCGGTTATGTTCTTTCCCTGCAGCCTGTTCATACTGTTCCCGCCAATCGTAGGACGGCGCCTGTTCCTGCTGATTCTGTTTCATACAATCATCCTATGAATTTTACACTTTAAAAATAGAAAAGGCTAGTCCTAGCGAAACGAACGACATGGGCAGGCCAATAGCGCTCAGCACAATCGGTACCAGCCAAAGACTCATAAACTCATCCACCTGCGCATCCCCCGGGTCGCTGGGTAGGTAGCGGACGCCTATTTGGCCACCAATGGAATGACTGCGCTTCGACGAGCCAACTGAGGATGTGAACGTAACATCCTCCCCTCCATGCGTCCGGAAATGAACTGTTGGATGGTAGAACGTAGTGGTACGGTTTTTTTCGGTATCGTACGACGCATGACTTTCGTAATCAATCACTTCGCCAGTGACTGTGTCGGTACGATCTATCCATGTTCGCGTATTTTGAAAAGTGATCAAACTACCGATCACCATGCTGATGCCAACGAAGCCGAACACAGCTATAAATATATTCGAAGGGGTTGCGGGAATACGGCCGCTTGTGAAACTGTATGTTCCAATGAGTAGCGCAATTGTGTCAATTAGTAACAGAAGACGTAGCATTGTTGGTGTGATGGTTGTGTCGTCGTAGCCAGAGAATTTTCCGGCAATAAAGACTTGATTAAGTGGAAAGTAGAAACAAATAGTACTCCGAACGATTCGTTGGCTGTTAACGCCAGTTTGTTACGGGGAGGGAAATAAACGCAACAACCAGTAATATTGGCCAGGCCAGGTAGGCTAGTGTCAGCATACCAAAGCCCGTTCCTACCCTTGCCTGTATAATTGTTAGATGATAAGCCCACCCCAGGAGGCCCAATGCTGTTCCTGAAATAAGCAGGAATGCCAGGTTTTCAGGGACTGAATTGGGGAGCTTTGGAAAGAATAAGGAGTAGAGCATCCCGAAAAAATAAAGTGCGCTGACTAAACCATTAACACCCAGCGCAATGTAGAAGATGATCTTAATAACCGGGTGCATAACTAAGCGGATAAGGTTCTGAGGGGCGTAAGGCGCCTATTGACGGACGAGTTGCGTGGATCATTGTTTCAGAAAGCAACGTATAACAGGCTGTCCAGGCTTCCCTGACGTTAGGTGTCCAGTCGTCCATTAGTGCCTGTTCGAGGGTCCATAGTAGCGACTCACCAACGTAGGCATAATAGTCTTCCTGAACCCCATACTGCTGGTGACGACGGGCCAGCGCCGATACTTCTTCTACGATTTTATCCAGACTGTTGAGGTGGTCCACTACGTAGGTGAGCATGGTCATCAGCTTGTGCGATTGCTCGGGTAACGATCTGCGGCTGAACAGCGGACGTACCTGGGGGGCTACGTCAAATAAGCGATGGTAAAACACCCCTCCAACAATTTCAGGTGCTACGTTGGCAATACGTTGAAAGGTTTTCCGAACCAGTCGAATTTGTTCAAATGTCATATGTATTTGTTGTTTAATTGATTACGACTCAAAACTAACTTCGGTCCAAACTACCATTCAAGGATGATCCATTGAAGGGCGGTTTTCATTTAATAAACGACGCATAAAGGCCGATAAATCGTTTAGCAACCCCGTTTGAAATCACCTCAGCCCCATTCTTTTTAACTCAATTAACCTCCATGGTCAATGGCAGTCCCATTCAGGCTATTCATTCGCTTCTGCTTACGATTCGTTGATCTGGGCGTGCGATTGGTAGGAAAATTTTTGAAATGGGTAGAGTGCACTCCTCAACTTTGATCCGTCAATCACCTCCGGGAGGACCTGACATGTTATCCCATCATTCACTTTTTAATAAATAATACGTACTAATGAAACACGCATTGATTCTCATTTCCTTAACTACAACGATCAGCCTATCATCCTGCGAAAAGAACACGACTGTTGAACCCATTGAACCCAAAACATCGGCTGGCGCAAGAGCAGCTTCAGCCGCCGGCGACTTGCCAGCCCTTACCATTCCACACCGACTCATCAAGCATGGCAACCGAACGCTGAGCTACGATGAAAAAAATCGGCTGGTCAACGTTTCCGATGGAATCTCGACCGTTGAGTATAGCTACCCGTCGGGAGGATGTACTGTAAAAACTTCCCGGAACGGCCTGATGGTAGATGAAGTTCGTTACCACTTGAATGTCAGTGGGCGGGCCACTACGTTCGAGACCCGTAAACTAATCGGTTTTAAGACGGTAAATAAGCAGCAGCAACCCGTCTATTCTGAACAAAAATATACAGCAGCTTACAAGCCCGAAACGGGTCAGCTCGGCTTGATCAGTTCAGCCACCTATGATTCCTTTGAAAAGTACGCCTTCACTTATGGAGAAAACCAGACACTATCCCAGATCAAGTACTATAATCCCTCAGGCAAATTAGTGCAGACGATAACCTTCAATTACTATGCGTCCGATAACGATCTGCGCCTTAATCCAGATATTAACGAGTCGTACATGGAGCCCTACCTAAACGTCTTTGGATCGTTCAGTAAGCAATTGCTTTACAGCAGGAAGGTAGCCGTCAACAACGTACTGACCACGAATGAATACTATAAATACAAATATGATAGCAAGGGCTTCATTGCAAACCGGGATCGCTACAATGGGCTTACCAATGCTTATCTGGACACCGTACCGTTTGAATTTGTGACCATTCCGCCCGTCCTGTCTCCACTCGGCCAATAAGTAAGCAAACGCTGGTGGTTTATGCTCACAAATCGTCAGTTGTGCCTATAGAATGAAACCTGCACGGCGTCGGCTCAGCTGACGCCGTATTCACATCCTACCATGAAACGAACTCTTTCTCTGCTGTTCCTGCTGATTACAATGTCCTGTTCAACGGAAAGCGCACAACGTACTGATCTAAACAGCACGGCTGTCTTCGCGTGGGCTACCGAATTATGTGACTACCAGAGCACATTCAACCCTGGCCAGTATACGAAGCAGCAACTAACTCATACGAACGCCCTCTGGATGGACAATTGGTATCTGGAAGCACCGGCAGTGGCGGCTACCCCCGACGAATTACCCAGACTTGATACAAACAATCTCCGTCGGGACTTTGAGCGAATGCTCACGCATCTTCACAAAATCACGCCTGTCGAAGTGCCTTACTGGCAACAGCTGAAACAACAACGAATACGAGCAATAAAATCGGAATACGTACTCAAAAAACTGGCTATTCGAGCGTATGCGAATCCAGAACTGCTACGGACTAGCATTTACGATTCGGTAGGGTCTTACTACGTAAACGCCTTAACATCGGGCGATACAACTGCTTTATTAACGGCTTGGCAACAATTGAATGAGGAACAGAAAAAAAGTAGTGGGCTACCTGAGAAGCTTGACGAAGTGTTTCGGCAAAATTATAATTCCGCAAATCGATTACAGATTGCGAAAGTAGAATTAATGGCTTATGGCTGGTGGAACCATGTGAAACCAACCGTGCCGTACATCGCGAGAACTCAACAGATGGAAACAGAATTTAAAAAGCTTTTTTCTACTCATAAAATCATCTGTACTAAGCCGTAAGCCATTAAGTGAATCATGCCTGGAAAGTGGCAAGACTACCGGGCTGATATACGTCCAGCTTTACAGGGCGATTGGTCATTTTACCCTCGTCGAGATGGCGTTCAGTAACGTAGTGAACACGGTTTTTACAAACTGAATTTGGTTTCCCCAACAGCCAGTCTGGCCAGACTGGCTGTTGGGGAAACGTAGCGGGTATTTATCAGTAACGACCCGTTAGTCACCGATGTAAGCGAATTGCATCGGTTTGACATCGCGATTATGAAACTGGCCCACGCTGATCAGTTCATTATTGGCGTCGTAATAGCGATAGTAGAAGGCATGCTGGCCCGGCAGAACTTTTAAATACCACGAATTACCCGCGTTCAACTGGTTTCTGTCTGGTGTCACTTCCGGCTGTTGCGGCCCGTTATATTCACCCGTAAAACTTGTCAGATGGAAATAGTAGTTCATCTGTTCCAGGCTCTTGCGGTAGGCAACAACCCGCTTCACAATTTTGCCTGAGTTAGACCATGGAAGCTGCTTGTTGATGTACTTTGAGTACAGAACAATTACCCCCCGGGTCGGTGTGGGAAATTGCATAGCGGAGGTGCCTTCTCCACTGTAATTGACCGTCCCGAAAGGCAAGATTTGGATGGGTTGCACCTGAATGGGTTGCGTCCGGTCGATGTCTATACCTAAGCGGGCCGATGAACTGGTGGCGCTGATCGGGTTTGCGGCTGATGGCTGAGGTGACAGCGGATTGACATCTTGTTGTTGGCAGGCAGTTGTAGCCCATACTAAGCTAAGGAGAAACAATACTTTTTTCATGGTGTGTTCCGCTGACGCGGGTTATTGAAATTTGTTGTTTATGCTTACTCTATTCGGGTTTTCAGCTTCCCCCTTTACCTAAAGAACGCCTTGACTAGTTCGTCGGACGGTTGGTTTATGTGAACGAACTAGTGGTATGTTCCGCGTTGTCGCTTGATCAAGAAGACGATGCAAAGGTATATTGGCTAATCAGGGGGGCGTAGCACTATTGTAACAAGCTTTTGCGCTATTGTAACAAGGTTGATTTATTTAATATAATTATAAAAAAACAAGGTTTAGTTATATCATACAGGCGCAATCGAAGCTTTTATAGACTTTCAGATGTATCTTTTGCCGGCATAAGTAATCAGAAAACGTTGAATTCACTCTTACCCCCTTATTATGTATTCGGCATTTAATTTGAGGTTGGCTCTACTTTCCTGCAAGCCACTCAGCCGCACCGGGTACACACTAACTAAATCGGTCAGTTACTCAATAGCCCAGAAAAAATCAGTGAATCGGACCCAGATTCGCAGGTACCTGCGGCTGCATCCTTATAGGCGTTAGAAGAAGCTAGACGTGGGTTTCCTCGAACCGGATCTTCCTCTTTCATGAAATACGCGCTCACGTTTTCTATTTTTCTTATTGGGTGTATACTCAACGTAGCAGTCTTTGCGCAACGGACCAAGCTGGATAGCCTCGAAGGGGTGTTACGCCAGGCATGTCAGGATACAAATCGGGTACTAACGCTCAATAAGGCTGTATCCCTGTACTGGAGCAAAAACCCGGAGAAGACCAGGCAATATGCCGACGAAGCGCTGCAACTATCCCGACGCCTGGATTATCCGCTGGGTATGGCCAAAAGCTACGTAAGCCTGGGTATCTATTTTTGGTCGCAGGGAAAACATCAGGAAGCGATTCAGCAATACAACAAGGCGTTACATTATTTTCAGCTGGCCGGATCGGATCAGGGACGTGGCAGTACTTACCACAATTTAAGCATGTGTTATCATAACATGGGCAATTTTTCCCTGGCAATGGATTACCTGTTTAAATCACTGAAAATAAGTGAAAAGCTGGGTGATCGGGAAGGTGTGTCCAATACGTACAATTTTATCGGCGTCCTTTTTAAGGATCAGGATAAGTATGATCAGGCCCTGCACTACTACTGGCTGGCTTACCGTACATGCACAACAGCGCGCAGCCGGGCAGGACTTCTGACCAATATCGGTGAGATCTATCGGTTGAAAAACGATTATGCGAAATCCGTTGCGTATACAACCCAGGCCCGCAATCAGTTTGTTTCCACGAACGAACCGGTAGGTATACTCGTCTGCGATAATAATCTGGGGGAATTGTACCTGAGTCGCCGGCAGTATGAACAGGCAGGAAAGGCTTTTCAACGCGTTATTCAGTTGGGCGAACCGCTGGGATACAACTCGCACTCACTAATGGGCTATCTGGGGCTGGGGGATGTCCATTTACAAACAGGCCGGTACGCTGAAAGCCTAACGTCTTACGAAAAAGCCCGGCGGCTCTCGGAAAATCAGGGGAACAAAAAAGACCGTGTCCATGCCTACAAAGGATTATCAACGGCGTATGCCAGAACGGACAATTTCACCAAAGCCTACGATTTTCAGTTGAGGTGGACTGCTTTAAAAGATTCGATATTTAATGAGGAAAGTGCCAAGAAGATTGCACGCGTTCAGGCCGAATACCAATCGGAAAAGAAACAGGCGGAAATTGAGCTGCTCCGGAAAGATAATGAACAAACGGCCCTTATTCGGAATATTAGCATTATTGGCTTTCTAACGCTTCTGTTGATTGGAGGGCTGGTTGTCAGCCGCCAGCGACTAAAAATTCGTAAAGATCAGTTACTGGTTCAGAAAAGTGCCGACGTAGCGGCCAAGAATCAGCTACTCGCAGAGCAAACGCTTCAACTAACAGCCGCCAATGAGCTGCTAACTGAACAATCAGCCCAGGTAGCTTTGAGTAATCAGCAACTGGCTCAGCAGGCCGTTGAACTGGAACAAAAAACTCAGCAATTACAGGAGCTGGATCAGGCTAAATCACATTTTTTTGCCAACATTTCCCACGAGTTTCGAACACCTCTAACCCTTATTCTGGGTACGTTACAGGATAAACTAAAAGCTGGTGCATCCAGTGATCAGTTGGTCCAGCCTGCTGAGATGAACGTCATGCACCGCAACGCCAAACGCCTGCTGGAACTGATCAATCAATTGCTGGACCTGTCTAAGCTCGAATCGGGCCAGCTGAAACTCAAGCCTAAGCCCGGTGATCTGGCGCAATTCTTCCGGGTTATGATGGGCTCTTTTTCCTCACAGGCCGATTACCGCCACATTGATTTCGATTTGGCGATTCCGGAAACGTCGTTCTGGTTTCTTTTCGATGCCGATAAACTGGAAAAAATAACGTCAAACTTACTATCCAACGCCTTTAAGCACACGCCCGACGATGGTCAGATCAGGCTGATTGTCGAAACAGTACCGGATGCACAATCGGCGATACGTATCACCGTTCAGGATAGCGGTCCCGGTATTGCGGGCGCTCATCTCGATAAAGTATTTGATCGGTTTTACCAGGGCTCCAAACAATACAGCGACCAGGAAGGAACCGGCATTGGACTGGCGCTGACAAAAGAACTGGTTGATCTGCATGGGGGGCGCGTCTGGGTCGAAAGTCTGCCCGGTCAGGGGGCCCGATTTGTGGTGCAAATGCCGCTGGAGCAATGTGTGGTTACCGACGAAGCCGCTGACGACGTATTGATTTCTGGTCCCGCCAGCTCTCTCGTTATCGCTGACGTACCCATAGCTCAGGTTCCGGGCGAGGTAAGTACGGGTATCGATGCAGTAGCCGATAAGCCGCTGCTGTTGGTTGTGGAAGACAACGCCGATCTAAGAACGTACATTCGGCATCACCTGCAAAACCAGTACCGGGTCATCGAGCGCGAAAACGGCCGACTGGGGCTGGAAGTCGCTCGGAACGAAATGCCGGATTTGATCATCAGCGACCTTATGATGCCCGAAATGGATGGGCTGGAATTGTGTCAGCATATAAAAACCGACGAGCGAACCAGTCACATACCGGTCATTCTATTAACCGCTCTGGCTACGCAGGAAAGTAAACTACAGGGTCTGGAAACCGGTGCCGACGATTATCTGACCAAACCTTTCGATGCCCGCGAGTTATTACTCCGCGTATCGAACCTGATCGAGATGCGTCGGCGAATGCGGGAGCGGTTTGGGCGCGAAATCCGCCTACAGCCTAAAGATATTGTCGTTACGTCGACCGATGAGAAATTTTTACAACGGATCATGAAAGCAGCCGAAGAAAACATGGGCAATTCTGAATTTGGTCCGGAAGAATTCAGTCAGGAAGTAGGCATGAGCCGGATGCAACTGCACCGGAAACTAACGGCGCTGACTGGTCAAACAACCACAGAATTTCTGCGAACGCTACGTTTGAAGCGAGCGGCCCAGCTACTGGAAGCGCAGGCAGGCAACGTATCAGAAATTGCCTACGATGTCGGCTTTGCCAATCTGTCGTATTTTGCGAAAAGCTTCCGCGAACAGTTCGGCGTATCGGCCAGCGAATACATTCAGCAACGCGTAATCGAAGCATAAATGTATGCTCCATTCATTTTTCGGTTTATTCCTAACCGGCTCCGGAAGAATCGAATTACTGATTGATACGAAATCCCTGCTTACCCATACGTAACGTAATACTACGTTTAACGTCGGTGGTACAAGCGTAAAATATCGTTAAAGCTGATTCGAGCTATAACCCCGAAAAACATCTTTCGGGGTTATAGCTCGAATCAGCTTTTCTTTTTACTGGCAACAGCCTGTTTTTCTGACATGGCGGTAATGGCCGTTACGAGTCGGTCGAGATCTTTCGGTGAATGATACACATGTGGAGTTACACGAACGCCGTGAATGTTTTCCCAGTCAATTCCGACTGTGTGAATTTTATACGTATTGAGCAATTGTCCATCAATTTCACTGGGCTTCATTCCGTCGATGGAAAACATCCCTACAGCCCCGGCAAATTCGGGTTTTAGCGATGTATGAATTTTCACACCGGGCAAGTCTTTTACCCGTCCCATCCAGTAATTTTTGAGGTAATGCGCCCGGGCAAACTTTCGCGCTGAACCGATACTGTTGTGAAAATCGATGGCCGTACCGATAGCCATTTCCGATGCAAATGAGCGCGTACCCAGACTCTCAAATTTGCGGATATCGGGTCCATCAGGTTCGTTGTTCGACAGCAGCGCCCAAACGTTACGTATCTTGTTCTGCCTGATATACAGCATCCCGCTACCAAAAGGAGCACTGAGCCATTTGTGCAGACTGGTGGCGTAATAATCAGCACCAAGGTCAGGAATTTTGAAATCGAACAGGGCAAATGAGTGCGCACCATCGGCAATCACTTCGATACCGCGTTTGTGCGCTTCGTCGGCAATTTTTCGTACCGGCATCACCTGCCCGATCCAGTTGATCATATGCGTTACGTGTACGACTTTCGTGCGGGGTGTAAACGCCTTAATGTACTGCTGGGCAAGCGCGTCTTCGTTTTCGCTGGGCAGGTCAAGGTTCAGATAAACCAGTTTGATGCCGTCACGTTTTTCGCGCTGTTTCCAGGCGTTGAGCATGTTTGGGTAATCCTGTTTAGTTAGTACTACTTCATCCCCTGCTTTCAGGTTCAGACCAAAAATAACCGTATTCAATCCCTCGGTTGCGTTTCGGTTAATGGCGAGTTCTTCAGCCGAGCAGCCCGCCAGATCGGCCAGTTTACTACGTAGCGATTCGCGTCCCTGGTCCAGAATCCGCCACATGTAGTACGATGGGGCTTCATTCGAGTACTGGTAAAACCGGATGTGCGCATCCTGCACGACCTTCGGCTGCGGACAAACGCCACCGTTGTTCAGGTTGAGCAGGTTAGGCGATACCGTATACTCCGACTTCACCCACGACCAGAAATCTTCGTCCTGCGCCCATTGAGCGGCCGATTTCAGCCCGGCATCGGCTGTTGAGACAGGACTGGCGAAGGTTTCAGGAAGAAACGCCGGGAGTGTCAGGGCACCAGCAGCGGCTGCCGTTTGGCGAAAGAACGATCGACGAGAGGTAGACATGGCTGTGATTGAAAATGAATGAGGTACGGTAGAACTAAACTATTTCGCCTATATGCCAATTAATCAAACTGATTTTTACACCATGCGCCAAGATTAAACCGTCAGCATGGCTTAGCACAAAATTATCTTTTCTTTACTGTTTCTGATCAGGCTAGTTTACCGCTCTGTAGTTGAAAGTTAGTCTTAACCCGCTCCAGCGACCGGGCTTTGTCCAAACGTAACTCACAAGGCACGGGCCCCTTGGTCAAAGAGTAGATCCCCGCGGCCGCGGACCGTTCAGATGATCCTCACCAGAGTAGGCATACATGATACCGACCGTGTTCTAAGCGGCAATAGAACCACCGTCAGGGCTCAGTTAAAAAATACGGGGCTGCCCTTTAGGTTTGTGTCGTGGTAAGATTCCTGAATTTGGAATAGCTTGCCAACAGGTGAGCTTATGGGGCCGCAGAGCGTCAGCTCAATGCTCGGCGTCTCAAGAGGGGGGCGTTCCGTTGTCCATGCAGAGTACCAGGCCAAGCTCTCCAACCGTACCAGGAGTACCCTCATAGAGAACGAGCATGACCAGAAACTGTGGATAAGTCAGTCCCAAGGGCTCCAGCAGTGTACGGTGGAGCCTGTTTAAACAGGTGATGATCGTCCTCATCGGCGCCCCTTTCTCCCAATTCCGTGGGATTAACCCCAAAATCTGAAGCCTCATCCCCCATACAGGAGCCAAACCGTGGCGGTACTAATCAACTTGCCCAGACAATCATCCTGTCGTTCATCCAAGCCATAGGACAATTCGAATAAGCCGGTCGGCTGGAAGGAAGTTTAGGGACCTCGTTTGCTTACAGCGCCGGCCAGTAGGGCGCCGGTTGTCAATCGACTTGACCTGGTCCCAGCGAATACGAGCCTGGCAGGCTACCTGCCTTGGCTAATACCAAAGACGCTAGTAGGTGCTAGAACCGGCCAACCGGGCGTACCCTAATTGGGTACATAAACACTAAAGGTCGCTCCATGCCCAGGCTGACTCGTAGCACTAATGGCACCGCCATGATTTCTCGCCACTTTCTCGCAGATGGCCAGCCCAATGCCGGTACCGGCGAACGCATGCTTGCCGTGTAGGCGCTGGAAGACCTGAAAGATGCGGGCCGCGTGTTTCTGCTCGAAACCAATCCCATTATCACGCACATCGATCCGGTAATAAAGGGGGGCCGCCAGGGCCGGGGTTACCGATGCGGGTAAGTGTTTGGCCAGCAGCGTTTGAACACGAATTTGAATCAACGGCGCTTTGGCTGACGGGGAAGGCTCAGACGGACCGGGCTGGCTAAATTTAAGCGCGTTGCTCAATAGATTATGAAAGAGCTGACTCAATTGAACCGAATCCCCTAAGACCTCCGGCAAGGGGTCGACCTGGACAATAGCCCCCGACTCGGCAATGACTAACTCCAAATCGACCAGCACCGCCTGGACCACCCCGGAGAGGGAAACCAACTGGCGACGGTCATGCAGAGCGGCTATTCGTGAATAGCTCAACAAGTCCCGAATCAGCAGGGACATGCGAGCAGCCGCGGCTTGCATTCGCTCCAGGTAAGTCCGTCCTTCACCCAACTGATCGGCATACTGGTTGAGGAGCAGGCTACCAAACGACTCAATCTTGCGCAGGGGTTCCTGTAAGTCATGGGAAGCCACGGAGGCAAACTGGTGCAGGTTCTCATTGGCTTTGGTTAACAGCGCATTGGCTTTGTGGAGCTCCTCGTTGGCCTGTTTGAGGTCCTGCGTGCGGGTCTGGACTTGTTCTTCCAGCTCAGCCGAAAGCGTTTGGTAGCGTTGTTCACTCAGCCGCAAGGCCTGGTTGGCTTTTCGTAAGGCGAGCAGATTGACCACCTGACGGGTTAGGCTGGTCAAGGCCTCCAGTTGCTCCTCACTCAATTGCCGGGGCTTGTTATCCAGAACGCACAGGGTGCCTAAAGGAAAGCCGTCCGCATCGAGCAGCGGTATGCCCGCGTAAAAAACAACGTGCGGTTCACCCGTCACAAAGGGATTGGTGGCGAAGCGGCTATCCTGGCGCGTGTCGGGCACCAGTAAGGGCTGATTGGGCTGGAGAATAGCGTGGGCACAAAAGGAATATTGACGGGGCGTTTCCCGCACCGCAAGCCCCTGGGTGGACTTGAACCATTGCCGTTTTTCATCAACCAGACTAATCAGGGAAATGGGTGTCTGACAAATTTGGGATGCCAGGCGGGTAATATGATCATAGTCGTCCTCGGGTAAAGAGTCCAGGATGGCGTATCTTCGTAAGGCGTGTAGCCTGTTAATTTCCTCGGGATGTTCAGCCGGTAACATCGTGGTTTGTCCCAGTGGGGCAGGGGTTAAAGTAACTACCCCTAAATAACCTACGGTAGAAAAGTATGTTTGGTTAACGACGGCTTTTGTCCAGCAGGAGCCTTTTCGGCCGTCCTGGATGGATCGACCAGAATCCATCCAGGACGGCCTTGCCTTTCTCAGGCTGTATGAGGAAAAGACCAGGTCTATCGGGTAAGCTTTGCTGGGCGATGGCCAGCCGCCAGGCGATGCTCAAGCTATTCGTATTTTAGTATATTTGTGTTCCCTACACTCCCGAGGTCAACGACGGGTAGTCATTACCTCAGGCCCGGACAGTCTCTACATTTGACCTATTTCCTGTGACCAGCAAAGCGCCCATTGTGGTTATTGAAGATGATGAAGATGATCAACTCTTTATCGAGCAAGCCCTCAAAGGCTTGGGAATTGTGAATTTCATTATCTTTTTTAACACTGGCGCTGCAGCCATCGAGTACTTACTCATGGCCCCGGAAGCGCCTTTAGTGATACTAAGTGATGTGAATATGCCGGCCATGAACGGCATTGAACTTCGTCAGTTGATTGAGTTGAATGAGTACCTGAAACTGAAATGTATCCCCTTCGTTTTTTTAACGACGGCGGCTGATCAGGACCTGGTCAATACGGCGTACCGGATGACCATTCAGGGGTTCTTTAAAAAAGAGCGGACCTTTAATGGCTTAAAAGAACAGCTGCGTTCAATCTTGGACTATTGGGATAAATGCTTACATCCGAACAGTCAGTTCAGGTAGATGATAAGGCCGCTACCGGCAGGGATTGGCGCGGTCTGGGCATGGCCACAGGCAACTGGTTAGGCTAAATAAGGGTTGACAGTTAGCACGGCTTCCGCTTCTGGATTAAAATTACAGGTCGTCTACTTATGCTGATTCAACCATGTATTTATATCATAGACTATGTCGTACTGGACATCTTTGAACCGGTCGGGCGGTGGCGTATTAAAAGCTTTTCTGAGCGTCAAAATATTGGGACGAAAATCGACACCTGTGTTCAGAAATTGTTCGTCGATGGCTCGCAGTAACTGACTGATGCCTGATGAGTTAAAACTCCAGTGCTGAAGGTTGTTGCTATCCGTGATGTCGGCACTTATCGAGGCTGCCAGCCTGACAATGCTTTCGTTTAAAGCCTGGGCAAATTCCTCCGAACGGGTTACCGTATTGCCATCCAGATAATAATATACTTCTCGGTAATAATACGTAGTTGGGAGGTTCAGTAGCTCCAGCAGCTCAGATTCGGCATCAGCGTGCTCCCGTACTTTAGCCAGAGCTGCCTGACGGACATCGTTTTTCTGTGACTGATTGGTGTGAACCAGCAAATGAACGATTGGATCGCCGGGTTTTTGAGAAGCAATATAATTGAGTGTTTGCTGATGCCATCGGTCGGCCTGCTCCCGTTCACTAGCCATCTTCATGTCAGCCTGCCGAGCTGAATCGCGCAGGAATCCGACAACCAGCCCGCCACAATATACAATACCGATAGCCATCGCTGTAAAGAAGGATGACTTCAGCGTAACCGGTGAAAGATGAGTCTGTAAGTTAGCGCTGAGCGACAGGAAACATGCTAACAACCAGAGTAGTGGAATCCAAAGCTGTCCATTCCACAAGGCCAGCCAATGCAAAAACTGGGGATAGGTATTATCATCGTTACTAGACCATTCCCACTTGAATATCGCGCAAAAGAACGTAGTGGCGGCAATGCACAGCCAGGTTAACAAAACCATTGCCGTACGTAGCGAGGCATCGCTGGCAACCCACTGAAATCCATTTTTAGCCAGAATCGTAAGCGTCAGGGCCAGGCTACTGAGGGCAAAGCCGATCCCCAGAAAAAACAAGCCAAGGCCGTAACCCATAGCATTGTCCCCACTCAAATTAGGTCTGGTGCCGGTGAGGAGCGCTAAGCCAAGAAGAAATAACGTAGTGAATATAAAAGCGATAAAGCCGATCATGGTCTTATTTGCGTTATGCTCACTAAGTTGGGGCAACCCAAACGCCTTACAAAAAGAAATACGCCCGCGAACGCAAAAATGGAAACGAAACGTAGTGTATTGGTAATGAGTCGTTTCTCAAGACGTAGCGTGAAGATTTGTTTATAGCAGCGGCACTTGTACAATAAATTCGATTTGCGTTTCCTGCACGACAATTTCCCGTCGGCTCAGATAATGATAGAGCGATTTCAGGCTGGCCAGCCCCTGCTTGTTGGACGTTTCCACGAAGCTTTTCTTCTGCAGGCTATTCACTACGTACAGAAAACCTCCTTCGGCGTAAATGCGTATCCTCAATGGGTTTTCTTCTTCGATTGCGTTGTGCTTGATGGCATTCTCCAGCAAATTCTGAATAGTTACCGGAACGATACGTTGGGAGCGGTAGCTTTCTGGTACGTTAATATCCACTTGAAGGGCATCGTCGAAACGAGACGTTTGCAGATCGATATAGTTTTGAACGAAATTCAGTTCGCTTTCCAACGTGACGAGTTCATTGTCTTTATTTTGCAGAATGTACCGATAAATAATTGATAGCTTACGCAGGAAAACGGAGGCCTGTGGAGGATTGATGTTGATCAGACTGTTCAGCGAGGTCAGGCTGTTGAATAAAAAGTGTGGATTCAGATGGTTAATCAGGTTTTGATACTGAATCTCGGTCTTATCCCGTTCAAGCCGGCTTGCCTGTACCTGTAAGTCGTGTAGTTGCTCCCGCTGATTAGCGCGATACCGCAAAAAGCCAGCCACTAATCCTAATCCGACAAACGCAAGCAGCACCTGAAACCACGTTTTCTGATACATATACGTATCAATATGAATGGTCAACGTGTTAACGGGGGTTTGTCGCCCGTCGGAAGTAACGGCTTTCACCTTAAACGTATAGGCGCCACCGGGAAGCCGCGTATAAACAGCGTAACGAGCACCAGTGGCGGCCTGCCAGTCTTCGTATCCTTCAAGTTGATAAAAATAATCGAACGTTGTTTCTGATGTCGATGTGAGGGTATTGAAATGTACAGCAAAAGCGTTTTCACCAGCTTTAAGTTTTATCATTTCCAGGCCACTGTGATTTAATAATGCAGAATCTCCAACGCCGATCTGGCTAATCAGCACCCGATCGGGCAGCCAGGCCGACTGTTTGACCGCTTTTTCAGGAATAAACTCTACTAAATATCCTTTCATAGCGGCCAGAATATGACCGTTCTGAAGCAGAAACAACCGATTTACGTACTCCAGATTAGCCTGATTATAGGGTAAGGTGAAGTTTACAAACCGGTTGGTGCGGGGCGAGAAGACGGAAAACTTATTATAAGCGCCCACCCAGATATTACCCAGACGATCAGGGAGAGCGTCTAAACAGTGGTCGTATGCCAGACCTTCATTCTCAGTCCAACGTGTAAATCGATGATTGTACGTACTATAGCGCAACAAGCCATTGCCGTTGGTGCTGATCCAGAAGTTTCCTTGTGCGTCTTTGTTGAACGAAGTAGTATTGCTCTCGAACGGGCCTCGACTCGATGGCACATCAACCAGAAAGCACTTTTTCTGGGGTGAGAATCGGGCGAGTCCACCCGGATATAAATCCACCCAGATCTGCTTCTGTTGATCCATCACGAACGTACTGAGCATAAAGGAACCGGTGTCATTGGATGGCCTCATGGGAAAGCCTTCCCACTGCCTGGTGGGTAAATGGTACCGGAAAGCTTTCTTGGATTCGCCCGACGCCCACAGGTACTGACCATCTTTTAGCAGATTCCATAGCCGGGCGTTGTGTTGCTTAACGGCGGCCGGAAACGGTATACGAGAAAAATTCTTGCTGACTTTATTAAAAATAAACAGATCGGTTTCAGCCCCTAAGTATAACGTATCACCGTCCAGGCAAAGCGAGGAAAGCACCATTCCGTATGGCCGCTCGGGGGTGGCGTTTGGCAGTTTGTATACCTCGAGCCGGTTCGTTTGAGGAAAGTAATGCAACAGGCCTCGAATGGATGTACCCAGCCACCATGACCCATCACTGTCCTCGGCGAACGTGTGAATGCCCCGTTCGTCGTTTAGAGCCGGAAACAGCTCTCCAAGGTTGTAGGTGGTATAAAAGGCCCGCTCGGGATTGGTGTAGGAGATGCCGTTGACGGTACCAAGCCAGACAGAACCGTCGGGGTGCTGCCAGCCGCCCCAGAAAAAATTGGAAGCAACCGATGTGGGTCGGGCTTCGTCGTGCTGCAACTCGGTGATTTGGTATGTATCAGCCGCAATATGAAACATCAGGTAGTTCCACGAACTGGTCCAGAGGTTATGATGCCGGTCCACAAAAATGGTGGCCATTTCAAACACGTTGCGGTTAGGCTGTCGGCTAACGGGGGTTATTGTTTTTAGAATCTGATGACTGGTGAGGCTGTAAATGATAATTTCCTGATTCCGGTTGTCGGCAAAAATCAGCCGATCGCCATCGAGTGCCAGGGCAGAAACGTAATGATTAGTCAGGATGGGTAGCCTGCGTGGATTATGACGGTGATCTTCGAATCGTTGCTCATCGATATCAAAATAGCGCATACCCAACCCGTCCCCCACCCACAGGCCGTTACGTATTGGATCTTCCAGCAAGCCGTTTTTGGAAATATACGACAGCTTATCGACCTGGTACGGGAAGTAATCAATCCGGCCGGTTTGGGGAGTATACCGGAACAGCCCGACGAGGTGACTCGTGAACCAGATATTCCCCCGGCGATCGCAGAGTACGTTCGTGCAAAAGCCCAAGGTACGTTTGCCAACGGCGGTGATATTGGCAAACGTACCGGTCTTCTTGTTGTAGCGGCTGATGCCTTTATCAAGAGCCATCCAGATGTTACCCTTTCGATCCTCGCACAAATCGTGTACGGTATTATTTAGGAGGGAATGGCTATCGTTACGTTTATTCTTGAATTGGGCAAACTGGTTGCCATCATACCGATTCAGGCCGTTGAACGTACCGATCCATAGAAAGCCGTCCCGGTCCTGTAATAAACAGTTGATAAAGTTAAAACCAAGTCCATCTTTTTCCTGGATGTGGCGAAACTCAAACTGTGCCGGGCGGTCTTCAGCAGACAGCCAATTAGTCCAGCCAATAAGCCAAACCAGCAGCCCGATACGTATCCAGAAACCGATTCTCACTTTTCCAGCCATTTTTTGAACGAGGGGGCCTTATCCCGGCTGATTTCAATATTGAACTGGTGATTGGGAACTTTGAGCTTTAAGTTGAGTTTGAGATTGGCCATGGCTTTGACCTGATGCACAGCGTCGATGTTAACGATGCAATGGCGATTGGCCCGGTAAAACTGGTCGGGGTTAAGCAACATCTCAATTTGATCGAGGGTGTCGTAGTCAAGAATATATCGCTCGCTGGTGTTGGTGACCATGAAATTCAACTGGTCGCGGGTGAAGTACGCAATATCGGTCACCTTGACGGGTACCCAACTATTCCGGGCATTACCCAGGAAATGTTCTTTGTATGTCGACCGGGCGATGACAGGTGTATTCATGGCCTCCAGCAGTTTGTGCACATCGAACGCTACGTTGGATTTGGCTTTTATCAGCGACTGCGCTTTAGAAATAGCCCGTTTAAGCTCATCGCGATCAACCGGCTTGAGCAGGTAATCAATTCCATTGACCTTGAACGCCTGAATGGCGTACTCGTTATATGCCGTCGTGAAAATGATCGGCCCCGACAACTGAAACTGCTCGAAGATACGAAAGCTGACGCCATCGGATAATTGCACATCGGCAAAGATCAGATCTGGTTCAGCATTTTCAGAAAACCAGCGTAAAGCCGTTTTTACACTACCAACCGTACCAATAATCTGTAAGTCCGGAGCTACTTCGGCAATACTCGAAGCCAGTTCCAGCGCAACCAGTTTTTCGTCTTCAATAATGAGCGCGTTCATGAAAAGAGGTAAATAAAACTATTGGCAAATTTTTGTTTTCCGCTCTGATTTGCAAAAAAAAAGCGCTGAACCGTTTGCCCATACCATGAATGACGCAGAAATACGGCTGAATCGTTTTATGTATGATCATCGTACTTCGAATTGATGGAGCAGGCTAACGATTGAAGCTCCAAAAAAAGCGATTCATGCTTAAATTTTAGGAATCGACGGTTAAGAGTAGGTGCTTTGTATCAATTAATAACCTAGCCAGCTGTACAACTATGACGGATCAGGATATACACACGGTAAAAAAAACCTGGCGGCTACTACGGGAGGTTGATCCCCATCTGCTGGGCGAAGTATTTTACAAGCGCTTGTTTCTGAAATACCCGTCGCTACGGTCGTTGTTCAAAGGGCCAATGGACGTTCAGCATGAGAAATTTGTTTCCATGCTAAGCTTCATCGTGTTGCGTATCGATCAGGCAGATGTTCTGAGCGAAATCGCTGGTATGGCAAAGCGGCATGAAAGCTATGGCGTTAAAGCCGCTCATTATGCACCCGTTGGCGAGGCATTGATCTGGACGCTTGAGCAGGGCTTGGGTAAAGAGTGGAACGACGAAGTTCGACAAGCCTGGCAGTCTTGCTACGAAGGTATTACGCAGCTCATGTTAAAAAAAACGTAAGGATGGAGGGCTTGACTATTCCGCCGAGCAACCTGTTATTTTATAGATTTTACCGTCGGTTTTGGTGTAGAGATAAAAATCTCCGTTGTTGCCAACGCCGAAGCGCAGGTCTGTTTTCGGGTGGTTTGTCAGCGCCTGAAAAGTGGTTGGTTTACCATTAACACGCAAGCTTAATTCCTGCATGGTTGTCTGTTGACCAGCACGTAACGTACTGGCGTCAGCGCAGTAAATTCGCCCGTTTACGATGTCGCCGAAAATGTATTTCCCCCGTAAAGCCGAAGCTGCCGAGCCCGTATACACAAATCCCGCCGAGATAGCATTGCCTTCATCGTGATCGTATTGAATAGCCGGATACGTATAACCTGAATCAATTGCTGGTAACCCGTACACCCGATCCATTTGCCCTTCATGGTTGATCATAAACGTTCCTTCGCGCTCAGGCCAGCCATAGTCGGTTCCAGCCAGGCCAACATTCAGTTCTTCCAGCTGAGCCTGCCCGATGTCGGATATCAGCATTGTGCCGTCGGGTGTCCAGGTGATACGGTTCGGATTGCGAAAACCCCGGCAAAAAACCTCCCGAAGCGTGGCCGGATCGGTTGCGTTGGCATAGGGATTATCGGCTGGAATTCCATATCGACCGTTTTTGCTATTCGTTCCTTTCGGATCGATACGTAGCACTTTGCCCCAAATCCGATTTGGATCTTTACAAAGAAAGTAAGCTTTATTTTCGGTCGATCCGCCGTCGCCAACACCAACGTAAAGCAGGCCATAGTCGGGGCTGCCGGGCTTGGCGTGCGGGTTGAACGTAATCTCCTGAACGCCGTGAATCTGTGAAACCATATCGACACGTAGCAATTCGCGCCCACTTCCCGAAAAGGTTTGTGCCGCCGGATCGGTTTGCTTCCACTCGGTCAGCACCCACTGAAGCGATACTCGAATCGAATCGGCGTAGGCAAAATTAGCGGGGGCTGTCTTCGCTTTTTCGGTATGCGTTGTATAGAATAATCCGTTCTTCTGAAAATCAGGGTGAAAGGCGTAACTGCCCAGGCCCGAAGCAAGCCCCGGTCCGTCGATGAAGTTGGGCCGTTCTTTGGGTAGCGACATATAACTACGTAGTGAATTGCCAACCATCTCGTAGAGCGTACCGCGCATATCCTGTAAGAACAGTCGCTTGTCGGGGCCGGGCATCACGTCCATTTTATTGATACGTGCCAGTGGGATTTTCTGAGAAGTGGCGGGAGCGGTCATCACTTCTGTGAGGTCGATTCGTAACCCTGCCGACGTAACCCCGGCGGCAATCGGGTTCAGCTTAGCAGGGCCCATTCGTGGATCGGTGTCGTTGGCAGGCTTACGGCGCTGCGAATGGATATAGGCCACTAGTGCGTCCAGATCCGTATTTTTTAGATGCTCAAAGGAGGGCATGGGCTGCTTGAATTCGGCCAGGAGCCGTTTGGCACGCGCGTCGCCCTGAGCGATAACGCCCGGAGCATTATGAATAAACGATTTAATCCAGGTGATTGATGCGTCAGCTGTTACGTTCCCCAGATTGGGTCCCATGCCTTTTTGGTAGAAGTTGTGACAAACCTGGCAGTTTTGCTGAAACAGTTGCTTTCCGGCGGCAATCGTCTGGCTATTGGTCGCATATCCCGTTTGAGACGGTTTGTCGGGCGACTGGGCGAGCGCATTTTCCTGAACTAAGCAAACCAGAATAACCAGGCTAACCAGCTTAGTCATTCGGTAGGAAAGGGGGGAAGTAAAAGCAAAGGATGAGAAAGGATAGAAAGCAAAAGCGTTCCTGGCCATAGAATAAAATCGGCTTTCTGTGATGAATCAATAATGAGTAGATCTGGTAATAAAAGAACTGTTAGCAGGAAGCTACCTATTCAATCCCGCTTTTTTGCCATTTTCAGATTTAGAAAAGCAAAAAACAAGTCGCTGACTACTGATCAAACCGTGTCGTAGTAAATTTAGGAAGTGATGCGGAATATTTTTTCGACCAGGAGCAGGTAGTTTGCTGTGTTGATAAACAGATTCTATTCTTAAAGTTTCTATTCGCCTTATGGACCAGATCAACTGGGGAATTATTGGTTGCGGAGACGTAACGGAAGTTAAAAGTGGCCCGGCATTTAATAAAGTGCCGCATTCGCACCTGGTGGCCGTGATGCGTCGGGATGCCGAAAAAGCCGCTGATTATGCCAAACGTCATAACGTACCAAAATGGTACACCGATGCCGATGCTCTGATCAATGACCCGGACGTCAACGCGATCTACGTAGCAACACCGCCCGATACGCATGCCGACTACGCCATCCGGGCCATGCGCGCGGGTAAGCCGGTCTACGTGGAAAAGCCAATGGCACGTAACGCTGCCGAATGCGAAGCCATGAATCAGGTGAGTCGGGAAACAGGTATGCCGCTGTTCGTAGCGTTTTATCGCCGGGCACTGCCGTACTTCCTGAAAATAAAAGAGTTAGTTGAGCAGAAAGCCATTGGCGACATCCGCTACGTTCGCATTCAGCTGAACTGGCCGCCTTACACCGAAGAAGTAGGGGAGAACCCTCAACCCCGCTGGCGCGTATTTCCTGAGATTTCTGGCGGTGGGCATTTTCACGATCTTGCGTCGCACCAGTTCGATTTTCTGGAATATGTATTCGGTCCCATCAAAACGGCCAGCGGTATGGCACGTAATCAGGCCGGTTTATACCAGGCCGACGACATCGTGGTTGCTACGTTCGAATTTGAATCCGGCGTAGTAGGAACCGGAAACTGGTGCTGGACCATCAACAAGGAACAACGTATCGAACAAACCGAGTTTATCGGCGCCCAGGGCAAACTTTCGTTTTCATTTTTTGAAAAATTCTTCATTCGAGTAGAAACCGAAACAGGCATTGAAAACATTACGGTGCCGTTTCCGGAGCACGTCCAGCAACCTCTGATTGAGCAGATTGTAAACGACTTACGGGGCGAGGGGAAAAGTCCGAGTACGGGCGAAACCGGCGCGCGATCGAATCAGATTATCGACTGGATTACGGCACGCTAATGATTCATGGAGGATGATTTGACTGGTACGACGGCAACTCTGGGAAGATCTGTGCTGTGGCAATGTTCCTGGGGGCGATCAGATCGGATTGGTATCTGTCGATTCTTCAGAAATCTTTACGTTGATGTATGGAATGCCGTTTAATAAAAAACGGCTTGTGCGTATGGTTAGCTATTTCTGTTAATGGTTGAAAATCTGTAGCTTAGATAGATTAGTTTGGCTTTGCATTCACTATAGACCTACAAACCTTTACAGCCATGAAAATCGCTAGACAGTTGCTGACGGCGCTTGTTGTTCCCTTATTTCTTGCTTCCTGCCAGGACCACTCAGTACCGACAATCATTTCCAAAAGAGGAATACCGCTAAGTGGCGATCAGGAGGTACCCGCCAAAAACGTTCAGGGTAGTGGTACCGCCGATGTATCGTATGACAAGACCACGCATGTGCTGAGTTATACACTCACCTGGGCCAATCTGACGGGCAACGCTACGGGCGCTCACATTCATGGTCCAGCGCCCAGGGGCGTCAATGCGCCTATTAAACACGATTTTTTTAGTTTGATAACAAAAACGCCCTCGGGCACTTTCGCTAATTCGACGGTTGTGGATGGTACGTCGCTTACCGAAACTAATCTATTGAATGGGCAGTATTATTTCAACGTGCACACGGCCATGAATCCAGGTGGAGAGATCAGAGGACAGATCGAATTTTAAGCGATACGTTGTTCCTGGGCAAGTCAGGAGCCTTTCCTGTCGTTACGTGCAGTGTTGACCTAGATACGTTGCTGTTGCCGCCTTCGGTCAAAGATTGTCAGTGAATCAGACCAGTTTGGTAATGCCAGACTGGTTTTTGTCTGTTCAAGTATGCCGATTGTATTCCATAACCTGAAATACGTGCTTGAAAATGTTTTACATACAAATTATGAATTAATAATTTTATTTTACATACATTTGATGAGTTAATACCTGCTGAGTGGATTCATGAAAGGAACGAACCTGGGTGAGTTTGAAGAAATTGTGCTGCTGACCATTGCTGCACTGGTGAATGATGCCTATAGCGTGGCAATCTGCGACGAACTGGAGAAGCACACCGGGCGAGCTGCAAAATTAGGTGTTGTTCATGCGGTATTGAATCGGCTGGAAGAGAAAGGGTTGGTAAAAAGTCAGCTCGGCGAAGCAACCAGCACACGGGGAGGAAAACGAAAGCGCTACTACGAAGTAACACAGGCTGGAAAAGTGGCGCTGATGAAAGCGAAAGAAGTACGCGAATCGCTCTGGCGGATTATTCCTGGCTTTAATCTGGGGTCTATATGAAACCGTTTGCCAGCCAAAATGATAGGGCAGAGGTGCGTAGCAACAAGCCACTCAAGCCACCCCGCAGGGCGCAGCGCCTGCTGGCGTGGTACTGTCGCCCCGCCCTGCTCGAAGATTTGCAGGGCGATCTGAATGAATATTTTGAGCGCAATGTCAAGGCCAAAGGCGCCCGGTACGCCCGGTTTGTGTACTGGCTGGACGTATTGAAATTTTTTCGACTGTACACGATTCGCAAACCCGATTTTATAAACCTTCTCATTCACTGGATTATGATTGGCAGCTATCTCAAAACCTCCCGGCGCAGTCTGGTACGTAACAAACTGTTTTCGTTCATCAATATTTTTGGGCTGGCCGTCAGTATGTCGGTTGGCTTACTGGTCATCGCCTTTGTTTCCGATCTGCGTTCCTACGATGATTTCCACCAGAAAAAAGACCGCATTCATCGCATCGTCAGTACGTACCAAACACCCGAGCAGCCCAGCATTGAACTGGCGTCTACGTCCGTGAAAGTGGGTAAAAAAGTTCGGGAAGCCGTTACGGGGGTAGAGGACGTAGCGATTCTACGGAATGGATTTGGTGGCGACGCAACGGTGGGTGAAACCACCTTACCACTGGATGGTTTGTGGGCGGACAACTCGTTTTTCAACGTCTTTACATTCCCCTTGCTGGAAGGCGATCCGGCCACGGCACTGAAAGACCCGTACTCCCTGGTGCTGACCGAGAAAACGGCGAAGAAGCTGTTTGGCGAAGCCGATCCGTTGGGTAAGTCTGTCAAATTCGATACGCTGACGTATAAAGTGACGGGCTTGCTGAAAGACGTACCTAAACTGTCACATCTTCAGTTTGAGGCACTGGCTTCGTTTTCGACCACGGATGCGCTTTATGCCCGAAAAGACCCCAATTTTTATAGTTTGGAAAACATCTGGCAGAATTACGTCTATGTTGTGCTTCCCGAAAACAGCGGTCCTGAAACAGTGCAGGGTACGTTGGATAAACTGAACAAGCAGGAAAACGCACGATTAGCGAGTCGAAAAGTTTCCATTTCGGTATCGCTTCAACCCTTCACAGAGATTGCTCTGGGACCCAGACTTCAGAATCAGATTGGTCCGAACATGGTGCCTATAGTCGTGTGGGTGCTGGTCGGTTTAGCCTTTGTGATTATTCTCTCGGCCTGTTTCAACTATACCAACCTGTCCATTGCCCGTTCGCTCCGTCGTTCGCGTGAAGTGGGCGTTCGTAAAATTATCGGCGCGTTGAAAAGTCACGTATTAGGTCAATTTATGGCAGAATCGGTGATCATTGCCTTGCTGGCGCTTGTATTTTCGTTTGCCCTGTTTCTGTTTTTACGGACAGAATTTATGGCGCTCGATCCGTTTATCGAACGACTGGTTTCGCTTGAGCTATCGGTTCCGGTTATTCTCTATTTTATTGGGCTCGCTACGTTGGTTGGGCTGGCTGCGGGTTTTTTGCCTGCGTTATTTTTCGCGCGCATTAATCCGGTTCAGGTTTTAAAAGATGCATCGGCGCTGAAAGTGTTTCGGCGCATTACAATGCGTAAAGCACTGATTGTTATTCAATATACGTTCTCGCTGATCTTCATAACCACTACGTTGATTGGGTATAACCAGTATCGCGGATTTCTGAATTTTGATCTGGGCTACACTACCGAAAATATCCTGAATATTCAGTTGCGAGGCAACAAAGGAGACGTATTGAAAGCAGAATTGGCCCAGATTCCGGCGGTGGGTGAGATATCCAAATCGATGATGATCACCAGCCTGGGGAGCATCCATGGGTCGTCTATGAAATACACGAATCCGCAGGACTCGGCCATGGTTTGGCTGAACAGGGTGGATGAGCACTATCTGCCTGTCCATAAACACAAACTCTTGGCTGGAACGAATTTTACTGCACATCCAAAGAGGGGAGAAGAAAGCGAAGCCATTGTGAATGAACAGGTGCTGAAACGATTCAACATTGCCAGGAGAAATCCCCAAAAAGCAATTGGTGAAGTGATAACGGTCGACGGAAAGAAACTGACCATTGTAGGAGTACTCAGAGATTTCCACTACGGAACAGTGGAGAAAAAGATTGAGCCCGTCATGTTTCGTTACTCGGCTGATGAGCCCGGTGGGTACCTGAACGTTAAACTAACCTCGACCGATTTACCCGCCACGATGGCCAGTATCGAAAATGCCTGGCGAAAGATCGACAAAATACATTCCCTGGATGCGAAGTTTTACAACGATCAGATTGAGCAGGCGTATCGACAGTTCTCGGTGATGATCAAGGTAATCGGCTTCATTACGTTCCTGGCCATCTGCATTGCCTCGCTGGGTTTGTTTGGCATGGTGGTCTTTACGACCGAAACCCGATTAAAGGAAATCAGCATCCGGAAAGTGCTGGGTGCCAGCGAAAGCGGTTTAGTTTATCTGTTAAGCAAAGGATTTCTGGCCCTGCTCGTTGTTGCTACGTTGGTGGCGCTACCTGCTACGTATTTCTTCTTCGATAGTGTAGTATTGACCAATTTTGCCTACCACCAACCGATTGGAGCAGGTGAATTGTTCGCCAGCGTTCTGATCATAATGCTACTAGCCTTTGTGCTGATTGGCTCGCAAACCCTCAAAGCTGCCCGAAAGAACCCAGCGAACGTATTGAAAAGCGAGTAGCAAATGGCAGAGCGTTCAGTTTATTCCTCGTGCCTGGATTCTCTTTAAGAATCATTAGTTTTGGTTGACTTATCCACGTTCCGACCATGACTATACTGCTACGTTCTTGGTTTTGCTACGTTTTTCATACTGACCTTCAGTGTATTGGCCTCTGATAGTTTTGCACAGGGCAACATTAATCCGTTCAATGCACTGAAGGGCTTAAGTGGAGGCAGCAATAAACTCGCTGACTGGTTGCGAAACGAACCCATCACCACCAGTGTGAAGGATATGCAAACACGCGTCGATCTGCCCGATGAGTTTGGCAACAACCGCAATCCCTTTGGTATGCATCGCCAGCAACGTACCGAAAACGGAGGCTATCGACTGGGGATTGCCTGAGCTTCCTGCACCCACAATTGCAGTAGTATTGGCACGATTGTTCCCGGCAAAGGAGCGATCATCGTTCAGGCAATGAGTAATGCCGAAGCCCAGCGAAAAGGTGTCGAGATATACGGTCAGGTCACTCGCCCGAAGCGATAATACAAGCGCTAAGAACTGCGAGCTTTGATCCCGAACAGCAACAGTATGCTGTCGTTACACTCAATCATTTTGCTACCCCTGCTACGTATACCGGAACGGAAACACTGGCGGAATGAATGCGGTTATGTTACTGCGTGGTAAGAATGAAAAATGGAAGAAAAAACACCGTGCTACGTAGCAACCCGTCGACTCCATGACCAGCCAAACCACACAGCCCCCAGCCAGCCAATAACCAGCCATGCGCCAACAGGTAGACCGAACATGATCGCTAGTAATCCGATCACAAAAGCCGCCATAATGCCTGTTAGCCAATTGTCAGGAATAACCTCGTACCGATACGCCAGACTGTGCATCAGCAGCAACCATCCCCAACCCGTTAGCCACAGCCAGGCAACGTAGTGAAGCGCTATTGCGGTGGGGCAGTTACGTAGTAAAATCAGTAGTTCGGGAAGCCAGATCAGGCCATAGGTCATTGCGTATCGCCCAAAACGCTGTGTCCATGATAGCGGTAGATTAGGGAGCAACAGCAAATATTTTCGTTCAAAAGCACTCACCTGGCCACCCACCTGCGAATGCCCCAGAATGGCCAGCATAAGGCCAATCAGCAGTAATCGTTCATCATAGTCATCAGTGGGGTAGAGTCGGCAAACGCCCGCCAGCAATAAACCCGAGAAGGCTTTTGTCAGCACCAGCGAAAGCGGTTCAGATCGAAGCCAGTACGTCGGAAAAAACAATTCGTAAGGGAGCGTCAGGTTCAGATGGGGCAACCGGAATGTATCGGGTTGAGGATGCCGCAGACGATGATCACTCAGAAAAGCGCCTGCTACAGTCAGGCTGCTCACGTACACCCCAATGGCGATGAGGGAATCCCATTTTTGATACGTAGCAGCCATCTGGACCATCCAGCACGCATAGGCGATGACCGGGAAAAGTAAAGCGGCTTGTACTGCCATCCATAACCCCATACGTAGCGTAGTAGGAATCAGCCAGAACGTTTGCAGAAACAAATGTTCGGGTTCTGTTAGCGCCTGCCGCACATACGAAACCGTTTTGAGCCCGTATAAACCCCACAAAACGGCAACGAGTGCCAGCAGAAAGGGTGAGCCTAAAGCGGCTGTGATCAAAGCTTTGTGTTCGCGGGTGCTCAGGAAACCAAACGCGAGCAGAATAATCACCAGAAACGTACCGGCGTTTCGGGCGTAGAATGGCCCCACCAGAACACGATAAAGAAACCTCAGCATCAGATTGGATCGGTTACGGGTAATATCTCACCATTTCCCACTTGCCACGTAGCAGTCAGATCGAGTCCGGTCAGGGTTATATCCTGATGCGACGTCAGCAAAAATGATACGTTCTGTTCGGCGCGGATTTGCCGGATGTATTCGAAAAGCCGGGCGGCTGTGGCTACGTCAAGTGTCGTTAGGGGTTCATCGAGCAGAACGAGTTGAGGGTTGCCGAGAAAAGCCAGCAGTAGCGATAACTTTTTTAGCATACCGCTCGAAAACGTACCCGTGGGTTTGGTCCAGAATGCATCGACACCCAACA
>NZ_JBMDWV010000215.1:0-23388 GCF_048594605.1 Spirosoma sp.
TGTTGATAGGCGTCAATAACCAATATCGGGGCGAAAGTCTGCATACATACCGAAAGGAATTCCGGGAGTTGTTACAAACGGCCACTACGTTTGCCGATAATAAAGCCCACCATGTATTTGTCCTGTCAATTCCCGACTGGGGTGCCTCACCTTTTGCCGCTGAACGTAACAAACCCCAGATTGCCCGGGAGATCGACCAGTTTAATGCAGTTGCAAAAGATGAATGCCAAAAAGCGGGAATCGCTTACATCGACATTACGTACTTGAGTCGAGCTGCGGCTGGTGACCACACGCAGTTTGCTTCCGATGGTCTGCATTATTCCGCTAAACAAATGCGCATGTGGGCTGAAAAAGCGCTGCCAGTTGTCAAAAAAATTATAACGGAGTAAACGGATCCGCCCTAAAAATATCGTTGAATTGCCTACGTTTCCTCAATAAGTCTTCATTGTAGCCAGCTAAAATTGTAGCAAGCAATTAACGTAGCACCGTAATTTTTAAGTTTCTACCGCTGCACTTGCCAATCGCTCCTGAAGTCAGAAAATTGCTTTGCTGATTTACAGCTTGTGCCAATCATAAAGTAACTTCCTGTTCAAAGGCAATGAAGCTAACTAGTTGCTGCCGATCATTACGTATTGGAAAAATTGTAATATCGCACCAATACGTAGTGCCATCTTTATGGTAATTGAGTACAATTTCTTTAGAAGGCTCTTCCTGCTCAATAGCCATTTTCATCCGTTGCCGAGCGCCTAAATCAGTATTGATCCCTTGTAGAAAATTTGGTTTTTGGCCTACGACTTCCTTCAAGCCGTAGCCCGTCATCTGTTCAAATGGCTCATTAACGTATTGTATTGTCTGCCAACGATCTGTTACGACCAGGGCCCATTCTGGTTGTCCCAGCAATTGGCGAATTGACGTAGGTAACTGCCAGCGGTTTATTTTCACCAATCTGTCTAATACTTCTGATTCGTAGTTTACGGTTCGCTGTATAGGCCTTGGCATGAACTCCCATGCCATGTAAAGAGGCAGGCTTCGAGCCGATTTATTTTGCTCACGAATCATGGCAACATACTCTTTTCCGGGATTCATGGTAAAATTGATTTAGTGCATTCTGCTCCATACAACTAATAGTTTATATAAGCTGTTTTACCTAATCTGTTCACTTAAAAATTAATGATTACGTAAAGGGCTTTTACTCTGCTTAAAACAGTCAATCTGGCTGTACAATTAACGTTTATTGTGCAACCATTACCTGTCAATGATGGGTCCATTTATTTTTCTTCACTCCTGCTTATGCAGGCTATTTAACTCATTTTGAGCACTCCGTAATAACTAACTGCCAGCTCAGAGCATTTTACAATTTCTATATTTCAACAGTTTTTCCGATAATACTACCTAATAAGTTTATTAAATGGCCTGGATATAGTATTATCTATAATATCTATTTAGATTAATTAAAAACAATTTTTTATTACTCCACTTTTCGTGTTGTTTTGTGAGTGGAATTGGCAAACAGCTAAACCGTAGGGGGTAAGCAGATAGATGAAGCTTGACGTTGATGAATCTAGAAAATCCTCGAGGAGTTTTTGACGCAGCGGCCGCCTTTCTCCAAAAGAATATCAACTGATGAATGCTGAAATAGTCGTCGACCTGCAATAGTATACTCGCCTATATCAGCTAATCTATAACTCAGCTACCTTTTGTCTGATTCTATTATCAAACGGCTTGGCTGCGGATAATCTGCCAAACCAGCAAAACTGGATTGATTACACAAGGATGAATCCCAAGCGATTAAGAAGTTTTGTAAGTAGCGTAAGCTATAAATTTTAACTAACGGCAACCATGAGTACGGCAAAACAAGTTAAAGCCTGGTTCCAGATTCATAAATGGACTAGCCTGATTTGCACAGCTTTCCTGCTGATGCTTTGCCTGACGGGCTTACCCTTAATCTTCCATGAAGAAATCGAAGAAATGGAGGGCAAACCCAAACTGGCTCCACAGATGTCAGCAGAGACACCTCAGTTATCTCTTGAGCAATTAGCCCAGACTGTTCGGCAGAAGTTTCCCCATAAAGTTATTCGCTACAATTACTGGGATGAACATGAACCTAACACGACCACCTTTACTTTATCGGATTCACTAACGGCTCCGGCAGATAATTATCAGCTCGTTATTCTGGATAATCGTACCGCCAGAATCCTCGAAGAGCCCAACGTACAGGAAGGCTTTATGTACGTAATGTTTCAACTTCATGTCGATATGTTTATGGGTATCGGAGGCAAACTCTTTCTGGGTCTGATGGGAATCCTGTTTGTGGTCGCCATCGTTTCCGGTTTGATGCTGTACAGTCCGATTATGCGTCGATTTAATTTTGGCATGGTACGTACCGAAAAATCGACTCGCCTGAAATGGCTTGATCTGCACAACCTGCTTGGCGTAGCTACAGTCGTCTGGGCAACGGTAGTGGGGCTGACTGGTGTAATCAACACGATGTCTGAAATTGTAATTGGTCTCTGGCAGCAGGGACAATTGGCTGAAATGGTGGCACCATACAAGAACGCGTCGCCATTGAGTGGAAAACTGAGCCCGCTTGATCAGGCACTTAACGTAGCAAATAAAGTGGCTCCGGGCATGACTCCTTCCTTTATAGCTTATCCGGGTACGCCTTATTCCAGCAGGCACCATTATGCTATATTTATGCGAGGCAACACACCGCTCACTGAGCGCTTGGTTAAACCTGCACTAATCGACGCTAAAACGGGCAAGCTGACGGATATGCGCGATTTGCCCTGGTACGCAAACGCGCTTTTTCTATCGCAGCCGCTTCATTTTGGCGATTACGGCGGATTGCCACTTAAAATTATTTGGGCGCTGTTTGATATCATAACTATTGTTGTCTTAGGCAGTGGCCTATATCTGTGGTTTGTGCGTAACAAAGCCACGAAAGCTCAACTTGCCCGGGTGGCAGCCTCAAATCGCAAACAATCTGTAGAACAGCTCGAAGAACTGGAAATATTAGCGCTTGGCTGGCAGAAAGGAGAAAACTATGAAAAGTGATTTCTGGCACATTTGGGCAATTCCGTTATGGATTGGCATTATTAGTTTATTCGGACTGATAGCCGCACTGGTAGGCAACAACCTGTGGGATGTAATGTCCTGGATAACGTTGGGTATCCCACTTTTACTTATTGGCCGGTTTGTCTGGAAGCCAACGTCTGTCAAACGCTCGAACAAAAGTCGTTGATTTTTTAGACGCTGAGATAGTGAAAGCATAGAATTTAGATTGTCTTTCTTTAGATACCCGGCTGCTCCATAATTACAATCATTAACTTATATGGCGGTCATTTGCGACCGTTTAGACGTAGTAAATTTCTTTTTATAATAGGCTACGGTACGTCCTATGAGCATTCCTCCCGCAACACTGGGGGCAATCCAGGCGATTGTCCCGGCAAAGGCGGGGGCATCAGCAGGTAATACGTGGGTAATATTGGTAACCAGAGCAGCAGTAAACGTAGCAATGTAGGAACCGCCCATACGCGTGAAATGCTGAAAAAACCAATGCATTTTTTCCACTGGGCGACCAATTTGCCGATAATCCTGCCCCGCAAAAACGCCTGTCAGCGTACCGAAAAACGTAAACAATATGGGAAAAAAGACATCGCCCGGCCGACTTATTAAATAGATTCCGAAGCCAATCATAGCAGCACTCGCTAGCAACGTAACGCGGGTCAGTAACCGATCACCGAAGCCAGGGCTTTTAGTCTTTTGTTTAGTAGCTCGCCATCCCGTCATACTGAGATAAAAACTAAAGATGGCAATACCTGTCAGAAACAATCGCATCATTTTGAAAGGTTGCAGTACGCAAAGTAGTAGTGCTGTTATCGCCACAGCAATCATGCAGAAGACATAAATCAATCCGGTGCGGTTGTGCAATCGACTTCCTTTTTTTGAGAACATAGGAATTAATCCTACTATAAGGGCAGTAAAGCCAGTAGCTATATGAAGGATTAACAAAGAAAGGATGAGCGTTTTCATGGCTGTTTTTAGGATCTCGTTCGTTGAGACAAACCTACAACAGTCAGTAAACCTGATACAGTTAAAAGGGCTAAATAGCGGTTTTTGGGAAGTTTGACAACGAAAAACCGGTTTTGGGACCAATGGTGGGACGTATCACAGCGCTTTTAGTTCGGCTATCAGCGTCTCGTTATATTGCCGAGCCACGGGAATTTGAAACTGCCCTCCTGACAAATGGAGTTTATAGCCCTGCGCGTTGCCCGTTACGCGCTCCACCCGATTCAAATTTACAACGTAAGAGCGGTGGCAACGTACAATATGCGTCAGGCCGATTTGCTTCTCTAACCGCCCCAAACTGCTACGTAGTAGTGGCTTAACCAGTTCACCATTTTTCCAATAAAAAACGGTGCAATAGTTATCGCTTGACTCAATAAACAATAAATCCCCGGGCGATATGATAAGCTTATCTTTTTCATTCTCCGCGACAAGCGTTATGACGCTGCTAGCTACCTTTTCAGGTGCTATTTTAGGACGACGACTGTCATCAGGATTAGATGAAAGAGCTGGTAGTTCGGCTGCAGCCTGACTATATTTTTTGAGCCGTCGAATGTAGCTTACCAGCACTAAACCTGTAATGGGAAAAATCCCAACCAGAAAGGTTACCAAAATCATTCCTATCCAACTAAAGCCACTTTTTCCCTCTGCCTGTAAAAGCGATTCCAGATAAAAACGATTGGCAACAGCAATCAATAAAACATTGGCAGTGATGAATAGAATTTCGCGGCCCACAGTCCACTTCTCTTCAGTAAACAGGCGGGGAAACAAGGTTGGCCATAACGGAAAATGGATAGCTGTTATAACGAATGTAACAACGCCAAACCCCATTATTTTTAGAAATTTACCGGATGTATTCCACGTATTTAGGTCAAATGGCTGGAATACACTCAAAAACAGACCAACGAAAAGGCCAATTATAGCTGCCCTACGTATTGATGACAGCCAATTAGTGTCAATCGGATAAGGTTGGCTGAACGGACTTACCATAGAGTCTGCATATACTAAAACAGTCGCCAACCCGCAATCTGGTCGAAAAACTGTGGCAAGACGGGAGGATAAACCACAATCATAAATAAGACCCCAAATAACGCCCCATAAAAGTGAGCGTCATGATTAACGGTACCCATTCCTCGACGCGCTTCATAATAAGAGTAAGTCAAATATAGGGCTCCGAAAATAAAACCTGGGATACCAATCGGGATAAAGAAAAGATAGATCGGCGTCAATGGACGGAATAGAATAGCGGCAAAAAGAATAGCCGATACGCCACCCGATGCCCCTAACGAATTATAGCTACGATCGTTACGATGTTTTATTAAGGTTGGGATGTCTGATACGATAATACCAACTAGATAGAAACCAATCAGATAAATAGGCCCGCTGGCGCCAAATAAAAGCCCAAATAGCTGCTCAATAAATCCGCCGAAGAAAAATAGGCTCATCATATTGAAAATCAAGTGTCCCCAATCGGCATGAAGGAAACCCGACGTTACCAGTCGATAATATTGCCCTTTTTTGGCAACATCATACGGATTCATAACCCAACGATCCATTAAGCTGTAGTTATTCCAGGCCATAATGCTAACAATGACCGTAATGGCAACGATAATAAGGGTTATGCTCATAAACTATGAATAATGGAATATCATTAATGAATTATAAGTATGTAAATGCCTCACTCCGTTTATACTATTTATTTAACTATTAGCTTTCCCGCTCAACGAGTTGCTTAGCAAATTGAATCAATAATTTTTTACGATCAGGATCAGCTCTAACAGCGTCAAAATTGGTGAAGCCCCTTGCAAAATAATCGCCGATACGTGATTCGGTTAACTGGCGAATACCAAGCTGATCATAAATTGACGTAACGGCCTTTACCTTTTCAGCCTTATCAAAATTCTTCTGG
The DNA here is from genome assembly GCF_048594605.1 of Spirosoma sp. GTDB lineage: Bacteria > Bacteroidota > Bacteroidia > Cytophagales > Spirosomataceae > Spirosoma. The sequence continues at coordinate 5,975 of NZ_JBMDWV010000215.1, forward strand.
TTAAGCCAGCCAGTCAGCTCATCTTTAAGCGCACCTTTTGCTTGCTGAAGCGCTTCGATTAATAAGAACGTTTTTTTATTAGCAATAATATCTCCCCCAACCTGCTTCCCAAACTTAGCCGGATCACCATATACATCCAGCAGATCATCTTTCAACTGAAAGCCAACGCCAATGTTCATGCCACCTTCGTACAAATGCTGGGTTGTTTCGGCATCAGCACCAGCTATTAGTCCACCGAGTTCAAGAGAGTAACCAAGCAGTACCGACGTTTTGAGACGGATCATATCGATATATTCAGCTTCTGTTACGTCCCAGCGAGCCTCGAAATTCATATCCATTTGCTGTCCTTCACACACTTCAGCCGCCGTTCGACTGAACCGTTGCAGAACCGGCTTGAGCTTATCAGCTTCCACATTCAGTAGTAGCTGGTACGCATTCACCAGCATTACGTCACCGGACAAAATTGCTACGTTCTCATTCCATTTCTCATGAACTGTCGGTTGGCCACGACGTAGCGGAGCTTTGTCCATAATGTCGTCATGCATGAGTGTGAAATTGTGAAAAACCTCAATACCTAAAGCTGGCCGAACGGCCTTACGCCAATCATCCGTAAATAGATAAGTTGCCATCAACGTGAGCAACGGACGCATCCGCTTACCACCGACATCCATAATGTACTGGATGGGCTCGTAAAGCTCAGGTGGGTGCTGACCATATTGAATTCCCTGAAGTTCTTGTTGAAGCGCATTAATAAAAATAGCTGGATTCATCCGGAGGAAGCAGTCTTCTGTTGGTTTTGAACGCCAAAAGTACAGCAAAAGCCCCCAAAACCCTAACGCCCAAACATTCGTCGGTAATTCCGCTGAGAGGGTGTAATGATGATGAAAATAAGCCGCGCTGTTAACGTGAAATACCCATCGCGCCTGTTTGGATTCCCACGCTTGGCACCAACAGGATTCAGCGGCTGGCCTAACTCTGGACGACGATCTGACAGGGCAGCGGCCGTAGGCTCCATACTACTCTGATCAGCATACACTGTACTAACATCATCAACGTAGTCGCTAAACACATGCGAATAAGCGCCTTCCAGATGAAACTTGAAACGCTCAGTAGCCGCTATAGGTACGCCTAAACCATAGCGCAGAATAATTGGCAAGCGATTATAGGCGAAACCTTCCGTGCGTAGTGGAGCTAAGCTAACAGACCTCCCTTTATATCTCGCTTTGGGAGTGATATGCGTCAATCCCATGCCAGCCAGTGCGTAAGGAATAATAATATGGTTCCGGTTGTCGTCTCGCCAGAAATCCCATTGAAAGCCTGCCCATATATCAGGGTTTATACTTCGAAACGATAAGTTATTGTAAGCCAGATGGGTGTTCTGCTGCGTGCCCCTAATATAATAGAGCTGAGCTTCTGCCCTGAACGTAAGTTGAGGAGAATACCTGAAAGCTGCCGCTACGTTGACGGCCGTACCCAACTGTAAATGAGACAGGTTGCTACGTTCGTTTAAGTCACCAACGTAGCGGGTAGCCCCCAAGCCAATATTTAATAACCATGTGCCAGGCTTTTCCCGCCAGATTTCAGAGCGTTGCGCTGAAACAGTGGCCCAAGAAGCAAATTGAAAGGCAACTATTAGAGAAATAATCCGATAAAAGCTCACTCGTCAATACATTACAATTGTATTTGACGAGCAACGTAACGGCCGTCACAAACAAACGGTGATACGATAATATATAATATGCAACTATTTATAGAAAAATTACGCTAAATAGCTTCACAATGAAGCATGAGGAACGTCGCTACTCGCTTCGTTTCTGTTCGTCGGGAAGAACAGATTCGGAGTCTGTCTGCTTATCGTTGTTATCTGATATTGAATCCTCACTATGCTCAGTTTCGTTCGTTTGCTCTTCAATCAACTCAGCAGTGGGTAATACAGACGCGTTGTTTGCATCAGGTCCGGAAACAGGAAGCATACTATCTTCAATGGCCTGTTCCCCAAAGAAACGACGCTGAAAAAATAGAATTAAACAGACCCCAACGAATATGCATGAATCGGCAATGTTGAAAATAGGCGTTGAATAATACTGCCCTCCCCAAATCGGGACCCAGTCTGGGATGAAGCCTTCCCAGACATCCACAAAAATCATATCTATCACCTGTCCATGAAACCAAGGCGTTGGCGAGCCATAAGGTGCGTTATTGAGGAAAACACCGTAAAACGTACTGTCAATTACATTTCCAACGGCACCCGCCAAGATCATAGCCATTGCCCAAAGCAGACCATCTGGTGCACCACGATGGGCCAGATTGACCAGATAATAGCCAATTCCTGCCATAGCAAATAACCGGAACACACTAAGCAGCAGTTTACCATACTCATAGCCTAGCTGCATACCAAATGCCATACCCGGATTTAGTACATAGTGCAGCTTCAGCCAATCGCCAACAAGTTTAATCTGTCCTGCAAAGCCGGGAGCCATGTAGAAATGTACAGCTAACTTCACACCCTGATCGAGTAAAATCAGAAATAGTGACAGAAGAAAAAATTTAAGCGGATTTTTCTGGATCATAAGAAAAAGTACGGCACAGCATGACTCGATCATTCGGTTTGCTGTGCCAGTCAGTAAACTCAGTTGTGCCATAACCTTTACAGAGATTATGGCACACACTATTTATAGCCGACAATTTTTCCGGCGTTTCAATTCATCACTTACTAAATTAAACTCCCGGCTGCTCTGCCCGGCAATGGATTTGTTCTCTTCGGCCCGTCGAAATAAATAAGGCATTACAGCGTCAACTGGACCGTAAGGGACGTATTTCGCTACGTTATAGCCAGCATTAGCCAGATTGTATGAAATATTATCACTCATTCCTAGTAACTGCGCGAAGTAAATATGCGGATCATCCGGTTTAATCCCTAACTCCTTCATTTGACTAATGCAGTACTGACAACTTTCTTCATTGTGAGTGCCCAGACAAATGGAAATAACATCGCGGTGTTCCAGGCAAAAATTAATGGCGGCATTGTAATCGCGATCAGTATCTTCTTTGGTTGCCTGAATCGGGTCCTGATACTCTTCTTCGTGCGATCGTAGCCGCTCTTTTTCAAGATATGCCCCGCGTACCAGCTTTACACCCAGAAAATACCCCTTCGCCTGCGCTTCGGCCGTATCCCGCCGAAGATGATCAAGACTCTCCCAGCGATACATTTGATACGTATTATAAACGACGGGGCGCTCATGATTGTAACGATCCATCATCTCATAAGCCAGCGAATCAATTGTATCCTGAATCCAGCTTTCTTCGGCGTCGATAAAAATTCGAACGTTTCGTTCATACGCACGTCGACAAAGCGAATCAACCCGCTTCATTACGTTCTCAAATTGAACTTTTTGCTCTTTATTGAGTGAATCGCCGAGCTGTACAGCTTCGAGTAGCTCCGTCGAGGCAATTCCAGTCACCTTAAAAACAGAGAATGGAATATCAGCGGATTCGCTGGCTCGCTCGATGGTTCGCAGAATCTCAAGCGTGGTATCATCGAAACTTTTCTCGGTATCCTCCCCTTCCACCGAATAATCAAGAATAGTCCCAACATGCGCATTGTGAAGATGCTGAATGGTTGGTTCACAGTCACGTATGCTTTCTCCTCCGCAGAATTGCTCGAAAATCGTATTCTTTATCAGGAATTTAATGGGAAGATGAAGACGTAGGGCTATCTTTATAAAAAAAGTTCCTAAATTTACCAGCCATCCGTGATTCATCAACGAAAATAGCCAGTACGTTTTTCGAAGTTTGGAGTTCGACTGAGACGAAAAAGCAATCGAAGTGTCCTCAAATGAAACAGGTTTTACTTCTGTAATCCCCTGGACAGCCTCCGGCATTAGATTACTTCGGTTCGACATAATAGTGCTCCGTTTGGACGGTGCTATTTGCATAGCTGACAATGCGTGTCGGTAATTACGACCGAAATATATAACGAAATTTCGGTCAATCAGTTAAAGTCCCGGCGCGACTTGATTCAACAAATTAAAAACCCTTTTAGACAAATGAAGGAACCGGCTTGAAATTCAGCTGGTTCCTTATGCAAATATACTAAAAAATCTGATTGAAAGTTCCCGATAGAGTGTAGGTATTACTCGTAGATTACCCCTAGTATGAAAGTAGAATTAGCCGTAGAGCCGCTGGAATCGTGGATTGAGACCAACGGCAAACCCCTGATCATCGCTGGACCATGTAGCGCTGAGACTGAAGATCAACTAGTTGAAACCGCCCGGCAGCTAAAGGACTTGAACGCTGTGCACGTTATTCGCGCGGGTGTTTGGAAGCCTCGCACGCGTCCTGGCAGTTTTGAAGGCATGGGCGAAGCCGCCCTTCCCTGGCTTCAGCGGGCCAAAGCTGAAACGGGTCTCCCATTTGCCGTTGAAGTAGCCACTCCTGAACACATTGAACTGGCGTTGAAGTATGGCGTCGATATTCTGTGGATTGGTGCTCGTACTACGGTTAATCCATTTAATGTCCAGGAAATTGCTGACGCGCTCCGGGGCGTTGATGTACCTGTGTTGATTAAAAACCCGGTTAACCCGGATCTGGCTCTGTGGGTTGGTGCTTTCGAACGTATCGCCGGAGCAGGTATCAACAAACTGGGGGCGATTCACCGTGGGTTTGCTACGGGCGAAGCCAGTAAATACCGGAATATCCCGATGTGGCAAATGGCGATCGAACTAAAATCCATTTTCCCACAACTGCCGATCATTGGCGACCCGAGCCACATGGCAGGAAAGCGTGCCTACCTGAACGAACTGGCACAGATGGCGATGGACCTGAATTACGATGGCCTGATTGTTGAGTCGCACATTGATCCAGACAAAGCCTGGAGTGATGCCGCTCAGCAACTAACGCCAGCCGCTTTTGGCGAAATGCTCGATCATCTGGAAATTCGGCAGGTCGAATCATCGAACCGGGAGTTTCAGACGTTCACAGAGCAATCACGACGTAGCATTGACAACGTAGACCGTCAGATTGTAGAAATGCTCGCGGCTCGTATGGCGCTGGTTGAACGGCTGGCCGAATACAAGCGCGACAATAATGTTACGCTGTTTCAGCCTGAACGCTGGAAAGAAATACTGCAAACCCGTACTGAATTAGGAAAGAAGTTGGGATTGTATCCAGAACTAGTGGAAGAGATTTACAAGATCATTCATATGGAATCGATCCGTAAGCAAACGGAGATTATTCACAGCGCTACGCAGAACGTGTAGACTCGATTAGTTTTATAAACCGCGCCCGATCTTCAGTAAAGATCGGGCGCGGTTTTATTTTATATACAGTGTGAGGCTTGAACGGTTGTAAGCGCCAAAACAGCCTAGTCCGCCCTGGATATTGGTTGAAATTGGGACGGGTTCTGCAAAGGGATTGTCACGAGACTGATTCTGTCGCTCTACTTCATCATGATAACGATAATAATTCTCTTCGACATTAAGAAGGTAAGCCTGTAGTTGACCAGAAGGTGGCGTCGCTAGCCAGATGCCGTTAACAAGGGTGTAGGAGAAAGGCGATAATCGCCCACGGGTTGACGTAATTTCTTCCCCATCCCGACCAGCATCTGTAATTGTTGTCCCCCTCTCAAAAAACCAGTCGCCCCTATAATAAACAACAGTATCCCGAAAAGGGCCACTGCCGTTGGGAGACGTACTGATCAATCTTCGCTGAGCATATTCATTGTTTCCAGCAACCCGATAAAAATTAGTAGCTCCACTGGGGTCACGCCAGCGCAGACGAGCGTAATAGCTTTTTCTTCTATCGCCAAATTCTGTTGTTATTGCTGAATCTATTATAACCTGTTGCAGAGGTACTGAGCCAGGTACTTTGCAGATTGCTTTTACTTGGCGTCCATCCGGCACCTGAACAATTAAGGTATAACTTTTGCCGGCTATAATCGGGAACTCATCCGGATTGGCACGATATAGCGTATAGCTACCCCCATACAACCACGCATCGGTTATCTTCTCCGGCTGTAATAGAACAAAACGATCTCCGTCCGACAACCTGACCGTTGCGTTAGGTACATCAGAATTATTTTGGCTACCTGTTCCCAGTACTGGAAGTGAATACGTTACACGAGCAGCCAGCACCGTATCCTGAGGTGAAATAAAACACGCAACGACTAATTTCTGAGGTTCCTGGACAATTCCCTTCGGTTCAACCTCCTGCCGTAAACTATCACAGGAGACAAAAAATAGGATTATTAATAAATAGGTCAATACGTTGAATTTCATAATTAAAACTTGAAATTGTAGCTGAACGAAGGCACTACGGGAAATACTGAATACCGAAAAAGAGCCGTGCGACTTGGTTGACCCTGTCCCTGATTTACGGATTCGAGTTGGTAGAAAAACGGGTTTCTGCGATTATAAGCGTTATATAAGCTAAATTCCCAGGTTCGTTCGTGGTGTTTCTTTCGCTTATGAAATTGAATAGCAATGTCAAACCGATGGTAAGCTTCTGCCCGAAAACTGTTCTTCTGCTGACTATAATCGCTGACAGTTGGTCCATAATCGAATAATGGGGCAATAATGGATGGTACGTTGTTATTATAAACTGTCTGAATTCCTGGCGAATGCCGAAAGGCGCGATAATTGGCAACGGGCACAGTGAGCGCGTTACCCGTTCCATAAACCCAGGTACCCGATAACGTAATACGCTTACTTAATTCATAAATACCCACCAACGATACATCATGACGGCGATCATAACGCGGAAAGAATGGTTTGCCTGCATTCAGATCCGGGAATTGCCATTGGGTCCAGGAGAGCGTATAGCCTAACCAACCCGACAGCCGTCCGGTTTTACGCTGGAGAAGCACTTCGGCACCGTAGCTCCATCCTCTACCAGCTGTTACGTTATCTTCCCAGCGCACCTGTTCTGTAGAGGTAGGATCATCGATTAGTAAAAAGCTGGCACCTTCCTTGTAATTGATAATGTTTTGCATGGTTTTGTAATACCCCTCTACCGTAAGGGCAAATCCATTTCCAAGCACAAAATTGTCAGCAAAATCTTTGGCCAGCCCAACAGCCACCTGCCGCGATTGCTGAGGGGCAATACGTTCGGTAGTGGGTACCCACAAATCCGTAGGCAGTCCAATACCCGTATTGCTGAGCAAATGGATGTACTGATTCATTGTGGCGTATGAAGCTTTTACTGACATGCCTGGCCGTAGCTGATACGAAGCCGACAGACGAGGCTCAGGACGCACATAGCTGGAAGAGTTTTGCGTAAACAGACTCAGCCTTAGTCCGCCATTTATACGCCACCGCTCGTTAGGGCGCCACGTATCTTCAGCATAAATACCAGCTTCAACCGCGTTAATAGCTTGTACATCACTCCTGAATTCATCAATGGAACGATTCTGTACAACCAACGCGCTAGGCGTAAAGCGATGAAAAATGGCCTGAGTCCCGAAACGTAAAGAATGCTGTGGCGATACGTAATAATCGAAATCAAGTTTTGCTGATAAATCGCGGATACCAGACGTATACCGTAGCGACGTATTGAGTGTGTCGGCGGTACGTTCGTCGGCTAAAATTCGAAACTCGTAATTGCTATAAATCAGCGATAGGTTAGAAAATAATTTCTGATTAAATAAATGATTCCAGCGAAGCGTACCCGTGGCGTTACCCCAACCGATTCCTACATCGGTACCATTACCCTTCTCATTGGCATAAAAACGATCCCGACCAAAATAGCCGCTCAGATAAATTCTGTTATTGGGACCAAAATCATAATTCGCCTTAGCGTTAAAGTCATAGAAATAGTAGCCCGCCTTCGTTTGTCCGTCGCTTTGTGCACTGATCAATGGAGCTGCAATCACGTCCAGATACGTTCGCCGGCCCGATACGAGAAAACTCCCTTTCTTGTTTTTTGTAAACGGACCTTCAAGGGTTAGTCGACTGGCAATTAAGCCAATTCCTCCTTCTCCATGCAACTCTTCCTTGTTCCCATCCTTCATATTCAATTCAATGACCGACGACAGACGCCCACCGTAGCGAGCCGGGAAGCCCCCTTTTGTCAACTCTACGCTCTTTAGGGCGTCGCCATTGAAGACGGAAAAGAAACCGAATAAATGATTGGCGTTATAAACGGTAGCTTCATCCAGGATAATCAGATTCTGATCGGGGCCACCTCCACGTACATAAATGCCCGTTTGTCCTTCCGAACCTTTCTGTACCCCCGGCATCAGTTGCAGCACTTTTAATACGTCCTTCTCGCCCAGAAACGCGGGAATCTTTTTGATCTGGGAGACCGGTACGTCAATTGAGCTCATCTGTGGGCTTTCGCTCACTTTCTCTTCCGTACGGCTCGCTTTTACATTAACCTCCGTCAGTACCCGGCCAGGAGTTAATAACACATTCAACGTAGTATTACGCCGAAGCCCAATAGTGCGCTGAATCGGTTCGTAACCAACAAAGGAATAAGCCAGCCGAACACTGTCTTGTGCGGGTAACGTCAGCGAATAGAATCCATACGTATTGGTTGCCGTACCTGTGCTGGTGCCAGGTAGATAGACATTGACGCCGATGAGGGCTTCCTGACTACCCTGCTCGCGCACATAACCACTGATGGTTATACGGCTGGATAGATCCTGGGCGGTTAGATCAAAGAATAGGAAAAATGTACTCGCAAGAACAGATAAAAAAAGACGCATACAAAAGGGTTATATGTAACTAATGAGAGTAGAGCGTCTGGCAAAAGGTTGTAAGGTTGCGTAGGTAAATTATTTCAGCTTGAGCGTCAGGACAGCGTTGTTGTATCCCGCAAAACAGCCTAATCCACCTTCAATATTGCTGGGAATTAGCACGGGTTCAGCAAACGGATTGTTTCGGGAACGCCGTTGTCGCATGGCAGCATTCTGGAATCGGTAAAAATTTGGATCAACACTCATCAGATTAGCAGTTACGCTGGCCGTTTTGTACTGATTATAAAAGTTAGTGATTCCCGACGAAGTCAAATAAGCACGACCAGACGCCATTTCTCCACCTTCGTAACCAGCATCACTAACCAGGCCCCGGCTATCGTCATCGAACGAAAGAATGTTGTACGTTTCATTCTGACAAGCCCTGCAGTTAGAAGCAATGTACCGGAAAATACCCGCAGCCTGATAATAGTTCGCCTGCCCAGCCGGGTCCTGCCATTTGATTGTAATAAAATAGCGACGATTTATAGAGTCTATCTTGATTGCTGCTAACGGAACGGCTGCCGGTATGGTACACGTACTGGTAGCGCGTTGCCCGTTAGGAGTCGTTACAGCAAGCGTATAGGTACGACCTGCCACAATAGGCAGCAACTTTGCACTAATGCTATAATACGGCCTGTTTCTTACTGTATCACCAGGAGGAACATTGTTGTAAGGCAACGTAACTGATTTGTTCCCGTCCGAAAGCGTAACTGTAGCATCTGATACATTATTCCCGGTCTGAAGAAGGCTTATACTATCGCCAACAACTGTGTTTGAGCGCGTTACCTTAATAGCTAACGTAGTATCCTGAGGAGAAATGAACCCACTAACGACCAACTTGGTAGAGGCCGCACCCAGCAAGTTAGGATCGACCTCATTGCGCAGACTCGTGCAGCCGGAAAAGACTCCCAGTCCTGTAAGAAGAATTAGTAAGACGCAGCTAATCGAATCGGAACGCATAAGTACGCGCATTAGAATTTGAAATTATAACTGACTGCCGGTACAATCGGAAAAACAGAATAACGAAATAGCGCTGTTCGAGCGGGTTCAGTAGCCGTGCCCGTTACAGATTCGAGTCGGTAGAAAAACGGGTTTCGGCGATTGTACGCGTTGTACAAACTGAATTCCCAGGTACGTTCATGACTCTTTTTCTTCTTGTGAAACTGAATGCTTACATCGAAGCGGTGATAGGCTTCTGCCCGGAATGTATTTTTTTCAGTACCGTAGTCATCCACCGTTCGAACGTTCTGGAAAAAGTTCTGAATAATGCCGGGCGTACCACCGTAAACCAACGTATTACCTGGTCGATACGTATCATACCGCCCTACCGGCACCGTCAGCGCATTTCCCGTACCATACACCCAGACGGCCGATAACGTAATGCGCTTATTCAACTCGTAAATACCGACCAGCGAAACATCGTGTCGACGATCGTAACGAGGAAAAAACGGCTGACCTGCGTTCAGCTCAGCAAACTGCCATTGGGTCCAGGAAAGTGTATAGCCCGCCCAGCCCGAAAATCGGCCGACCTTTTTCTGCAATAGAACTTCCGCGCCGTAAGACCACCCTCGTCCCGCCGTTACATTGTCCTCCCAACGAACGCTATTCGCCTGCGTTGGATCATTGATAAGCAGAAAGCTGGCCCCTTCTTTATAGTTGATGATATTATTCATCGTTTTGTAATAGCCTTCGACCGTTAACGTCAAACCTTTGTCTGAGAAATCTTTAGCCATTCCAACGGCTACCTGTTGCGATTGCTGAGGCTTCACCCGGTCGGTGGTAGGGACCCATAAATCCGTAGGCAGTCCGATTCCAGTATTGGATAGCAGATGAACGTATTGATTCATAAGCGCATACGAGGCCTTTATTGACAAATCCGGTTTGAGAGTATAGGCCGCCGATAATCTGGGTTCAGGTCGGATATAGCCGATGTCATTTCCTTGAAAATAACTTAGCCGTAATCCTCCATTCATACGCCAGCGACTGTTGGGCCGCCAGGTATCTTCTACATAAATTCCTGACTCGAGTACGTCGATGTTGTTAACCTTATTAATAGACTGACTGATAATGGCATTTTGCAACACAACGGCGCTTGGTGTAAAGCGATGATATGTACTCTGTAGACCTAAACGTACTGAATGCTGGGGCGTCGGATAAAAATCCAAGTCGTATTTCAACGCAAAATCACGAATTCCCGAATTGTACTGAAGCGAGTACGTCTGTGCATCATTAGTACCCGTCTCAACGGCAGAGATCTGAAATTTGTAATCACTAAAGATGAGCGAGAGGTTTGAAAATAGCTTCTGGCTGAACAGGTGATTCCAGCGGAGCGTAGCGGTTGCATTACCCCAGGTCAGCCCCGTTTCAGCATTTTGTGTATTGTCTTTAGCGTGGAATTTATCCCGACCAAAATAGCCGCTCAGGTACAATTTATCTTTTGGACTAAAATCATAATTGGCTTTGGCGTTCAGATCATAGAAATAATAGCCTGCGTTGAGTTCACCATTGCTTTCGGCCCGAACCAGGGGAGCTGCAATCACGTCCAGATACGTTCGCCGGCCCGACACCAGAAAGCTCCCTTTCTTATTTTTTGTCAATGGCCCTTCCAGCATCAGACGAGACGCAATAAGACCAATGCCACCTTCGCCGTGAAGTTTTTCGCGGTTACCGTCCTTCATATTCAGGTCGATTACCGAAGAGAGTCGACCGCCATAACGAGCTGGGAAGCCTCCTTTTATTAACTCAACGCTTTTGATAGCATCGCCGTTGAAGACCGAAAAAAAACCAAATAAATGATTGGCGTTGTAGACCACAGCATCATCCAGAATAACCAGGTTTTGGTCCGGCCCACCTCCCCGTACATAAATGCCGGTTTGCCCTTCCGAGCCTTTTTGCACCCCTGGCATCAGTTGCAGCACTTTTAATACGTCCTTCTCGCCCAGAAACGCGGGAATCTTTTTGATCTGGGAGACCGGTACGTCAATCGAACTCATTTGCGGGCTCTCGCTCACTTTCTCAGTCATAACGCCTGCGGTAACCTGCACTTCTTCCAGCACCCGACCGGGTACCAGAATTACATTTTGCGTCTGGTTAGAACGTAGTGGAAGAGTACGTTCGGTCGTTTCGTAGCCAACAAAGGAATAAGCCAGCCGAACACTGTCTTGTGCGGGTAACGTCAGCGAATAGAATCCGTACGTATTGGTTGCCGTACCTGTGCTGGTGCCGGGTAGATAGACATTGACGCCGATGAGGGCTTCCTGACTACCCTGCTCGCGAACGTAGCCACTAACCGTAAAGCGACCAGGCGCTACCTGCCCATACACAGACTCCCAGACCAATAAAATCAACAGGCTTGTTAAACCTACGCGCATACCAGAAAAATCAGGATGAAGAAGACGATTGATAGATCAGGGTTCAGGCCCACAGAGCCTGCAACCTACGTTCGTTTACTAATTAACCTTTTCGAGTAACGAAATCGTATAACAGTCCGCGTATCAGCACGACAATACGTTAATTTTTGTTCTATATATAAAACAAAACGTCTGACAATAAGGTACTAAAAACAAACTGGCTTTATTGAAAGCGCTCTACTGATATGCTTCAATTCGATAAACTTTCCCTGAATATACCCGATACAACCAAACCGCGCGTCGTTATCATCGGCGGAGGTTTTGGCGGTATGAATTTAGCCAAAGCACTACGTAACGAAAAGGTACAGGTTGTACTGTTCGACAAGCAAAACTACAATGGATTCTGGCCATTGTTGTATCAGGTTGCTACGGCGGGTCTGGAGGCCGACGCCATTGCCGAACCATTCCGTAAGATGTTTGATGGCCACGAGGATTTTCACTACCGCATGGTGCGGGTTAGTAAAATTGATACGACTGCCAAAACAATCCATACGCTGATTGGCGATTTGCACTACGATTTCTTAGTGATAGCCACCGGATCTAAATCGAATTTTTTTGGAAACGAGCAGATTCAGAAATATGCTTTTCCGCTTAAAACCATTCCTGAAGCACTCAATGTCCGCAGTCAGTTTCTACAGTGCTTTGAACAGGCCAGCATCACAACCGACCCCGCCGAGCGCCAAAGTTTATTGACGTTCGTTATTGCCGGAGCCGGTCCGACAGGCGTTGAAATGGCGGGGTCATTAGCTGAAATGCGCAAACACGTACTGCCGAACGACTACCCAGGTCTGGATTTCAGCCAGATGAATATCTACGTAGTAGAAGGATTGGGAAAGGTGTTGCCGCCGATGTCGGACGAAGCTGGAAAAGATGCGCAACGGTATCTGGAGGATCTGGGGGTTATCGTTAAGCTAAATACGTTAGTCGAATCCTACGATGGCGAAACGGTAACATTCAAAGGGGGAGAGCAAATCAGAACGCAGACGCTGGTCTGGGGCGCGGGCGTAACAGGCGCCTTAATTGATGGTATTCCTGCCGAATCGATTGAAAAAGGGCGCGTCCTGGTTGACCCCATAAACCGAATCCAGGGACTGAACGACGTTTTCGCGATTGGCGACATTGCTTTCATGAAATTACCTGATTATCCGAAAGGACATCCGGGCGTAGCACAACCTGCCATTCAGCAGGGTAAGCACCTGGCTAAAAACCTGGTCAGAATTATCAACAATGAGCCGACTACGCCCTTTGAGTACTTCGATAAAGGCTCATTAGCCATCGTTGGACGTAGCAGAGCGGTTGCCGACCTGCCCGGCAAAATTCATCTGGGTGGATTTATCGCCTGGATGGCCTGGTTGTTCGTTCACATCTGGTATCTGGTCGGCTTTCGTAGTAAGCTGATCGTTTTCAGTAACTGGATGTATCGGCTCTTTACGTATCAGCGAGGTACACGTCTCATTATCAGGCCTTTTGTTCGAAAAGATGACAAAGTTGGCCAACAGATGGTTGCCCAGAACGAAATGAGTTAAACAACAGGGCCGGTTATACGTAACCGGCCCTGTTGTTTAACATCAATCAAGCTGGTGAGAAGGGCGCCTACCTCATTTCAGGTCAATTTTGCGTTTTACTAACGTATTATCAATCTATCGATTAGCTCAATGCATTTTATAAACCTCCGCACTACGTTACTAACCTGCGTCTTTTCGACGTTCTTATTGAGTTTGTCATTAGCGCAGCCCTCAATCACTCCCGACTCCACCAAAGGCGGACCGCTTGATCTGGGCAAGATGTGGACGTTCGATAATCCTCCATCGGCCTATTTTCAGAAAACATACAATTTCACCGCTGACGAAAAATGGTTTGAGGAAACCCGATTAGCCTCCCTGCGTTTTGCCGACTATTGCTCGGCTTCGTTCGTATCAGCCAATGGGTTGGTCATGACCAACCATCACTGCGCTCGCGAATCGGGTACGGGTGTTGCGCGTAAAGGCGAGGATCTGAATGCAACCGGATTTTTTGCCAAAACAGCCGCCGAAGAACGTAAGGTAGACGGCTTGTTTGTGGATCAGTTGGTGAAGATAGAAGATATCACGAAGCGGGTGCAGGATGCCATGAGTAGTGGTAGTTCAGGGCAGTCAGATGAAGCGCAGTTACAAGCTCGTGAACAGATCTTTTCGGCGATCAAGCAGGAATATGGGCAGAAAGTAGGCTGGAAAGGGCTGGAGTTGCAAACCATTACGTTCTACAACGGCGGTCGCTATTCCCTCTACGGATTCAAACGCTATACGGACGTCCGACTCGTGTTTATGCCTGAGCTGGCCCTTGGCTTCTTCGGTGGTGATTATGACAACTTTACGTATCCACGCTACGCCCTTGATTGCTCCTTTTTTCGGGTATATGATAATGGCAAGCCCTTACAAACGACGCATTTTTTCAAATTCAATCCCAACGGTATCCGCGACGGCGAACCGATTTTTGTAATTGGTAATCCTGGGCATACAGAACGACTCAAGACCGTAGCCGAACTTGAATTTGATCGGGATTTACAGACACCCGCTACGATTCAGCTACTACGTAATCGTGCAGATGCTTTACAAGCGTACAACGTAACGGCGAAGAACGACAGCATTCTGAATGAGATTTTTAGCTATGAAAATAGCTTAAAAGCGTACGGTGGCCAACTGGCGGGCTTGCGCGACGCTAGTCTGATGGCGCGTAAGGCTGTTTTCGAAAATCAGTTTAAAGCGGCTGCAAAAGCGAAAAATCTGCCCACCGATCAATTAAATACCTGGAGCGAAATTGCCAGCAGTACAGCGCAGTTACGGAGTTTGTTTAGAGATGCGAATTACCTCGCTCCGAGCGAACGGACTACGGGTGAATTACTGGCCTTCGCAAATATTCTGACCCAATACGGGGAGTTACTGACGTCGCGCCCGCAGGATGCCGAACGCGCCCGCTCGATGGTGGAGATTCCAGCTATTAAAAATATGACCCTGGAAGAAGCTTATCTGGCCGCTCACCTGACCGAAGCGCAGGCTAATCTGGGCCATGACGATCCGTACGTAAAAAATGCGTTGACGACCCCCGACGGTAAAAACCGGACGCCGAAAGAAGCCGCTACGTATCTGCTCAAAAACACAAAACTGAAAGACCCGAATTTTGTCAAGGAATTAACGACTCGGCCCGGAGCGGTGGCATCTTCCAGCGATCCCTTGCTGGCGCTGGCACGTATCGGTTTCCCGCGCTACGTAGCAGCGGCACGTCAGGCCCGCCAACTCGTTCAGCGTCAGGAAGTACTACGTGGTCAGCTGGGGCGGATGTTATATGATGTGTATGGTACGGCTGTACCACCCGACGCTACGTTCTCGCTACGGATCAACGATGGAGTTGTGAAATCATATGACTACAACGGAACAAAGGCGCCAATTCTAACCACCTTTGCCGGGCTATACGACCGTAATTATTCGTTTGCCGACAAATATCCCTGGAGTTTACCTGATCGCTGGAAAAATCCGCCAATGGCATTACTGAACCAGCCGATGTGCTTTATCTCAACCAACGATATTATTGGTGGTAATTCAGGGAGTCCGATGATCAACAAAAATAGGGAAGCCGTCGGCCTGGCTTTTGATGGAAACATGGAAAGTTTACCGGGTGAATTCATTTTTGTTCCCGACGCCAATCGGACCATCTCGGTTCATGCTGGCGGCATCATCGCGGCCATGCGCTACATCTACAAAGCTGACCGGCTAATTACAGAATTAACCGGTGCACCGGCCAAGCCCAAAAAATAAGCTGAATTACCCACGGCGGCCCAGAGAACCCAGAGCGAAAAATAATAATCGCTGTGTTCTCTAGGCCGCCGTGGTTATTTTTGTACACTACCTCCAGCCTGACTATGACAAAATCTGATATTCCCGTAATGCCGCAGTTTTTCGACCGGTATATTAATCTGGCCGATAACATGCTGATTCTCGACGCGCTGGAGCAAGGCGCTTCTTTTGAAAATCTGATTCCGGCAAAAACGCTCGAAGCCCTGGGCGATCTCCGCTATGCTCCCAATAAGTGGACTGTAAAGGATATTTTACAGCACGTTATTGACAACGAGCGCATTATGACGTACCGCGCGTTACGTTTCGCTCGTACGGATCAGACATCACTTCCAGGCTACGACGAAGAACTATTTGGTCGAAATACAACCGCGCTTAATCGAACGATTCCTGATTTGTATGATGAATATGCTGCGGTCAGAGCATCGACCATTGCTTTGTATAAGAGCTTCGACGCTACCGTGTTGCTACGTAGCGGCATAGCCTTTAATCAGACGATCTCCGTATTGGCTTTAGGTTTTGTGCTGGTTGGTCATGCTACGCACCACGCCAATATTATTCGAGAACGTTACGTACCATTACTTTCATAACAAACTATGCTGAAACAACTTTTTATTCTTCTCGCCGTTACGGTGCAAGTCGTTTGCGCCCAGACGAAGTCAAAAATTACGGTTACTGACCTGACTCGAATCAAAAATGTGGGCGGTATCGAACTGGCTCCAAATGGGCAGCGGGCAGTTTATACGCTGACAACCATCGAACCGAATCCTGACCAGAAAGAAGAATACGAATACAAAAGTCACATCTATCTGACGAATCTGAAACCTGGCGATGCTAAAGCGTTAACGCACGGAAGCGAGTCAGCCCGGCAGCCTGCCTGGTCGCCCGATGGTACACAACTGGCTTTTGTTCGCACGGTAAAAGGCAAATCGCAGGTGTTTGTAATGCCGCTGAATGGAGGTGAGGCCTGGCAACTCACTAATGGTACGTATTCGGCTTCGAGCCCGAAATGGTCGCCCGATGGGAAACGTATTGCGTTTACGGTGAACGTAGCAATGGCCGAAATGCTCAAAGACAGCCTTCTGAATCCGGGCAAGAAAACACCAGCCTGGTCGCTGGAAAAGCCAGGTTTCAGCAATAATGACTTTCTGCTCGCGGATAAGAAAATTAGACCGAATCCAGATGGATCACTGGCCGAAATCCGGGCTTATCTGAACAAGGATGTTGAAGATAAAAAAGCAAAAGTCATTAACCGACTCAATTTTCAGGGTGAATCGACCACCGAGCCGGAGTTGAGTTTTACGCAATTGTATAGCATCGACGTTCAGGAAAATGCCACTGCGAAACCCCTTACGCGGGGCTTTCTATCGTTTCAAGGCGCTGCCTGGCTGCCGAATGGACAAGGTCTGTTAGCAGTGTCGGATCGCGATTCGCTCAAACACCCTG
>NZ_JBMDWV010000216.1:0-3150 GCF_048594605.1 Spirosoma sp.
GTCAGCTTTTACAGGAAAAAGGTTATAATGTTGTTGGGCGTGCTGTGGAGATGGAAGATACCCTTCAGCAAATAAGAGTAAAGCGACCACAGTGTGTAATTCTTGAATCTGAGATTTCAGGCCAGCGAAGTTTTGATATTGTTCAGCAAATGCAGCAATCGAACCACCAAACAAAGTTTATTTTATATACCCGTAATCCCGATTTACGAATGGTAGCCAGCGCTATGCAAACAGGTTTTTTCGGCTTTTTGTATGCAACGGATGGGCTAGAAGAATTATATCGATGTTTTCAAACGGTAAGTAACGGTGGATGCTACTACAGTGATGGATTTATGAAGTTACTTAAAGATTTTGGCGTAGAGGTGATTTCGGATACGACGCGTAATGAATTGAGTCGGTTAACTGACCGGGAGCGTGAAGTGCTACGTATGGTTGCTAATGGACACACATCTACCGACATTGCTGATTTGCTGAATATTAGCTATCGGACCGCCGTAAATCATAAGGCGCACATAGCTAAAAAATTAGGCCTAGACAGTTGTAGGAAGCTGCCTCGATATAGTATTGGCGTGAAAAATTACCTGTAGATACAATTACAATAGGGTAGTATTTATCTGTTCCGGAACGTCATCGTAACGTCCCTGTAACCATTCCCGGAATTCATGCATTCGGGCGCGGGGAACAACAATATTGTATTGGTCAGGTGTATTCAGACGAACAATGTACTTTCCGTTCTCCCAGTAAGCATAATTCAATACTGCTTGCCGGTTAACAATATAATCACGCTTGATCCGAAAGAATTGACTCGGGTCTAGCTCAGTTTCCAGATCATTTAGTGTTTTGCCAACTAAGTACCGCCCTCTGACGGATTCCGCATAGTAAAAACGGTCTTCTATGGTAAAATAATAAACATCATTAACTGGGAAATCTAATTCACCTGAAGAATTTTTCCCTTTTAAGTAGGCCAGATAGGGCGATGGAATTGTAGGCTTCGGTGTGAATGTAGCAGAAAGCGCAAGTGCTTTCTGCATAGTTTGAGCTGCTTCGGCCTCCGCTATATCCTGGGCTTCCTGGCGTTGTCGTAAATAATCGGAAACCAATGAAATGTTAACAACTAAATAACCCAGTATAAAAACCGGCATTAAATAACGAAAATACATTTCCCAGGAGAATGTACCGATCAGATAGTGCTTCCAATACGTCGGAAACGTGTAGGTAGGAAAATGCTCCATTAAGAAGCGAAAGGTCTGTGTTAGCGGATTGAATCCTATAAAAGACAGTAAAACGACGGGTAATAAACTTGACTCATAAGTAAGAATTCCTTTAGCTGTTAGCCAAACGGAGTTCATTCGCAATGACGTGTGATATTTATTGATAAGGACTACTAGTATATAAGCCGTACACATTTCAGGTAAAATGAAACTACGGAGTAACATGCTTATATAAGGCAATGAACCGCCATACCGGTTGAGAATTGCCATTTTTCCATTATATGAAATCGTCCATGACAACCCTTCGACTAGCAAAAGCAACCCAATATAGATGCTAACACTATAGAGGGGCTTCTTCAGAAAAGATCTGGTCAGGTATATTTCCTTCATGCTGCCTTAGCAAAAATATGGACTAAGATAGTAGTAATATTTAACTAAAACTAACAACGTAATGTGACTTTTTCGTGATTGATGCCCCTTCTGGCAGTAAATAACTTTGTATTAGAAAAAGGCGCGATAGAAACCGCCGATTAATAAACATAAAGAGCCAGGACAATCAAAAATCGTAAGTCACTATGAAAAAGAAATTCACCATCAAAGCCATGCAGACGACCAAAAACATTCTCTCTTCGACTGCTAAAAATGAATCGTCAAACTTACTAAAGCTAGATGAGCGGGTTTGCTGCCCCTTTTTGCCCGATTTTCACGGCTTGGCTCCCAAGACAGCTTTTTCACTCTAAGTGTATATGGCAACTGCACGTCAACTTTACCAGCAAGAACTAGACCGTTGTCGAGAAACGTTCAATAAAGTCGATCTACGTAAGGAGCGCGGCTATTTGATGAAATTAACAACATTCTCCGCTAACATGGAGAATGTTATGCCGTCAGTTCCTCGTAACGAACATGAAACGCTGTTTCGTGAGTTATTGTTGCAACGTATCTTCAGCTCTTTCGATCAAAATTTTCTAACAGCGGGTGAACTGGTCAAGTTGCGTGGCTCAGATGCATTATTTACGAAAACTGACGGACCAAGGATTTATTGCACCTATCATCTTGGTTCATACCGTTTATTGACCACAGTTTTGTTCCGCCAGGGGATAGATTGTGTTCAATTGCTGGGGAGTGCTATGAACCGGGAGCAGGGCGATGAACTTACGGAGCTTTTTGCCAGAATACGTCGCCAATATAATCTGAATAACGTATTCAAGATAATCGATGTGGGCAGTCCATCGGCAGTATTAACCATGCTGCGCGAACTCAAAGCGGGGCGCTCGCTGGTGGTTTATGTAGATGGTAGCCCCGAAACAGGTCCAGAGCCTGGAGAAGAAGATAAGTTCCTATCAGTACGTTTTGGACAGCGACGCCTGTTGACCCGTAAAGGCGTAGGGTATTTATCACATGCGGCTGGGGTACCTATCGTACCTGTAGTCA
Organism: Spirosoma sp.; assembly: GCF_048594605.1. Lineage (GTDB taxonomy): Bacteria > Bacteroidota > Bacteroidia > Cytophagales > Spirosomataceae > Spirosoma. Next base: position 2,643 of record NZ_JBMDWV010000216.1, read on the forward strand.
GCTATCGGGAACCCGACATGACAAATGTGTTACATTGCCTGAAAACAATTAAACCAATCTCTAAAAGTGATCGGGAAATGTATTGTCAGGAAGCAATGCAACAGCTATACGATGCTTTCTGGCCTTACTTAACCAAGTACCCAGGGCAGTGGGAAGGCTGGAACTATATCCATTCTTTTCTGGAGCCCGAAAGGTTGACAAAGACTTTTATAAAGTACCCATTTGAGCGTCCTAGCTTCAATAAGGAGAGATATACGCTGTGTGACCTTGAGCAGACACCTGTATTATTTGATCGAAGGCTGTATCAAACGTACGAAATTACAGAGGACTTACGCGACCTGTTACTAAATATAAATACGATTGATTCAGTAGAGAATATAGTTGGAAAAGAGTTATATCGCGAACTAATTCAGTTAGAGGTGCTTTATTAAAATTTTACCATACGCATCAAAAAGTAAATGGCCAAACTTTATATAAAGTTTGGCCATTTACTTTTTGATGCGTATGG
>NZ_JBMDWV010000217.1:0-4187 GCF_048594605.1 Spirosoma sp.
CACCAGAAGAATTACAATACAAATACATTGGAACTCCTGAACAATAAACCCAAGCAAATCGATGTCAAAATTAGCATGTCCGTAGTATTTGCGATCCCCTCCTGAAAAAATGCTATTGCGCAGCCACACAGGTAACCTATAAGTAAGCCATAGGCCGAAAAAGAGCCGGATAATACCCAAGAAATTTATCTTATCATTAGAGTCAACTTTTGGTTTGGCTAGAAACACAAGCCATCCAAGAAAAGTGAGAGTCATAGGCCAAAGTAGCATTGTACTACCTAAGTAAAATCCACCAATGCGTAGCAGTTGCTTCTTTTCATTTAATAGTTGCTTAATATAATCTCGGTACCTTAAAGAATTTTCTAAATTGTCATTATTAAGACTATTTGATTTAAGTGTCAACAATACACTATCAACCTTTTGTAGTGTCTTTAATAAAAAAAATGTATTATCGGTTTGACGTTGCAGTGTCTTGCTTACATCTATTCTTTTATCATTCTCAATCTTAGTTCTCACATCCTTATCGTACAATACCCCGCTTATCTCCGCTGCTTTGTATGGCAAAATAAAACCGATTAGAAAGCCAATTGCTAAAATGCGAAACGCAAAAAGAATAAGGTTAACAACTCTTTGACTGCTATTGATTACAGACATTGCTATGGGTTTATTTGGTTTAGTGGCACACTCAACTTACAAGTTTTGTATGATACTCACTCTCAACCTGTTTAGGGTTTCAATAGCCCAGCGACGAATGGGAAAGCACTCGATTGTAATAACATTCGATATACTCAAAAACTTCCGCGCTTAAAAAGCACCCGCCTTCTAATAACTCCGCCTTCAGGCGGCTCCGGAACGACTCTACAAACGAATTATCGTAAGGGTCGTCGGCCCAGCATGACCTGGTCCTGATTCGCCACAAACTCACCAGTTCCTGCACCTCATTAGAGATATATTGCCCGCCTCGGTCAGAGTGACCAATGAGGTCAGCAGCAGACTGACGAGCTTTTTGTGCCGCCCACAACGGCAGCAGGATTAGCGGGTCTTCCATATTATCATCGACGCGCCAGGCAACAATCCAGCGCGAAAATAGATTCATCCAACTCCCCAAGTAGGCCAACCCGCTATTCGAAAAAAGCAGGTAGGGTATGTCGCTGACCCAAACCTAGTCAGGCCCGGTGGGCATTTGGTCTACCCTGTTAGCCAGATAATTTCATTGATATTCGTACCTGCTGACGACCTATCTGGTAGCCCTGGTCTTAGAGTTCGGCCACGATTCGCCGACTACCATAGCGTCGTTTCGCCTTAAAAATAATTTATAGTGCCATTCGTGAAATCCAATTCCACACTTATCTCAATGGGATACTTTAGCTAAACGGGCGGATTTATTCAGTAAGCGAATATAGCTCTAGGTAAAAACTGACCATCAGCGATTTAATACGTATATCTCAATTAAGAATAAATATTGAATACAGCTTATCGGCTTAGATTCTCCGTGTAGAGATCAGAAAATATTCGCACGAAAACTCAAATAGCGTTTTATCTATCAACGACGCATCTGTCGTACCACCCGATCATCTTCTGGCCAGCCACAAAACCAAACCAGCCATTTACCTTCGTAGAATGAGAAGGTTCCCATTTTTACTACTCCAACAAACTCCTCGTTTTTGTAGGTAAACTCAACGCTTGAAAAAGGAACTGTTTTATTTGGGTCAACCTTGCTACCACCCATTGGTCGAAGAGGGTATGTCAGTCGGCTAAATTGAACCGAAGACCAGTTCGTAATGCCCTCTGAAGTGAGCATTTCACGATGCCGGTCAAATTTATTGGCAGACACGTCATCCGTTTCTACTGTATCATCTGGGTGAAGACAACGCATCCAAGTCGCTTTATCATTCGTTTTTAGGCATTTCAGTAACAGCTTAGCTAGTTCTTCTGGAGAATCAGCTCCCAAGCGTCCAGTATTATTAGTACTTGCAAGATTGGACACAGTCACTGTTTGTTTTGTTTCCTTTAAGAAAGCCTCATATGTCTTATCAAAAAATAAAGAAGTGTTCGTGAAATACTCCTGCTGTCCGCTTTCCCCTAAAATACCTTGGTTATTGCTAGCAGGACGTACAGAGCAAAGATTATTAATAACATTTGAAGGTGGGAACAAGTATTTTTTCCCTAGATCTTCATAAACTTCAATTCGGCCTTTAGCCCCATACATAGGTTGAGGATACTCAATATATACTAAATAACCTGGGCCTTGCTTTTCATAGAAATCATGCCGGGCAACCTTAATGCTGTTTCCCTTATTTGTTTGATCGATGATATACTGTAGAAGGCTTCCAATAAATCCTCCATCTGAATCAGGCACCATCACTTTTCTCATTGCAGCTTTATCCACGGCGGATATGTTACTCCAAGCTGTCCAATTAAATCCACAAGGATATGATGTATTTTTTTGATTACTTGACGGTTCGTCTCCGTCAGCAGGTTTTCTTATCCAGCGAGCCTGTATTTCGCTAGGTATGAATGATTTTTTTAGGCGATCAGCTATTACTTGCCTAAATATTACATGCAATGGTTTCCAAGTGAAATTAGTGGACACAATGTTTGTGTAAACAAGGGGCCATTTTCCGTTACCTACCCCTCTTGTAGTAAGATATACATCATTGCCAATCTGTTCAACTTTGTGAGTTACTTTTCCAGGATGTAATGTATGCCCCTGCATTGTGAAATTCTCGATAGTACGGTTTGCGTAATTCGTTCTAACTCTAATAGGGCCAGAAACATTCAGCATGCTCACCATATATAGGCCGCAGTTAACAACTACAATAGGTTCAGCTCCTGGTGCTATTAAGCTAGCGTTATTAAGTAGCATAGCATAAACCATCTCCTTCGTGCATGAGGCTGATTCTAGGGTATTACACACCTTTGTCGGGCCAACGGTATAATCGTGCCATCTGTCAGGGTCACTAGTCTGCGAAAAATTGTCAACGACTGCTGGATCATCACAGACTGTTTTGTTTGTCACTGCTTTCTTACCAACCTGTGCGAAGCTCTTAGCAGTCGATACCAGTAAAAACAGGAGTAGAAGGTATTTCATATATACGTGTATGGACAGTTATATAATAAGTAATTATAGCGTAATTAATTGAATTATAAATCTCTATAAATCTCATTTCAAATATTAGCAACGAATGTTACGAGTACAACCAGGTGATTTTGTCGCTCTTCGTTTGGAAGAATATACTGGTAAGGATGGGCTATTCTGTAGTAAAACCAAATAAGAAAGTTCCTTCTGATAAAGTGTTTAAAATCTTCAGTGGGCTATTAAGGCGCGTCAACGTTAAAGATTTTGGCGTTATTAAAACAGTTGCTGAAATGTTAGAAGAAACTGTTTCAGGGGAAGCATTGCTATCGTTTGATAAAGTTGAGCAGGCGTATGTCTGGAGGATACTTCAACTCAAAAGGGCCTAATAGAAGCTCTCTATTACATTACAATCAGTAGTGCAATGGTACTCTGACACACTTACAGTCGCTGTTGTACACATAATGTTTACCCGCTTCAATATTACCTTTTGACGGAGCAGCCCTGAGAATTAAATTTAAACCGCCATCTTCTGAGCGTTCCAACTGGCCCAATTGCATTAGAAACTGAAACTCGGCGGCATTTGGGTACTTGTCTAACGTAGCTTTAACTGCCTTATAGTTCCGCTGTTCAGAGTAAAACCAACTCACTACAGCAATAAGAAGCATGATTGGTAAAGTCCAAACTCCACTACGACCCACACCATACCAGAAAGCCGCCTTTGGGTTATCGGTTAGTAATGGTTGCTGACTCTTTCCGATACCAGCTGTTGCCTGTTCAATAAGCGTTTGGTAGCGGCTACCAACTTCATCAACTTCAAGTAGCAATAAAGCCCCTGTTTTACCTACGTCAAATCCATATTTGCGTTGTGCCGCTGCCCGTCTATCGTCAATGACCTGCATTACTCTCTTCGGTTACTAATTGCTCAATTTCCCGCTCCATCAACATACGCTCCAGGAAGTCATACTCCGATAAGCCTTTGCCTAATTGCGCATAATGAATAATCTGTTTGCCAACCTCACTATCGGCATCGATGTTGCCGAAATTTTGCAGGGGTATAGCATTCGATTGGCAAAACTGTTGTAATACAGTTTGTTGATCTGCACGAGCT
>NZ_JBMDWV010000218.1:0-22188 GCF_048594605.1 Spirosoma sp.
CAACCCATACAGTAGGAGTGGTCTGTGCCATATAACCAGCAGAAAAATAGAAAGCCATGACGAGCTCGCTTTTAGAAGGATACGTAAATCGCTAAGCTTACTCACCGACTGACTACGGCGTATCGAATTGGGGAGCGAGCAACGCGTAACCGTAAAACGACTGATAACAGGAAGCTCCCCAGCTTCATCAAAAAACAGGCTTATGTATAGGTGTGTGTTAGAGGCAGAATCAAATATACTAATTTATCAATGCCCTGATCAACTATTTTTTAGACAATTAATAATGATTTAACTTCTACTTAAGACTCTTATAAGTTAACTGAAAAATGAAAGCGTAAATTTATTTATGTTCATTTTTTTAATTTTCCAATAAAATTATTACCCCTTAAAAAATCCGCTGTACGTTCCTGCGATCGACCGTTAGGCAGATTCATGTTTCATTACGTAGTGATTACATAACACAAATCCCGCACATCGGATATTGGTCTTCGACGTACGGGATTTGTGATTCTTCCAGCTCCTGACTAAAGGGCAGACGTTACGTTCAGGTAGTACCCTTACAAAGACGTAGTATTCACCTGAGGCTTTGAGCGGAGCCTTGCCCCGTTACGTCGATGGATATTGAATAACTCTTTTGAGGTATAGATCGGCGACTGATCGGTTGCCAGACTCGGCAGAAAAATAAGCTGAATGTTACGTTGCCGGGCTGCGATACCAAAATTCTGAATGGTCACAATCACATCGCTGTCAATGTAGGACGACTGTGTTCCGTCAATTTCTACGATAGCATTGTCGGGAATACTTTTGAGGAGTTTAACCAGCTTGGCTTTGCTTAAAAACGATACGTGATCGCCCAAACTCACATGAATCCGCTTGATATCACTGACCCACTCCGTCTGAACGCGATGCGTATTCTGGTAGTGAGCGCGCAGGATAAAAAAGATGCCCGTTACCATGCCGATACCGATACCGGTAAGCAGGTCGGTCAGCAGAATCGCCAGGATAGTCACTACAAAGGGGATGAAACGGGCTGTACCCTCCGCGAAAATCGCTTTGAATACCTCAATCCGCGCCAGTTTATACCCCGTCACAAACAGAATAGCCGCCAGACTAGCCCAGGGAATTTTGTTTAACAAAGTCGGCAGGGTCACTACGCAGACCAGCAGCAACGTACCGTGTATCAGAGCAGCCAGCTTGGTACGTGCCCCCGCGTTAATACTCACCGAACTTCTTACAATAACCGACGTCAGCGGAATACCACCTATCATGCCACTGACCAGATTGCCGATGCCTTGTGCTTTTAACTCATGATTGGCAGGCGTTTTACGTTTGAGCGGGTCCAGCTCGTCCGATGCTTCTATGGCCAGAAGGGCTTCCAGACTGGCTACGAGCGCAATTGCCACCGCCGACGTATAAACCAGCGGATTACTCCACTGAGAAAAATCGGGTAGCGTAAACAACTGAAAAAAAGCGGCTGCACTCTCAGGTACCGGTAATTGCACCAAGTGATTTCCGCGTAAGGCCCACTGTGGAAAAGCCAGACGAACGAGTTCATTGATACTAATGCCCAGAACAACAACAACCAGTGCAGCGGGTACATTTTGAGCAAAAGCCCGTTGCCGGAAGGAAGGTCGTTCCCACAGATAGAAAACCGCAAATGACGTCAGCGCAATCAGAATGGCAACTCCACTGAACTGCCCAAGCGCCATACGGAGCTGCTCAATGATATTGAAACCACCCGGCTGAAATAAAGCAAATCCTTCGGCTGCATCGGCGTCGTAGCCTACCAAATGCGGCAGTTGTTTGATAATCAGAATAATACCAATACCAGCCAGCATTCCCTTGATAACCGACGATGGAAAAAAATTGCTAACCATACCTGCCCGAGCAAAGCCCAGGCCGACCTGAATTAATCCGGCAATACATGTAGCCAGCAGAAAGGCAGGGAACGATCCCAACGATTGTATGGCACTCAACGTAACAACGATCAGACCCGCTTCCGGCCCCGATATACTCACGGCCGAACGGCTAACAAGTCCGACGACCAGCCCACCGACAATTCCGGCAATAATACCGGCAAAAAGTGGCGCTCCTGACGCCAGGGCAATACCCAGACATAAAGGAACAGCCACCAAAAATGAGATTGCCCCACCCCGGATATCGCCCTGAAGGTTGGTCAGATCTATCGATTGCAAAACGGTTGACTTCGTATTCATGTCAGTTTCTGGTTGTATGAGAATGTCTTGTGCCTACGCCAGCAGGTTGTGGATCACTTACGAATGATGCGTCAAATCGATCATACCACAACCTAACTGGGCAGGACTTTTCTTCAGTGAGAACATTGAGTAAATCAGATTACAACTTCATAGCTCTCTCGTCACTAACGGTTTTACAGACTTGGCCGACTGATTAACTGACACTTTCTCCGTAGATCCAGATTCTATTTTCTGAAGGCGATGCTCCAGTTCAAGAGCCGCTCTGTGCAATGAATCAGCTCGCTGGCTCTCAGCTTCAAACTGCGTGCGATAGTATTTCTTATCCAGGCGCGTCTGCCGATTGTCGAAGTATAGATTGAATGCAATACAGCCAAAAATCAACCCCCAAACGGTTATCCAGTTGACCAGTTTATTGCCATTCCTACTCTTGTTCGCTTTGTTGTTCATGATTCAAAATGGTTTAGAATCCACTCAGAAATCCACACAACAAAGTTCTTTTAATTAATTACACCTTTAATTAAGGGCTGGTTAGAAGGCAGTGAGAATCCAATTAGAGGCTGATTAGAATTCGATTAGAATTTTTTAGGCAGACGAACCACGAACGTAGTGCCCTCATCAAGCTGGGAAGCTACCTGAATCTGCCCCCGATGAAGCTGAATGATTCGGTAGGTTAACGGCAGCCCTACACCGTGGCCGTGAATACGTTTTACGTTCTGCGCCCGAAAGAAAGGTTCGTAAATATTTTTGATGTCCTCTTCTGCAATGCCAACTCCTTCGTCTTTAAAGGCAATTGTTACCCATTGTGCGTTGGCATCCAGTACAACATCAACTCGTTTTTTCTCAGAAAACTTACAGCCATTTTCCATCAGATTGAAAAATGCCGAGTACAACAGCGATTTATTACCCTCAATGGTCAGCGAAGGCTGAATCTTCTCGATTTCTCCATCAAACGAGAAAACAACGGCGTAGTCAGGTTGTCGATTCATGAGCATCTGGGCCGCCTGATAAATCACCTCGTCGATTGCCACTTCACTGAATTTTAAAGGCGTCGCTTCCAGACTTACCAAGGTTAGGTTCAGTAAGTTATTCGTCAGCTTGTTCATGCGCTGGATCACCTCCAGCGCTGCCTTCCATTTAGCTTCGTGCTCCTCAACCGTACGACGTTTGAGCAAGGTCACTTCAATCTGCCCCGTAATGATCGTCAGCGGAGTACGTAGCTCGTGCGAGGCATTGGCCACAAAGTTTCGCTGTACCTCAAACCCTTCCTGTACCCGGTCGAGCATCAGATTGAACGTATGCGCCAGCTGTGCTATTTCGTCCTGGTCATTACCCGCCGTTACGCGTTGATTCAAATTGGAAGCGGTAATCTGATCAACCTGCCGGACAACGTCGGAAATAGGCTGTAATGAACGTCCGGCATACGCCCAGCCAACCGCGCCCACTAACGCCAGACTGCAAACCAGTCCAACAACCATGATCGTACCTAAATGGCCAATTTCCTCGATTCCATACTGATCGTAAGCCGATGCGATCAGTACGTATTCCTTCTTATTGTACGGGTAGACAAACCCAATGACTTCAGCATTTTTCTGGCGAAAAAACACTTCCTTTTTTTTACGGATCGAGGCCAGTACGTCTGACTTTACGATCGAACTGTCGCGCGTTGCATACACCATCCGATTCTGCTGATCGTATACATTGATCTGTTCTTCGGGAAGAGCCGTCAGGTTGTTTCGTTCAATTATTTTGAACAGACGGGCGTTTATCTCGTCTTCCTCCAGCAGCAATCGGGCTGTGTTTTTTGCTTTGTCACTGAGCCGCAGATAAAAATCCCGTTGCCGGAAATACTCGGCGGTAGCATATACGACCATCGAAAAAAGCAGCAAAATAGCCGCAACCACCCCTACGAATGTGAAGGAAAGACGAGTACGTATTTTCATGGGTCAGTCGTCGGTAGCCTGCATGATGTAGCCGATGCCGCTAATCGTATGAATCAGCTTCCGGGGGAAATCCCTGTCGATTTTTTTACGCAGGTAGTTCACGTACACGTCCACTACGTTGGTACCGGTATCAAAATTCAGGTCCCAGACCTGCTCAATGATTTCGTTACGTGTAAGCGCCCGATTCTGATTCTTCATGAAAAACTCAAGCAACGTCAGCTCACGGGCCGTCAAAGGAATTTTCTGATTACCGCGTTTTACAGCTTTACTCTGTTGATTGTATTCCAGATCCGCAATTTTCAACACGGTTACTTCGGTCGGCACACTGGCGTTACGTCGGTTGAGCGCCCGTAATCGGACCACCAGTTCCCGAAACTCGAAGGGCTTCACCAGATAATCGTCGGCCCCGGCCTCAAATCCATCAACTTTATTATCCGTACTCCCGAAAGCCGTCAGCATGAGAATCGGGAGGGTGGCAAATTTATGGCGAATCATGCGACACAGATCGAACCCATTAATTACAGGCAGATTCACGTCCAGAATTACAACATCATATTCCTTCTCAGCCAGTCGCTGCTGTGCCTCCATCGCATTGCCTGCCGTGTCGGCCTCGAAGTCATATTCCTCCAAACCACTTTTTATCAGCCCGGCAACCTCCCATTCATCTTCAACAATCAAAACGCGCATAGTGTCTTCTGGCAGTGGCTTATGGCTACGAAGTTAGAGAAGCTTCCTTACAATAACGTTAATCGAATTTTAATCTTTCCCTAAACCGGACGTTGATTCATATTGTTGGTTCTGAAAGATTTTTCAGGCATTACGTCTTACAAATCCTTCAACTGCTGCACAACGATCACGGTGGGTTCATTATCCTTTGTTTGTTCGTAAGCGACCAGCGTTCCCGTAGCCGTCATCAACGCAGCCGGGTACGTAGCGCCAACCGATTCAGGAGTCAGGTACTTCGTCGGACTGATTGTTTCTTCAGAAACGGTACGTATCCCGATTCGCTGCACAAAGGAACCCATCTCGCCGGAACCATCCCGAGAGATCGACTCGTCCCAAACCCAGACTAATTTCTTTCCATCGGAGGCTACCTGCGGATGTTTCGCGCGGCTCGTTAACACACTGGATAACAGCTTATCAGATCCCAAACGGGCCAGCCGCAGCCCAGCCGCATTTTCCTTTCCTGAAAACCAGGTCATCATTACGTTGTTGCCTACCTGTGCCACTACCGGCCCCGCATGCGGACAGGCATTTACCTGCCAGTGATCAGCCACAACAACCTGTGGTTTGCTGAATGTTTTACCCCCGTCGTTCGACACCACCGTACTGATATCACGGGAAGCGACTTCGCCAGCTTTGCCTGGCAATAAATCACGATACGTCAGGTGAATACGTTTCTGAGAATCCACAAATACATTCGTACGGCAACACTGGCACGCATTGTCATCGACCCGAACAGCCGCACCGAAACCCTTTCCTTTGGTTGTCTGCGCAAACACAACCGGACGCCCTTCCTGATTGGGGAGTTTTTCGTCAAGCCAGACAACACCAATTTCACCATTCGGTAATCGCGTAATATCGCTGAACGAATGACTTTTACCCGGCAATGCATCCTGATGAACGGGTCTGGGTTCCTGCCAGGTTTTTCCGTTATCCGCCGACATTGTGTACAGTAAATCTCCGGCAAAGCGTGAGGCAGCAGTTGGGCGGGGGACTTCGAAAACGGCCAGTAACGTACCATCAGCTTTCATGGCAACTTTAGGCATGCCTTCTGCATGAGCCGAGATGGTCGTCGGGGCTTTTACCTGAATTTTCTCGCCAAACGTTTGCCCCCCATCTTTCGACAAGGCAAAGTAGAAAGCTACGTTTTCGCCATTTTTTTCAACCCAGCTAAGCAACGGATTTCCAGCCGCATCGGTCGTCAGACGTGGAACAGCGCCAGCAAATTGAGGATTGGACACTGTGGTTTCGGTGGCAGGCAGCAGCGCCAGCATCCAACCGAGGATAGGAAATAGAAAGGAGTAGGTCATAATCATTTGCCAGAAAAAGTATACTGAATACCAAACACAAATGTGCGTGGAGCTGCCGGAGTGTAGGTGGTTCTGTCTGTGGCATTGTTGCCGCGAGTAGCGTTCGTCGCGAATAACGCGTTCGTTACGTTCAGCACGTTGGTAAATACCTCAATACCTTTCCACTGATAGCCTGCGCGAACGTTTGCTAAATCATACCCATCATACCGTACCGTATTGATCTGATTCTGAGACCAGCCAGATACGTGCTGCCATTCTACCGAGGTCCGGAAGTTTTTAAACCAGGCTGGATAATAGCTGATTTCGGTGTTCCAGAGCAGGCGGGGGGCCGAGGGCATATCGTTACCGTTCACGTTCTGCACGACATCGGAAGCGCGTTTACTTAGCGTAAACTCGACAAATCGGTGTATCGCATACGTACCACCAAAACGGAAAAATACCTGCTTCGACGGCCGATACGTAACGCCCAGTTCAATACCCCGGTGCAGCGTTCGTCCTGCCGATTGATAATCGAACGAGTTATCTGGCAGACGAATATTGAGCAATTCGTTTGTTCCGTTCATCTGGTAAATGGCCCCGTCAACGTAGATTTTGTTACGTAGCAGCGACGCCCAACCGCCAATTTCCAGGTTATCAAATTTGGCCGGTTGCAGATTGTAATAGAATAAATCGCCGGTCAGCGTCGGCGTAGTCCGTTTCAGAAAAATCGATGTCAGGGCTGGTGGCGAGAACCCTCTTGCATAGTTCATGTACAGACCTTTACCATTTCCCAGATCATACGTAGCACCCACTTTGGGCGTCAGTTGGCTGTATACTTTATCGCCGGAACTCTTGTCCAGTGAATTGGTATAATCGAACGCCATTCGGTCGTAGCGCAGGCCCGCCGAAACTCTCAGTTTACGTAGCGGCTCAAAATCGTATTGCAAATAAGTCGCTACGTTATGAATATCAGCCTGATAGTTAGCCAACTGAATATCAGGGCGTTCTCGCAGTTGGGTGTATTTCAGAACCGATCGTTTATCGGCACGCAGTTCGGCTGCCAACTCAGTCTGATAAGCGTAATACGTATTAGGCGATAGGTCGAGCGTAGCGCCAGCGATGAGTTTGCTGTTCAGGAAATTCAGCCGTTGCGTGTGTTGGGCAATGAAGCCATAACTCCTGAAATCATTACTGTTGATCTGTCCTGTAGCAGTCGTGGAGCCGCTTGTCCATCGAATCGAATACGTCGGATTCTGCCCGATGCTGTTATTTCGGATGAAGCCTGTAATAAACGATTGCGAACCGTTTTTCCAGTCGTGTTCGAGCGTCAGGCGGGAACGTAACGAAAACACATTCCGGTACGTAAAATCGGTGGTGCTAACGTATTGTCGGGCGAAAAAAGCCGTACTGTCAACGTTGCCGCTGGTTTGCGAGTTGTAGTTGTTGTAGGAAAACGTTCCGGTCAGGCGCGTTCGGGACGTAACAGCGTACTCAAGTCGGGCAAAGTACGACGATTTGTCGTAATCTGAACTTGTTAGCCACGAATCCCGCTGCCGCGACACGAACCCGCCCAGGTAAATACCAAATTTGCCCTGCCGGGCTCCTGCCCCAAATTGCAGGCGCTGATACCCCCACTGGTCAGCCTGAATCCCCACGCGAACTGTTGGCACAGCCGTTGGTCGCTGCGTAATAAAATTAACGGCGCCCCCTACCGCTTCGGGTCCATAAATCGACGATACGGGGCCTTTCACCACTTCGATGGAACTGACCGTGAACTGGTTCATTTCGAGCAACGCATTATGATTGAACACGCCCATCGGCCGAACCGGAACGCCATCTTCCAGATACAGAAAATACGCGTTTGTGGTCATCGGCTGCCGAATGGCCATCATGTGCTGCTCATTTCCCAGATTCACCATCAGCACTCCCGGCGTTTTGTTAATCACCTCATAAATACCCGTCGGCTTTGTTTCTTCAATCAGCCTGGGCGAAAGCTTAGAGATCGCCACGGGTGTTTCGGTACGTAGTGCAGCTTCGCGGTTGCCCGTCACAACCACCGTTTGCAAATCTTCCACCGCTGCTTCAAGAGCAATACGTAGCGGTTTTCCCGACGTTACGTCGACTTCAAGACGCCGATAGCCGATGGCCGACACAAAAACGGTAGTGGAGGTAGGTGCTATGGAGAACCGTCCGTTTGCATCCGTAATTGTACCCGATTTCCCATCCGTTGCGGATACGGTGACGCCCGGAAGCGGTTCTTTGGTCTGGGCATCAAAAACAAGCCCTTGTATTGTATTTTGCGCATAGGCATAGCCTACAGCAATAACCCATAACCAACTGGCCATGAGAACTTTATAAATATTCACAGAAGATTTAGTTTAGATTAAAAAGCGGAAAGAAATCAGCCACACATCGTCAGTTGGCGAGTGCAGACTTATCATATTCAGCAACGTATCAATCTAAACCTGAGGTGGACGTAGCAAGTCCAGTAAGGGAGACGTATAAGAAGGCAAGCAATAATCGGATGTGATCGATGAGGTCACTTCAACCCCACTCAGTTTGAACTCAAACCGCTGGGCAACCTCACAGAATAGCTGCAAAATGGGGGTATTCTGCACCCGTTCCGTTGTTTCCTTATCCTGCTTGTCCTGTTGTGCTTTTAATTGTTTTGCCAGATAACACTGTCCATCGCAGTGCAGCTGAGGTTTATCACGATTCTGGCAAAGCACCCGAGCGATGTACTCTTTATTAGCATGATAATAGGCAATCGTTCCCCATTGGCTGACCGTTGGCAGCAACGTAGCAAAAAGCAGGAGGAAGATTAGCGCATTTTTCATGACAGGGCAAAGGTATGTCAAGATTGTGCTGAGTTGTTCATACCAGCTATTATTTACTTTTTTCACGACACCAGACTTTCCCGCAGATCACTTCTATGTTCGCTTATCTCAATCGATGCCTATGTTGACTCTACCCGGTCGATTCTCAAGTCCACTACGTATTTTACTTACGAATACCCTTGCGATAAAACAACCCACTAGCTGATTGAGAGCCATAATAAACACAGCAAGCCATGAATCGGGCCAGAGGCTACTGCAGTACGTTCTGAAACTCCTCTTCAATCATGTCCTTGTTGATCACGACAGCCGTCCGAAGGCCATTGGTTCCGGCAACCATTACCTGACGCATCATTGTGTGCGTATCACCAGCGGCAAACACTCCCGGTACGCTAGTTCGTCCCCACTCATCAATTTGCACAAGCCCTATGTCATTGTGCAGACACCCTAGTTGCTCGGCAATTGGCGAGGCCTGACTCAACAGAGATCGGGCAAACAAAGCGTCCAGCGAATAATCCGTTTGATCCGCAAGTACCAGGCCACTCAACTGCCCGTTCTGGTGTGTAATGGCCGAAATTGGCGTTTCTACAATAGTAATCTGGTGTTGTGTCAACGCCTTTGTCTGCTCCGCCGATAACGTAGATGGCCCGTTTGTAAACAAGGTTAAGTTTGGGCTCCAGTGATGGATTAGTCTACCAAATTCAAAACCATCATCGCCGTTTGCGAGTACGCCTAACGTCTGTCCATGCACCTCATAGCCATGACAATACGGACAATGCAACACGGATATGCCCCAGCATTCCGCAAAACCCGGAATGGCCGGAAACTGATCTTTTAAACCCGTTGCCAGCAGAAGCCGGCTGGCCGAATACGTAGCGCCCGAATCGGTTGTTACCACAAATGTTTGAGAATCCTGAGCGGATGACGTAACTGTAGCCTCAATAAGTTGTACAGTCGGATAAGCCAGTGCCTGCTGGCGGGCAATAGCACTCAATTCGGCGGGTGTTGCCCCATCGCGCGTCAGGAAACTGTGCGAATGTGGTGTTTGACGGTTAGCAGGTTTACCATTGTCAAGCACCAGCACCCGACGTAGCGATCGACCCAGTACCATAGCCGCGCTTAGACCGGCGTAACTACCCCCTATGATGATGACGTCATAATTTGACGAGTAAAGCGACATAGAACAGATTTGATCATTCAATAAGCCAAACTAGCTTATCAGGTGACAAATCTACGACATTTTTCTTTTTGCAACTATGTTGCAAAAAGAAAAATACAATCTGTTTGCACGTAGTAATAAGGCATTAAAGTTTTTCGGCTGGTTCGCTTCGTTCAAGAATACGAATGGGCTTTTTGTCTTCATTCAGCGCCACGAACGTAAACGACCCATGAATAGCCTAATGCCGTTCCATCGAATACATTGCTTCAACGTAAATCTCGACAGCAATGCGGATGCTCCGAGCGGCTAGCTCCGGCGTTTCGTTAATGGCCATGCAGTAGTTTGGTTAATACGTTCTGATGTGTCTGATGATTGTATTCGGTGCGGAGTTCCCGCAAACAGTTGGCACATAAACAGCCCTGATACAGCGAATTGACGTACTGCCGCTGCGCTTCGGTCAACGTAACGGCCTGACACTGACACAGGTTGATACTTCCTACCCGACATTCAAATCGCCGCTGACAACGCGGACAAGCCGTATGCTCATGTTTACCGATACAATCCGTTTTCATCGTAAAAAAATAGAGGATCAATGATGAAGCAATTTAGGAACTACTTCAGGCGAAAAATGCCGTTGTGTAACGAATTTACCTTTAAAGTCGTCCGCGACCTAGGCCTAGCGTATACGTAGCGCCACCTTTCCAGTTTCCAACGAAATAAGCTCGTTTCTACAATTGTGCTTTGCATTCAGCCGAAAAGCCGGGACCTGCGCCTTTCAGAATCAGACAATGGCAACACGCTTTTACGGATAAAAATTTGGATAAAATCTTAAAAATCACCTCGTATAGCAACTTATTTCCTTTTTGACTACCTGTTGCATTCGGCCACTTTCTACTTTTAAATTATGAAGTGGACGATTTACATCTTTTCGTTCTGGCTGTTGCTCCTGACAGGCTTACCCTGCCCGGATGCCGACTGTCATGCGCACGAGAACGTAACAACCAGTACGTCAGCTTCTCACTCTGCCGAGCAAGACCACGAACATGGCCACAAAGCGCCATGCAGTCCGTTCTGTCATTGCACCACCTGCGTCGGTTTCTCAATTCCCCGGCTCTTTCACTACGTAGCGCCCTCTGCCACCAGCACGCGGATTGCGTCTGATCAGCTCTTTACGTATCAGTCGCCCAGCCACGCCGACGTAGCACAGGCAATCTGGCAGCCCCCTAAGTTATAAGCGTTTTTTCGTGGATTTTTTCACGGCCGATCATCCATTGGCCGGATTGTTTCCTTGTATTCTTCATACAACATGAAAAACGCTATTTTATTTTTTATACTTCTCACAACCAGCCTGGTACGTTCGGCTTCTGGTCAGGATACACTACGTATCGCTGTCCGCCATAAGCTCACGAATCAGGCCATTCCCGGTTCCACTATCCTGCTGATTGGCAGCACAACGGGCGCAGCCACCGACACAGCCGGTTATGCCCAGCTACGCTTACCATCGTCCGGACCGCACCGACTACGTATTTCAGCGGTAGGTTTTCAATCGGTTAATCAGACTGTAACAACGCCTTCCACCGATACGTTACGGATTTCGCTTCAACCTTCGGAGGAAGAACTGGAGGAGATCACTGTATCATCGACCCGAAGCGGGCGGACCGTTGCCGATGAACCAACGCGGGTTGAGGTTATTGACGAAGAAGAGCTGGACGAAAAAGCGAACATGCAACCCGCCAATATTGCTGTTATTCTGCGGGAAAGTCCGGGAATTCAGGTGCAGCAAACGTCGGTGATGTCGGCCAATGCTACGTTCCGGATTCAGGGGCTGGATGGCCGGTATACGCAGCTTTTGCAGGATGGACTACCGCTTTACAGTGGCTTTTCGAGCGGGCTGAGTATTATGCAGGTGCCGCCGTTGAATCTGAAGCAGGTGGAGGTAATCAAAGGCTGTCAGTCTACGCTATACGGCAGCGGGGCCATTGCGGGTCTGGTCAATCTGATTACGAAAGAACCAACGCGCGAACGCGAACTATCGTTTCTGATCAACGGCACTTCGGCGCTGGGCCTCGATCTGAACGGCTATTATGCCCAACGTAACGACAAATTGGGCGTTACGTTCTACGCTACGCGAAATTTACAACGGGCGTTTGACCCCAACAAGGACCAGTTTTCGGATTTACCACAGACGTATCGAACGACGTTTCAGCCAAAATTTTTCTGGTACCCAAATGAAACGACAACCCTTTCGGCAGGTATTA
The DNA here is from genome assembly GCF_048594605.1 of Spirosoma sp. Taxonomy (GTDB): domain Bacteria; phylum Bacteroidota; class Bacteroidia; order Cytophagales; family Spirosomataceae; genus Spirosoma. The sequence continues at coordinate 12,420 of NZ_JBMDWV010000218.1, forward strand.
TCTGGACGGACGAGCAACGGACCGGCGGCTATCTGCCAACCATCCGAAGCGAATCCATAACGGGCTATACAGAAGCAAACAACTCCCGCCGGTTCGCTACGCAGTTTCGGCTGGAAAAACGGTTCGCCAACGACGCGGTTCTGACCGTCAAAAACAGTTTCAGCAATTTTAAACGCGCTATCGTTTTACCGAATTATGAGTTCAACGGGATTCAGCAATCGTCGTTTTCGGAAATCAACTATTTCAAACATTACACTCAATCGGACTGGATTGTCGGATTAAATGTTTGGACTGACAACTTCCGCCAATATTTTCCGAGGTTCCCAGTTGCGTCTGTCTTCGGAATCTATGGCCAGACAATCGGGGGAGTTATTATTCAAAATACGCTTACCCTTTCGGACCGGCTCAGTCTGGAAACCGGCCTACGTAGCGACGTAGTGAGTACGCAGGTGGACGCTACGTTGGGTCACGACAAGGCTAAAGTTTTTCTGCTTCCCCGGTTTTCACTGCTGTATCGGGCGTCGGAGCATTGGACGAGTCGGTTAGGTGGTGGCCTGGGTTACAAAGCGCCCACGATTTTTACCGAAGATGCCGAACGTTTGTTATTCCAGAATGTCGATCTGCGGTCGATACGTAGTGACCAGACCGAATCGTCGATAGGACTAAACTGGGACATCAATTACAAAGTCGATCTCGGTGAACAAACTACCTTATCGGTCAATCAGTTATTCTTTTATACGCGACTGAATCGATTGACCGTATTGAGTCCCACGGGAGTTGCCCAGTTTCGTACGGCGAATGGCTACCTGAGTACGCGCGGTTTCGAAACCAATGTCCGGCTGGTTTATCATGATTTTCACGCGTTTCTGGGGTATTCGTTTATTGATACGCAACGGCATTACGATAACCTGACAGGCATGAATCCGTTAACGGCGAAACATCGGCTTTACTTTACAACGCTCTACGAAACCGACAAACTGAAAACCGGCTTCGAAGCCTTCTATTCGGGTCATCAGCAACGTACCAACGGCACCAAAACGCCCGCGTACTGGACAATGGGTTACATGATCGAGAAGAAATGGAGCTTCGGAAGCGTTTTCATCAACTTCGAGAATTTCCTCGACGTTCGGCAGTCGCGCTTCGAGCCGCTGGTTGGTGGAACACCCACAAATCCATCGTTTGTTACGGATATATATGCGCCAACGGATGGACGTATCATTAATGGCGGTATTAAGTTAAAATTATAAGTATGGCGCACGAACACGCTCATCACGACCATAGCCACGCCGGACACAGTCACGGCCCGGTTGCGTTGACCAGCATCAACCGGGCGCTGATTATCGGTGCCGTTCTGAATGCGGGTTACGTTCTTGTTGAATTTATTCTTGGATTCTACTATAACTCCCTCGCGCTCATTGCCGACGCGGGTCACAACCTGAGCGACGTAGCGAGTTTGTTACTCTCACTGTTGGCGTTCCGGCTGGCGCGGGTTCGCCAGACACCCAGTTTTACGTATGGTTATCGAAAAAGTACCGTACTGGCCTCGCTCACGAATGCCGTCATTCTGCTGATTACCATTGGCGCAATTTTGTGGGAAAGTTTTCAGCGGTTTCGTCATCCAGAACCGGTTGCGGGCGGAGCAGTCGCCTGGGTTGCTGGCGTTGGCATACTGGTCAACAGCTTATCGGCTCTGCTTTTTTACCGGAACAAAGAACACGATCTGAATGTCAAAGGCGCTTATCTGCATCTGATGGTCGATGCGCTGGTATCGCTGGGCGTAGTTGTGGCGGGAGTACTGATCAGCTATACCGGCTGGGTATGGCTCGACCCGGTGATTGGCATTGCTGTAGCGGTGGTGATTATGGGGTCAACCTGGAATTTGCTGACGGATAGTTTGCGGCTTTCGATGGATGGCGTTCCGGTAGGAATTGATCTGCCCGAAGTACTGGCTGATTTGCGAGCCGTGAAAGGCGTACAGGACGTACATCACGTACATGTATGGGCCATGAGCACGACTGAAAACGCCCTTACCGCCCATCTTGTCCTCAAAGCTGGCCTGACTGATGAACAGGTTGCGGCCCTCAAACACGACGCACGCCATCGGCTCGAACACCGCAATATCAATCACGCTACGCTGGAAACAGAAATTGTGGCCGAGGACGATTGCGAAGCCGAAGCTTGTTAGTTACAACTGGAACGCAGCTCGTCATGAACTTTACGATTTCATCTGTTTAATTGTAAAGTTCATGACGAGCTGCGTTCTAGTCTCTATAAAAGACTTTTTTAAAGGTCATGCACACTCCCCATCCGGCGTGCAGGTTGGCCCTTCTACTACCTCAAGCACGGTTTCGGCCTGGGCTTGTTTCCACTCGGCAAAAGACTTGCTTAGAGCACCCAGAAATGTCTGACTCTCCTGCGCGCCCGACACGGCATATTTCCGGTTGAACACAAAGAACGGAACGCCCTGAACCCCCAACTGACGAGCTTCATAAATGTCGGTACGTACATCATCAGCATGTTGATCACTACGCAGTACCGTTTGAATTTCCTCCGCCTTTAGTCCAACCTCAGTGCCCAACTCAACCAACGTAGCGTGGTCGGCGGTGTTCTTTCCGTCGGTAAAATAAGCGGCAAACAGTTGTTCTTCGAGTTCGTTTTGCACACCATGCTGTTTAGCCAGATGCGACACCCGGTGCGCATCGAACGAATTAGCGGTTACGGCTTTGTCGAAGTGAAACGTAAGACCCGCCTGTTTCGCTACGTTCGTTACGTGGTCGGTCATCTGCTGAGCCTGTTGGACACTCATGCCTTTCCGTTCGGCCAGATATTGCTGCACGGTTTTGTCGGGAACCGTTGGCTGGTTCGGATCAAGCTGAAAACTTTTCCAGACAATCTCGATCTCGTCCTTATCTGCAAACTGGTTCAGGGCTGTTTCAAATTTCCGCTTACCGATGTAGCAGAACGGGCACATGACGTCCGACCAGATTTCAACCTGCATTTTAGTTGGGTTTATACTACGCATATACGACCTGTTTAATGAGTGGCTCCCGCCAATTGTCCATCTGCAGTCTGTAATCGATGAAAATAGCGATACGACACGGCTAGAAAAACAAATAACACGATTGGGCTGATAACCATTCCCGTCGGATCACCGCTGCTGATATGCGCAATTGCCGCCGAAATGAACGTAATGCCTACACCAGCATACGCCCATTCTTTAATCTGAGTCGGTATTGCCGGAATGGCCAGCACAAAAGCCGCTATAATTTTGGCAACGCCCAGTTCGACACGGAAATAATCAGGAAATCCCAGATGTCGGAAGCCCGCTTTAACAGCCGGATCAGTGAAATAGGCAAATCCAGCCATGCCCAAACTTAAAACAACCAGCGACGTGGCTACCCAATACACTATTTTATCGCGTTTCATAAGAAGTAATTTTTTACAGTCAGCTTTCTTGTTAACCGATGCAAACCTATCTATATTTGCTATACTGAATAAAGTACTATACAGTTGTATAGCACTATACTTTGAGATAGTAGACCTTGTCAATCATGGAAACGCAGACCGAACTTTCACCTGAAATCGACATTCACACACCGATTGATCATAGCGAATGCAGAGGCATGATTCTTCCCGTACGAGATGCGCTGGATATCCTTAATGGCAAATGGAAACTGCCCATTATTGTCGCGCTTACCTTCGGCACCAAACGATTTAGCCAGATTGCCAAAGAGATTCCGAACATCACCGATAAAATGCTGGCGAAGGAATTGAGGGAACTGGAAATGAACGAGTTGATCAAACGTACCGTCCACGATTCCTACCCCGTTGTGATTGAGTATTCGATGACGCCCTATGGACACTCACTCGAAAAAGTCATTGAAGAACTTCGGAAGTGGGGCATTCAGCACCGAAAGCGAATTTTGGGTAAATAAGCTGGTCATAGAGTAATCTATGACTGCCACGCGTGCTGCTTTGCTGGAGACGAATAGACTTCAATTCTGTGGGACTGTCTAAGTAGGATTTTTGTTTTGTGTCTTCTAACACTAACTACTTCTGTACAATCGGCTTATCTTTACAGTGGCTCATTTCATATTTCCGGAACGTAGCATTATCAACGCGTTTTACTGAATTTCTCATGAATCGTAGAGAAGCAATTCTTCAGGTAGCCCTCACGATGGGCAGCGCCTTATCAGCCCCATCCCTGGCTTCTATTGTAGAAGGATACCAGCCTCATCGGGTCAGGAGACAACCGCCCTCAACGTTCGCACTACGTCCTGACCAGCAGACGCTTCTGGATGAGATCACCGAGGTAATTCTGCCTGCCACGTCGACGCCGGGCGCGAAAGCAGCCAAAGTCGCACCGACTATTGAGTTGATCCTGAAAGATTGCTACAAATCAGCCCAGCAGGAACATTTCGTGAAAGGTCTGGACGCTGTTGAAGCAGAAAGCAAAAAAGCCTATTCTCAATCGTTTGCTACGTTATCGACAGAGCAGAAAACGGCTATTCTAAAACAGTTTGAGCAGATGGCGAAAACCGAAGCCAAACAGCATCCGAAACGTCAGGAGAAACTAGCCAAAGACCCGGAAACAACGCTGGGGGCCTTTGCCCCAGCCGGTACGGATCAGACCGAAGCCAAAATGGTGGACGCCGAAACGGGCACTGTAGTGAAAGATGCGGAGAAAAACGCTCCGCTCACTCCATTTTTCAAACTCGTTAAAGAACTGACGATTCTGGGCTATTTCAGCTCCGAAATCGGATGTACACAGGCACTGGAGTACGTAAAAATTCCCGGCAAATACGAAGGCGTTGTTAAACTAAAACCTGGCCAGAAAGCGTGGGCAACATAAAGGAGTTGTAAAGTTAAAAAGTCATAGGGTTGCGTAGTGCTTATGATCTTTCGGTCGCCGTAGCCTGTCAACTCAAGGTAAAACTTTATAACCATCCAACTCTACAACCTTACAACTCCTGGAACATGAACCTTAATCTTGACGCAAAAAAAGGAATGACCTACGACGCGATTGTCGTTGGCTCCGGTATATCAGGTGGCTGGGCAGCAAAAGAACTGACGCAGAAAGGGTTGAAAGTTCTAATGCTCGAACGCGGCCCCGACCTCAAACACGTAACGGATTACCCCACAGCTATGAAAGATCCCTGGGAATTTCCGCACCGGGGAAAAATTGAGCTTTGGGCTGCCGAAGAATATTGGGCCAATGCCCGCTCGGGCGGAAAGCCCGGCGAAGATCAGCGCCATATGTTCACTAAAGATGTGGACGTACCGTATATCGAAAAACGCCCGTACGACTGGATTCGGGGCTATCACCTGGGCGGGCGCTCGCTCATGTGGGGACGCCAGAGCTACCGGCTGAACGAACGGGATTTTACGGCCAATCTCGAAGACGGTCACGGTGCCGACTGGCCGATCCGTTACAAAGATTTAGCGCCCTGGTACTCGTACGTTGAGAAATTTGCGGGCATTTCCGGAAGTCGCGATGGACTGGCCGTTCTGCCCGATGGCGACTACGTACCGCCTATGCAGATGAATAGCATTGAGTTACTGGCTAAATCAGGCATCGAAAAGAATTTTAAAGGTCGCCATTTGACGATTGGGCGGACGGCTATTCTTTCCGTAGCGCAGAAAGTGCATACCGATGGCGGACGGGCATCGTGCCAGTTTCGGAATCTGTGTGTACGCGGATGTCCGTTTGGCGCCTATTTCAGTACGCAGTCTGCTACGTTACCAGCCGCCGTGAAAACGGGGAATCTGACCGTCATCACGGATAAAATTGCGTATCAGGTCATTTTTGATGATCAGAAGAATAAAGCTACGGGCGTTCGGGTCATCGATCAGAATACGAAACAGACGCAGGATTATCACGCCAAAATCATCTTCCTGAATGCTTCTACGCTCAATACCGCCTGGATCATGATGCAATCGACCTCAAAACGTTTTCCGAACGGATTGGGCAATGATTCGGATCAGCTGGGACGCAATCTGATGGACCATCATCTGGGCGCTGGTGCATCGGGTGAGTACGAAGGCTTGCAGGACGTGTATTACTACGGTCGGCGGGGCAATGGCATTTACATTCCCCGCTTTGCAAACTGGGGCGACGACAAGCGTAAAGATTTTGTGCGCGGCTTTGGCTATCAGGGTCGCGGGGCGCGTCGTGACTGGGCTGCCGGAGCTTCACAGGATGGCTTTGGGCCAGATTTTAAAGACAACCTCACTAAACCGGGTCGTTGGGAGTTCAGTATTGGTGGCTTTGGCGAAACCTTACCCGACGCGAACAACCGGATGCGCTTGTCCGACAAGAAAGATAAGTGGGGATTACCGATCATCGAATTTGACGCAGCCTGGGGCGAAAACAGCATTGGGATGCGTAAGGCAATGATGAACGATGCTGCCGAAATGCTCGAAGCGGCTGGCCTGAAAAACATCAAGACACGTAACGATACCGACAAAAACCCCGGCATTGGCATTCACGAAATGGGCTCTGCTCGCATGGGCCGCGACCCGAAAACGTCGGTACTCAACGCCAATAACCAGGTTTGGGGAGCTAAAAACGTATTTGTTACCGACGGTGCAGCCATGGCTTCGTCGTCCTGTGTGAACCCGTCTCTGACGTATATGGCACTCACCGCCCGTGCTGCCGACTACGCCGTTAAAGAACTCAAACGCATGAATTTATAAGTCTTCGGGGATGGCAGCTTTCCCAGGAAAATATGCTCCCTGAATGCATCTTTAAGTTTCGTACGCAATACGTAATCCATTAGGTTGCTTCCATTTCTAACTCTTCTGGACAGAGTGAGTGTCTAAACAGGTAGATTCCGGCCGACAAATTTCACCTAAGTGTAAGTTAGACTGCTAAGTTCAGCCAGATTTTGGCCAACATCAGTTACTGCGGATAAGATTTGTTAACGAAAAATGAAAAAAGAAACTAATTTATTATTGCTTTTTGGCTTATTTCAATCCTGTACATCAATAGTTGATTGTGAAAATGAGCTGATTTTTACTCAAAAAAATAGTGATAACACAAAGCATCTTTTTGTTTTTACAAGGGACTGTGGAGCTACAACGTCAAAATCGATTCACTTTTCTCTACTCAACAGAGGGGTTATCTTAGATGATTCATATGGAGGAAATATTTTTGTAGCGAACGGTAAACCTACCCTAGAAAGTTACAAAGAAGCTATTTCAACAAAATGGATTGACAAGAAAGTACTTGAAATTCAATACGATAAAAGTTTAAGAGTTTTTAAAAGAGATACCGTTTGGGGTGATGTCCAGATTAGATATCTACCCAGATAATAAAATTATAACAGGTAGCCATCTATCAGAAAGCTTTGCAGCCTAACAAAGAGGTTACGTAGTAAAATGACTCATCCTGTGCACCATCAACCTTTGGAACGTAGTACGAACAGGATGCTCTACGAAAAAGCGATACGTAGCAAATCCGGTACTCTTTAGGCTTATTATTTACGCTTTAGCCACGTATAGGCCGCAGCCGACACCAGACCACCCACCAGATACCAGCCAATAGTCATGGCTTTTGTAGCTGATGTTCGATTTGTCGGATCAGTTCCCAAGCCTAGCGGTCCTGGCAAACCTACGGCGCCAACGCCCGCAGCCAGCCCTAAAGCGCCACCTGCCAGCAAGGCATGTTTTGGTTTTGCCAAGCCAACCAGACTGTAGTACAGCGCGTTGGAAACGATATCTCCGCCCAACGTCCAGTAATAAAGTTCATCATCGGCGGGCGGTTCCAGATCCGCCTTTTTCATTGTTTTTTTGATGGCGCGTTCGCCCAGAATATCGGCGCGGGGCGCGTCGTCAATAAACTGGCGGGCGGTTTCGTGGAGAGCGGTCAGAACCGTAGCGCCAATCAGCCCACTACTTATTGATTGCAGGATTGTTTTGTTTAGATCAGCCATATACGCATAACTTGGCAGCGAGTCTAAAGTTTAATTATCTTGGCTCCTGATGATCGGCTCTGGCGATCAAAACACAACCTGATGTATGACGTTTACTTTCCGGAACGACCAGCCCGATCTGGCCATCGACATACTTAAAGAAGTTGGCCAGTGGCTTGTAAACAACGACCAGGAGCTTTGGAACCTTGATACACTCACTGCCCAGAATCTGCTGGACGAACACACGATGGGCAACCTCTACATCATGTATGCCGACCGGAACGACGGAACGGAATCCGAGCCCGCTGCGGTGTTTATTCTGCAATGGAAAGACCCGCTCTTCTGGCCCGACGTACCGGACAATACCTCCGGCTTTATTCACAAATTAGCCATCCGCCGACCGTTTGCCGGACAAAATCTGTTTGCGGCCATTCTTGACTTTGTTCGTCAGGAATGCTTGCGTCGAGGCATAACTACGCTCCAGCTCGAAACGGATGCGACGCGCCCCAAGCTTATGCAGTTCTACGAACGCTACGGTTTTCAACCAACGTATCGGAAACTGATCACTGAGTTTGGCGATACGTATCTGTGTCAGTTTTATACCATCAAGTTCTAAGCAGAAAGGATTCACGGTACGCTCCTTTCTGTTTTTTCCCTTTTCTCATGCCCTCCTTCACAACGATCCTCAAAAAATTCACCGAAAAAGGCGATAAAACCCGCTGGACGTACATTGAGATTCCAACGGAAATAACGGACGAGCTAAAACCCGGTCAACGAACAACGTATCGGGTAAAAGGTAAGCTGGACAACCATCCAATTAAACAGGTTGCGCTGCTGCCGCTGAAACGGGAAGATGGTTCCGGAACCGGATTTATCATACCCATCAATGCGACCATGCGCCGGGGAATGGGCAAAGACGAAGCCGGTGCTTCGATTCGGGTTGAATTAGAAGTCGACGATTCTCCTATTCCGATGTCGGCCGATTTACTGGAATGTCTGCAGGACGACCCAGCCGCACAGAAGCATTTCGATACGTTGTCGAAAAGCCATCAGAATTATTTTAGCAATTGGATTGAGGAAGCCAAAACACCCGTCACCAAAGATGACCGTATTACCAAATCCATTCGTGGCCTGAGTATGGGTATGAACTTCGGCGAAATGATCCGATACTTCAAAAAACAGCAATAATGCACCAAACTCTTTGCCAACTTTGTCTAATCCTCCGGGATTTATGCGGGTAGAAAACTACTATGAACGTACAAAATAAAAGTGTTATTATTTCTGGTGCATCGCGGGGTATCGGCCGTGCCACCGCCCTCCGCCTGGCCGAACATGGTGCCAACGTAGTGGTTACAGCCCGTAACGCAGACGAACTCAACCAATTAGTAAAAGAAGCCACTGAAGGGCACGTTCAAGGAAAAATTATAGCCGTACCGGGCGACGTCAGCAACGAAGCCGACATGGAAAACGTAGTGAAAACCGCTCTCGATCAGTTTCAGCGTATCGATGTCGTGATCAATAATGCCGGTTTTGGCATCTTCAAAAACGTAGATGAACTCTCCGTCAGTGAGTGGGACGACGTAATGGCCACCAACGTGAAAGGCACGTTTATTCTGACAAAAGCCGCTTTGCCAGCCATGAAGTCATTCGGTGCCGGACATATCGTTGTCGTAGCTTCCGACGTAGCAAAACGCACGTTTGCGGGTGGGTCGCTCTACACCGCCAGCAAATATGCGCAGGAAGCCTTCATGGGCGCGTTACGCAAGGAAGTTCGCCCGTTTGGTATCAAAGTGACAGGTGTGTACTCCGGCCTGGTCGATTCACATTTTCACGCTAAAGGCCACGGCCACGAAACG
>NZ_JBMDWV010000219.1:0-76486 GCF_048594605.1 Spirosoma sp.
GGAACGCATGAAAGGCACACGTAGTAACGAAGAGTTTTTTATTTCGATGAATCGGTAAAACGTAACAATAGATTACACACAAAACGGTCCGCCGTTGCGGTGCAAAGAACATGGAGAAAACTCTCTGTACTTTGTACCGCAACGGCGGACCGTTTTGTGTGTAATCTATTGCTACGTTTTACCGATTCATCGAAATCAAAAACTCTTCGTTACTACGTGTGCCTTTCATGCGTTCCAGCAGGAAATCCATTGTTTCCATCGGATTCATGTCGGCCATGTGCTTGCGGAGAATCCAGACACGCTGAAGAGTTTCTTTATCCAGCAGCAAGTCTTCCCGGCGCGTACCCGACGCCAGTACATCGACGGCTGGATAAACACGTTTGTTGGCCAGCTTCCGGTCGAGTTGGAGTTCCATATTGCCGGTACCTTTGAATTCCTCGAAGATAACCTCATCCATTTTCGAACCTGTATCGATCAGAGCTGTAGCGATGATTGTCAATGACCCGCCATTCTCTACGTTACGGGCCGCTCCGAAAAACCGTTTTGGCCGGTGTAGCGCATTGGCATCAACACCACCCGACAGGATTTTACCCGACGAAGGAACGACAGTGTTGTAAGCACGTGCCAGACGCGTAATCGAATCCAGCAGGATCACTACGTCGTGGCCACACTCAACCATCCGTTTGGCTTTTTCAAGCACCATGCTCGACACTTTTACATGCCGGTCGGCCTGTTCATCGAACGTAGAGGAAATAACTTCTGCATTTACACTACGTGCCATGTCCGTTACTTCTTCGGGGCGCTCGTCAATCAGCAATACGATCAAATACACCTCCGGGTGATTTTTCGTAATGGCATTGGCGATTTCTTTCAGAAGCACCGTTTTCCCCGTTTTAGGCTGGGCTACAATCATACCACGCTGACCTTTGCCGATAGGAGCGAACAGGTCCAGCACCCGCGACGAATAATTTTCCGGACGATTACTCAGCCGTAATTGTTCATCCGGGAAGAGCGGGGTTAAATATTCAAACGGAATACGGTCACGAATTTCTTCTGTAGTTTTGCCATTCACCGTCGATACGCGCAGCAGGGCGAAGTATTTTTCACCTTCTTTCGGTGGGCGAATAGAACCACGTACTGTATCCCCCGTTTTCAGGCCAAACAGTTTGATCTGCGAAGGTGATACGTAGATATCGTCCGGGCTGGCTAAGTAATTGTAATCTGCCGACCGCAGGAACCCGTAGCCGCCATCCTGCATAATTTCCAGTACGCCTTCGTTATCAATGATCCCATCGAACTCACGAATATGTTGATTATACTGGCGACGGATGCGACTCTGATATTCTTGAGCTTCGCGGGATGGGCCCTGAAGCTGCGGCTGGCCCGACGGTGTTGGTTCCGGTTGCGGCTGCTGCTGAATGGTTTGGGGTTCACTAGCTACTTCAGATGGGTTAAACAGGGCTTCGGTCGTTGCGGTTGGTTCGCCCGATAACTGAACGTTAGCAGCATTGTCGTCTGAAACAACGGTTGGTGTGATAAATTCCTCTTCGGGTTGCTCGCCAAAGCTGAGTGTCAGTTCGTCTGTTGGCACCCGGTGGGTGCGTGGGCGCTGATCACGTCGATGAATATTGTCGCGTTGGCCGCCGTCACGATTGTTGCGATCACGTGCTACGTCATTTCGATCGCGGTTATTATCAACACGCTGGCGGTCTCGCTGACTAGGCTGATTTCCGTCAGGTCGTTGATTACGGTATGGATTCTGATTCGAGTCAGGGCGGCCATTGCGATCATTACGCTGATGATTCGGACGACCTGTCCGATCTGAAGCAGGCCCATTGTTATCAGTACGTTCACGCCCATTCTCATTCCGATTTCGAACGGGTTGATTGTTCGAACTGTTACCTTGGGTTGTGTCAGTTGCCCCTTCCTGATTTTCTGGCACCGACTGGGGTGCTACCGGTATGCCGGCAGGGTCAGCCGTTACTGCTGCTACAGATGGCTGTGGGTTAGCAACTTCAGGCAGATTGGCTTCCAGTTCACTAACCGGAGGGTTAGCCGAAATGGTAGGGGTATTTTCCCGCCGGACACGCTGGCGCGAACGGGTACTGTTGTCTGAATTTGCAGCTGAGTCAACTGCTGGTTCACTTTGTGAAGCAACCTCGGGCGCGGCTTCTGCTAACTTTGCCCGGCGGTTACGTTTTGGTGCTTCTTCAACAGAAGTTTTCTCGTCGGCTCCTTCTGGTCCCGGACGTTCGGACTGCTGTTTTATTATTTCGTAAACCAGTTTTTCTTTGGTGAATTTACTCAGGTTACGAATGCCGAATTGTTCGGCAATAGGGTGAAGCTCCGCGAGAAGCTTCTTATCTAATTCTTCTTTCTTAAACATACAGGTCAGGTTAGCAATAAACCTTAAAAGGACCGCTGGTGCGGCAAAGATGGAAATAGGGGATTGTCGAAATATGAAATGGTAGTTTTGATAGGCAGGTACGCAAACCCAGATAAGCCTGATAGAGGGGCTATTGATTGATCACCCAAATTAACCTTAACTGATTGCAAGTAATATACGCGACGAATAAAAGTCAAAAAGTATGAACCGGGATGATGTACCTAATCCAAACATTAGTAGCTGGTGAGGCCAGACAGAGTAGGTATCAAAACATTTGGAAACCGATAGATTGCCATTACAACAACTTATCATTGTGCCAGGCTGTTTTCTTGGGAATACTACCTAACACTGGATTGATGGTAGCAAAGGTAATAATTTGATACGGTCTTGTCAAGATAACGTTATTTAAGAATAAATGTTTCCAGTTTCAACATAAAATTGTGACTGAACTATAGAAAATAATAGGTTGCCACAACTGTAAGTCTGTATATAGTTCATAATAGTTCTGTCGTTAAAAATCCTTAAAACGACGGAGAATTACAAATTTTGTGGATTAAATCAGCGTTGACTGCTCATACAACGAATGGGAATACTGACGAATGATAAACCGTCTGGTGTAAATCTGGTGATAGATTGGGGGAACTCCAGCCTGAAAACGGGCTGGTTTAACGGATCATCCTTAGTCGAAACAAATCGGTATGGTTCGCTGGGGGCCTTACATGCTGCGATCAGACAACGTTCTGTAGCTCATATTCTGGCATCATCCACGAGTCGACCGGCTGATGAAATTCGGACTGAGTTGTCCAGTTTGACCGACAATTTTTGGGTGTTAGATAGCCAAACGCTTGTGCCCATACGCAAGACGTATGAAACGCCGGCAACACTCGGGGCCGACAGGGTTGCTTCAGCTGTGGGCGCTGTTACGTTGTTTCCAGGTCAGGATTGTCTGATACTTGATCTGGGCACTTGCCTGACGGCTGATTTTGTTGATCAGGATGCGGTGTTTCATGGCGGTTTAATCTCTCCAGGGTTGCAAATGCGGTTTCGGGCTATGCATGAGCAAACAGCGCGTTTACCTCTGATAGAGGCACCTGCTGAATGGCCTTACATAACCGCCAAAAATACTCGACAATCCATGCAAAGTGGAGTGATGAATGGGTTGTTATTTGAAATGAACGGTATTATCGATACGTATCGTCAGAATTGGCCGGATGTGGCTGTACTGACTTGCGGTGGCGATATATCTGCCTTTGAAAGTCGTTTTAAACCCCCGATATTTGCAGTGCCCGAATTGGTGCTGATTGGATTGAATCGAATTTTACGCTATAATGTTGAGAATTTACAAGCGAATACGCCGGACGTTAACGCATAGTTTGCTGGCTGTTGCCGCGACATCGCCAATGGTACTGGCGCAAGGATTAGGAAATTCACCCTATTCGGCTCTGGGTATCGGAGAGTTATATAGCCCCGGTAACGTAACGAATATAGGAATGGGCGGAGTGGGCATCAGCAACGCCAGCTCATTTTACCTGAATCTGCAAAATCCAGCGCTGCTGGCTCGTCGAACACGATTTACGGTATTTGAGGTTGGGCTGATCGGAGAAACCAAAAGCATTAGCCAATACATCAGTAACAGCTTACAAAGCCAGCGATCCACGGCGGGTAACCTGGGTTATCTGGCATTGGCGTTTCCAGCTAATTCGCGCTGGAATATGGCCATAAGCCTGAAACCGTACACCTATGTCAACTATAGTATTCAGCAGAGATCAATCGTACCAGGAGCAACGTATGCCGCTCAGTATGATTATACAGGGCGCGGAGGGTTGAACAAAGCAACGTTTTCTAATGGTGTACGGCTTACAAAAAATATCTACGCAGGTGTAGAAGCAGCTTTCCTGTTTGGGAATATTACGTATTCGTCAAGTTCAGCCTTATTACTAAGCCCAACTACCACAGACGTGGGTGTTTCGCGTCTGAATCGGGTCAATTACAGCGATATAGTATGGAAACTTGGCGCTGCCTGGCGCCCTAAAATAAGTGAGAACTGGACGCTGAATCTTGGCGCAACCTACGATCCACAGACAGGAATCAAGGCCGTCCAGACGGATATTAATCAAAAGACTTACCTGGGAGCCGTAGCGGACACGCTGCGACTTAATTCTACGGCAAAGGCTATTTTGCCGCAACAGATGAACTTTGGTATTAGTCTGGAAAAGAACAACTCGCTTCTGATTGGTGTAGATGTTGGCTTTCAGGAGTGGTCAAAGTTTCGTACTGCCGATAACAAATCTGGAAATCTGGCTGATGGTATGACCGTTGCGGCTGGTATTGAATATACACCAAAACCGACTTCGAACCGTTATCGGGATCTGATTACGTATCGGGCTGGTTTTCAGTATAATCGCCTGCCATATCTGGTAAATGGTACGCAAATTAATGATGTCAATGGCAGTTTAGGCGTATCGTTGCCGCTCGGCTCTTATTTAGTTAACCATATTACACTGTCTCTGGTTGGTGGACAACGGGGCGTTCTGACAGGTACACAAATTCGGGAGCAATACGTACGCGTGGCACTTGGGTTTTCGCTCAATGACTGGTGGTTCCGTAAGCAAGTCGTTGATTAACCAAGTTTAAGGAACAATGAGTAGTACAAAAAGAATAATAGGTAGCTCGATGGTGAACTACGTTAGTCGTTATTTATTATTCGTTTGTTGTTGCACGCTCCTGTTTTCCTGTGAACAGCCAAAACAAAATAGGAAAATAGAGCCATTCTCTGGGCCAGTTGAAGAAATCAACGACGTAAAATTACTGTATAGTGAAGCAGCTGTGCTCAAGGTTAGGCTAAAAACACCCAAGCAGTTACGATACAGTAACGATGACAGGAAATACCCACAACCTATCAATATTGTCTTCTACGGCCCAGCAGGGGAAGAAATGACCACGTTACGGTCTGACTCGGGTCGTTATAACAAAGCCAAGGATCTCTACGTCGTAATGGGTCACGTAGTGGTTATTAATAAACAGAAGCGTGAAAAGCTACTTACTGATGAATTAACCTGGAATCCGGTTACCAAGAAAGTATATACCGATAAACGAGTAACGGTACTTAGCGATTTAACTGGCGAAAAACTCTACGGAGTCGGTTTGGACGCCAACCAGGATTTTACTCAGTACGCCATTCGCAAGCCGACAGGCATTTTTAACGTAGAGACAGGTATTTAAAAAGTCACTCGCACGTAGCAGGGGTGTAGCTTGCTACTGACTAGTGACTTTACTACACTTTTCCAGAATGGGGGTGACTTCAGTTACACTAGTCACTTTGGTTTCGTCACCCCATTCGTTATAAATGTAGGTGATTAACTCAGCCACTTCGAGGTCGCTAAGCTGCGGTTGTGGAGGCATTACCCGGTTATAAGGCTTTCCATTTACAACAATTGGTCCTTGTTGACCATAACGGGTCAAACAGATTACCGCGTTTTTATTCTTTAAAAAATCGGAATTGGCTATCGGCGGATAAAGGGCAGCAAGACCTTCTCCCTTGTTCTGGTGGCAATTCGCACAGTTGTTTCTATAGACGGCTATTCCTTCAGTAATATAACGTTGTCGCTTTATCTCTTCCTCACTCTGACAAGACAAAAGGAGAGTTATTGAAAGAGATAAGATTACCTTAATGACTCGCATCATGACTTATATTCGGCAAGCAGTCGCTCCATGTCTTTCATTAATTTATCAACACCTGCTTCGGTAGTACCGTCATATATACCCCGGATATGCTTGGCTTTGTCGATTAGAATAAAGGCTCCGCTGTGGACTACTCCACCAGGAGCTGATTCATCGGCCTGTGCTGTGACCATATAGCTATTTTGCCCGATGTCGTAGATTTTTTCGCGATCTCCCGTTACAAACAGCCACTGACGATCCGTAACCCCAAGATTGATGGCAAACTCCTTCAGAACAGCTACCGAATCATGTTCAGGATCGATCGTATGTGAGAGAAACATTACGTTCGAATTTCCCTTATATTTTTCATAAACCCGCTTCAACTGTACTTTCATTTTAGGACATATAGTTGGACAAGTCGTAAAAAAGAAATCGGCTACGTATATTTTATTCGCGAGGGTTTTAGCCGTCACGGTATCGCCATACTGGCTAATAAAGCTGAAATCAGGTATCGTCTGATAAACGGAGTCGGTTACAGATTTCCCGTCAACTACCCTCGTTACAGCCTCACGTTGCCCTAGAATAGGCAACGTATCATTCGTTTGCCCACATCCCCACAGCAGTACAAACAGACTAGCCAAAAAGAGATAAGCACTACTTCTTGTCCAGAAACTGAGTGGCCTGTTCGATACTTGAATTAACTTTTGTTTGAACATCACTAATTTGATCTTTTTGAGCAGCTAAATAGTTAAGAGCTTCCTCCGACGATAGTTTGGCGAGTGTATCGCCGTTATAACGGTTCATCCAGCCCATCATCAGACTATCTGCAACCTTTAAATCACGACTCAGACGCATAGCCTGATCTCTATCTTCATCAATTCGAAGCGTTTTCGATGCCGATTCAGTGGCTTTGAGACTGTCAAGCGAGGCAATACGTTGCTTCAGGCTTTTTTGCAATTTCATCATGTTTCCCATCTTAGGCATCACCTCGTCATGGATGGCAAATACTTCATTTTCAGCCTCCTTGACGCCATTTTCATCGGAGTTGCATGAGTAGACAAAAAAGCTGAAAATTAATCCAGTAACCACAATAGTAGATTTGTGCATAGATTCAGGAGTAGAAATTGAGATTGACTATATAAAATTGAGAGCATGCAAATAGATTAGCGTAGAATCAAATTATCTGGCCGCTGAAGCGGTACGTTGCTTTAAAATCTCGCGGGCGTTTTTGAGGGCGCTGGCCGATGGGTTTTTGCCACCAATCATTTGGGCGATCTCGTTGATACGTTCGTCGAGCGTAAGCTTTTTGATTCGGCTGACGGTTTTGTCCGCTGAATGATCCTTATAAACGAAATAATGGGCTGTTCCCTGACCGGCGATCTGATGCAAATGCGTGATAGCGATAATCTGGTGATTATGAGCCATATCGCGCATCATATTACCCATTTTAATGGCAATTTCCCCCGATACACCCGTATCAATTTCATCGAAGACAATAGTAGGTAACGAGCGTTTGCTGGCTAAGATGTATTTGATGGCCATCATCAGGCGCGAAAACTCACCACCCGACGCTACGTTCTTCAACTGCTGAGGTTTAATGCCCTTGTTGGCACTAAACAGAAAGGAAATGGTGTCGATTCCCGTTGGTGTGGGCTTCGACTTTTCGGCTGCTATTTTCAGCGAGGCATTCGGCATACCAAGGTCGTGCAGCAATTTTCCAATTTCGCTCTCGATGGATGACAATACGGCCTGGCGTGATTCGGAAAGCGTTTCAGCGCTGGCTTGAAGCTTGGTGCGGGCTGCATCAGTTTGACCTTTTGCATCCGCTAACGCATCGTCAAGATTTAATACCTTGCTTACCTTTTGACTAAGTTCGTCACGTAGTGCGATAAGCCCTGTTACGTCTTTAACCTGGTGTTTGGTTTGTAGCTGATAAATCAAATTCAACCGCTCACGTATTGACTCGGCCCGCGAATCATCGACGTCGACGCGGTCTTGCTCGGTGCTGATTTCGTCGGCTAAATCACGCAGTTCAATCAAACTACTCTGGGCCCGCTGCTGTAGCTGCTCGTACTGATTCGAAAGCTTACTGATGTAGGCCAGATTGCTGACGGTGCTCTTCAAAAAATCAATGACGGATTGCTCAGTGTTGTCGAGGTATTCATAAGCAAGTTGCAGCCGTTCTTTAATTTCCTCGGCATTTTCCAGGATAGTCAATTCCTGCTCAAGCGATTCCTGCTCGTCAGGCTGCAACTGCGCCTTCAACAGCTCTTCGTATAAGAAGTTGTTGTAATCAAACTCTTTGCGCATGGAAGCCGCTTCAGCCAGCAACTGGTCATACTGGTTTTTGCACGTCCGATACGTCTGATAATCTGCATGATAGGCACGTAGCAGATTATCGTTCTGAGCATACGTATCAACAATCTCCAGTTGGTATTCATTCGAGCCGAGCAAAACCGAATCATGTTGGGAATGAATATCCATCAACTGACTCGTTACGCGCCGGAGCGTTTCCAGATTTACGGGCGTATCATTTACAAACGCCCGCGACTTACCGCTGACACTAATTTCGCGTCGGACGATACAGGTTGAGGAATAATCTAACTCTTCTTCGTTAAAAATTTGCTCAATAATATAACCCGATACGCCGAATATACCCTCAATAATGCACTTCCGTTCCGGATTATATAACACGCGCGTGTCGGCCCTATTGCCCAGCAGAAGGCCAATAGCACCCAGCATGATCGACTTTCCGGCCCCAGTTTCCCCCGTGATAATATTAAGCTCACGATCGGGCGTGAGTTCAAGTTCATCAATCAGGGCGTAATTCTTTATAAGTAAATGCGACAGCAAAATCAGTGATTAGTTAGTAGTTGATAGTTAATAGTCAGCAGTTCATGAAATTTCCTGCTATCGACTAATGACTATTTACTGTCCTTCGGTGATTAATTTTCGATAACTCTCAGTTTTCGCCGGGTCTAAGTAAGAAAGTAAATCAAAAGCTTGTTTACGTTCTGCTGGTGTTCCTTCATACATGATGTTGTACAATTCCTGGGATTTGGCATCAAAGAAAGAGTTGATCAAGACCGAATTAGGTAACTGTAACCCAATTGTACGTATTGTATTCAGCAATCCAAGCGTTTGCTTTCTCACCTCTACCGGATTAACAGCAAACGCATCTAATCCTAATCGATGATACGTATATACTCCATCACGGAATGGTATTAACTGCTGGTTTTGCAGATTCTCAATCAACCAGTAACGATTCCGACGGTCGCCCCCTGTTTGCCAGGCTCCATTGGGTGAGCCCTGTTGCGCTAGGTTTGTGATGGCGTACGCTTTCTGAATAAACAAGTTGCCGCCCTGCTTACTAAATGTGTCATAATCGACAGCCAGAATTACATTCGCATAAAATGCCAGTAGCGACGTAAGATCGTCGGAAAATTGATTATCCCGGAAATAGACAGGTGTTGTGGGTAGGTAAACGAAATTAAAGGCCCGATCTACGTAGCTAAAAACCGTTGTCTCGTAATTGGTACCATACACAGGTCGTGTTACAACAATCTGCGCTGTTGCCTCAAAAGCGCCCTGAGTTAATGATTTTATAAGGTTGATATTCAGCGAACAATTGATACGTTCGGCAACGGTAAACTGATCATTGCTCCAGCGCCGATTGTTCATGAATTCGGTAATGATTCCTTTAAGCTGGTTTACGTATGAGAAGTCCGTTTTCTGCTGTGCGAACAATTGATCGGAGTTAACTGTCACCTGACAATTTAGCTCCTGTGCATACGCCGAGCGGAGAAAAAGACTCAGTAACGTAATGATATATAATGCTTTCATGCGGTTATTGCGCTGAGAAATTGTATTTTTCTACTAACCTCCGGCTTGCAATTATAACGAAGGTTTTTTTTCGAACTCTAACGTATCAGCAATCAAATTTACCAAATCCTGCGCTACTTCCTCCTTCGATTTCAGGGTAAATTCGTAGGTTTTCTCTTTCCTGTCGATAACGGTAATTTTATTGGTATCATGTCCGAAACCGGCACCCGCATCACGGAGTGAATTGAGAACAATCCAGTCCAGATTTTTCTGATGCAGTTTTTTTAAGGCGTTATCGCGTTCGTTGTTTGTTTCGAGGGCAAACCCCATAAGCAATTGCCCGGCACGTTTCTGACGTCCTAACGTAGCAGCAATGTCGATTGTCTTGACTAGTTCGAGCGCAAAGGTCGATTCGTTCTTTTTTATTTTCTGATCGGCAGGATGAGCGGGAGTATAATCGGCAACAGCGGCATTTAATATCACTACGTCCGCATCAGGAAAAGCCCGTTCCGTAGCATTGAACATTTCCTGAGCTGAGCGAACATCAATACGTTCAATCGAAGGGTCGGGGAGTTGGAGAGCCGTTGGGCCACTCACCAACGTAACGCTGGCACCAGCTTTTGCGAAAGCATTAGCGATTGCATACCCCATTTTGCCCGTAGAATGATTGCTGATGTAACGTACCGGGTCAATGGGCTCCTGGGTTGGTCCTGCAGTTATAAGCACCTGCTTGCCTGCAAAAGTGTCTTTTCTACTACGTATCTCCGTTTCAGGCATTACGTTCTTCTTAAAAAACAGGTTAAGAACGTTCATAATCGTATCGGGCTCAGCAAGACGTCCTTCGCCAATCAGTCCACTAGCCAATTCGCCATGTTCTGCCTGAATAATGTAGTTTCCAAACGATTTAATCCGACGCAAGTTTTCGACCGTGCTCGGATGTTGGTACATATCAACATCCATAGCTGGCGCAAAAAAAACCGGGCACCGCGCTGACAGATAAACGGCGGATAAAAGATCGTCACATAAACCAGTGGCGCAGCGGGCAAGCGTATGTGCCGACGCAGGGGCTACTATTAGGGCATCGGCCCATAACCCTAAGTCTACGTGGTTGTTCCAACGGCCGCTATCGTCTGCTACAAACGTTGACAAAACAGGCCTTTTTGAGAGGGTTGCCAGAGTTAAGGGCGTAATAAATGCCTTGGCCGACTCTGTCATGATGACCTGTACGTCGGCACCTGCCTTTATGAGAAGCCGTATTAATAAAGCTGATTTATAAGCCGAAATGCTTCCTGTTACGCCCAGTAGAATTCGTTTCCCTGCTACTGACATGGTTAGGTAGTCGAAAGTCAACAGTCGTTAATAAATAGCCAGGAGTAGATGTCTGATGACTAACGACTAATTAAAACGCCAAAACCGCACGATGTTGTTTACCGTGCGGTCATGAATAAATGAACAATACGGTTTACCTTATTGCTGAGCTTCTTCGTCGTTATAACGCCAGTAAACTTTTTCTTCCAGGAACTCATCGGTTGCAATGGAAGTAGGTTTAGGCATCCGTTCGTAGAATTTAGAAATTTCAATCTGTTCACGGTTTTCGAAAACTTCTTCGAGGTTATCAACCGCCGAAACGAACTCCGATAATTTGTTGCTCAACTCCTCTTTGTTTTTTGAGGCAATTTGCCGGGCACGTTTAGAAATGATCGAAACTGATTCGTAAAGATTTCCAGTCTGAGCCGCAATTTTGTCGTTGTTGCGGGTAATGATAGATTGATTCGTTGCCATAGTATATTCGATAATCGTCAGTCGGTAGTAAAAAGTCCGACAATTATTGACTTTTATTGTTTGGACGCCGTTACTTTCGCTGGCGCGTTCTTTAATCTTTCTTTCTCTTTTTCACGTTCCTTTTCCAAGGTATCCAAGCGTTCAATTTCTTTTACGCTGGTTTCGTACATTTTCTCCGATTGCTTCAGAAATCTACTGTTTGGATATTTGTCGACAAACGCCTGATGATAACTGATCGCTTCCTGATAACGTTCCTTTTGTTTGGTTTCCAGGCTGTTCTGCGCCAGGCTAAATTCCGCATCAACTTTCAGGAAGGCCAATTCTTCATTGTATTCAGAATCTGGAAATTCCTTTTGAAAATTATTGATAGAAATGACCGCCGATTTGTAGGAAGCAATATTAAAACCGCTGGTTTTAAAATATAATTTCGCCTTCTCGTACGCTTTTCGTTCCAGCTTACCGCGCAGATCCAGAATTAATTTTGTTGCCTCATCTTTATACTTGCTATCAGGATACATATTTATGAAATCCTGTAGCGCCGAGGTGGCAGTCAACGTATTGGATTGATCCAGGTTGAACGCAGGCGTGTCTTTGTATAGCGAGTAAGCATACATGTACATAGCCTCCTGCGCGTAATCGGAGCGGGCAAACGTCTCGTAAAACTTCTTGAACAGTGTCGAGCTGAGCAAATACTGCTGCTGATGGTACTGCGTGTAGGCGTAATAGAACTGGGCCAGCTCGGATTCCGTACTACCTTTCAATACAGGAATTAATTCTTCAAACAGCAGGCCGGCACGGTACCAATCGCCTTTTTTGTAATACTCCGTGGCGGCTTTATATTTTTCGTCATCAGTTCCACTTTTTTGCAGCTTTGAGAATGGGCTGCATGAACCAAGCAGAAACATGACCCAGATTCCCAGCAGAACCCTAACAGTATGACGGTGTTGCATATGGTTGCAAAGATACAAAAAAATTACAGGCTATACCGTTTTAACGACGACGTAGCCTGTAATAGTGCCGAAAATACGTAACGATTGTCTTTGTTTATACAATTTTAACAAAACGTAGTGTAACTTACTGATGGCGGACAAGTAGGCGTTTTGTCGCTACTTTTTTCCCATCAACGGAAAGTTGATACAGGTAGTAACCCATGTCAAGCTGACGGGTTGCAATACGTACCTTATGCTCGTTCCGATCCAGTTCGTGAGTTGCTATAGGGGCGCCCAGTACGTTTAGCAGGGTAAGTTTGGCTTCTTCAACCGGACCGTTGATTTTATAATCAAGTTCTGCAAAATCGTCGGCTGGATTCGGATACGCATTGGAAACCCACAATTTATCGCTGCTGTATAAACTTTCCTCCTTGCTTTCCTGAATAATAGCTGGCCGCTGGTCGTTAGCAGGTGCCGGCGAAGTTTCGGCAGTAGCAGTGCGCGCAGTTGCTTTGCTCGTCTGCTGGTTTGGGCTTATCAATAACGATCGGTAATGAGCGTTGATCGCCGTATTCTTGTTAACCGAAATAGCCCGATCAAGACCTGATAATCCCTGGTTCGACGTTATCGAAAACCGTTGAGAAGGCAAGGCAGGCGTGGGTTTTCGTGCGGAAGACGTGCGGCCTAGTTCAAGCCGGCTTCCCTTCCGGGCATCCGAATCTCGCTGAGCAACCTGGGCTCGGAGCGGGATTGTTGCCGTTAGCAAGCCCGTCAATACACCAATAAGTATAAATTGTTTCATGAAGTCCTATTCAAATGCACAAATATTCAACACAAACCTATCAATCTTAAAAGACAATGTCAACGTATCGGTGTCTAAAAAATTGTTAAAAGGTTATTTAGTATTTCTTCGAACGAGTTTCTTAGCCAATGGTTTAACGCCCGATTTATTTTTTGGCATTTTCTTAGCCAATGGTTGCTCGGCTGGTGGTGTTTCTGTCCATAAAACCTGCCCTTTAGTTGGCTTCTCCTGTTCGCGCCAGCGAAAACCATCCAATTGTTGCGCTTCACTTGTAAATTCTTTTGGCGGAATAAGTTGCGAATCGGGATGACCATAAAATCGAATTCGTCCGACTTTATTATCTGCAAACTCGATATTCATGCGGCTGGATTCAACATGATTCAACCCAATCATTTTATTTTTCTCGTCGAGCGCGTAATAAATACTTTGCCCGTTGCCTTCAACAATGACCCGATCAAGCACAGTCTGTTCCTGAAGTTGAGCCGTTGTTGACGCTGGCGTTGATATTTTATTTTTAACTAATACGCGTTCGGGAGGGGCATTCGTTGCAACGGCCGACGTATTACGTACATTAATTGTTGATGAGACGGCTTGGCTGACCGACGTACTAGAAACCGTAGATGCAAGCGTATCCGGATTTACGAGCTTTGTAACAAAGTAAGCCGTAATTGTTCGCCCTTTTACCTGATTGTAATTTTTCAGCGTATCAAGAGAAATTACGAATGATTTACTCTTCAGATACAACGTATTGATTCGATTATTTTTGAGCAAAGCCCGGATCGAATCGGCTTCCATTTGGTATTTATTTTGACTCCAGACAATTGGTTTTTTATAGAAGTAAAGCGTCGAATCGGCTGTACTATAAATGAGCGAATCGCATTTGCTTTGTAAGTCAGATTTATAGACAAATACGTTTTTCTGCCCCAAAAACCGGCGTGTATTTGTTTCTTTGTTATCGAACGAAAATAACGTATCGGCCCGCAGATAAAGCGTATCATTTGTCGTTTCGTTAGCCAGACTTTTGGCCACGGCATGACCCGTTACCCGCGATATACCTATTTTTCCGTTATATCGAACGTGATCGCCTAGAATTACCGCCTTACGGTCTTTGGCAACCATTATTACGTTGCCTTTGGCAATGCCCAATTCTGTTATGTTATCATAATAAAGTGAATCGCCTGTGAGTCGATATTTAGGCGTTTCGACCGTAGCTCTTTTCTGGAAATTTGAGATGCCGGTTACTGTATTGTATTCTCCTGCAACCGCCGTTAGAATACCATCCTTGTTTTTAATACGTGTTGGCCCCTGAAACGTAGCGATACGGGTTAAGGAATTGTATAACAGAGAGTCGGCGTTGAGCGTACCTTTCGGATTAACTAGCTGTACATTTTGTCGGAAGGTGAACAGTTTGGTGCGTGTATCATAATAGCCCTCGCGGCTGGTAAGTACGTTTTCCTTATCAATGATCCGGCCAGGTACCGGATAATGTGCAATTCCCGACAGCATGTCGTAATCAAGCTGCGCGGTTGTTAGGGTCATTTTTCGGTCGCGCATCACTACGTGCCCTCGCAGGTTAGCCTGGCGCGTATTGCCGTAATAAAACATCGTATCGCCCCGAACCGTAATGGTGTCTCCCTGTACTAATCGTACATTACCGTAGGCTTCAATAATATTGGTCGTTACGTTCTGAATAGCCAGATTGCAATACATCAGAACCCCTTTATGACGTAACCTGACGTTATTGTGTAACTTTCGAACGGCCTGACCAGGAATGTTGAGCACCACCAGGCTATCGGCATGAAACAGCTCCACTTTATCGGAGGCACCGCCGGCTGAAGATGGCCGACCCGATGAAGGAACGCCAACTTGAGCCTGTACATTTGTAGACAGGCAAAGTGAACCGAAGCAAAGGAACGTAACGAATAAGCGGAAAACGAAACGAATCATAGTAACAAAACTACGGTCTTAGGGCCGCGACCGATACATTGGAACGGGATTTTTTAGGATTTATTAACGATAACCATCTGTTCGAAGCGTCCGACCGAATTTTACTCGCGGTGAGCGGAGGACTGGATTCCATTGTAATGGCCGAATTATTTCATCACATCGGTCAGCCATTTGCCATTGCTCACGTGAATTTTGGTTTACGTGGAACAGAATCCGACGCCGATGCTTTCTTTGTGCAGAACAAGGCTGAACAGTATGGGGTTCCGTTCCATCTGATCCGATTCGATACAGCTACAATAGCTACTGAACGGAAAATGTCCATTCAGATGGCCGCCCGCGAACTTCGCTACGACTGGTTCTATCAATTGCTCAGGCAACACGACTACCCCTATGTAGCTACGGCGCATCATCAGAACGACGTACTGGAAACCTTGCTACTCAATTTGACTCGAGGTTCGGGAATTGCAGGTTTGCATGGCATACGGGTTAAGCAAAATCAACTTGTTCGACCATTACTCTTCGCCACCCGCGACCAGCTGGCCGCTTATGCCGAAACCCATAAAATAACGTATCGGGAAGATAGTTCTAATGCCGAAGATAAGTACGCTCGCAATCGAATTCGCCACCACGTAGTGCCGGTGCTAACAACGCTAAATTCGAGCTTGTGGCAAACTTTGCCACGTACTGTAGAACGGTTTCGTGCCGCCGAAGCGTTGCTAAAAGCTGAGCTTGAGCGCTCCTGGCAAGAGCTTACGGAGCCGGTAGGGGAGCAGTTATTACTTCCGATGGATCGGTTATTGGCGTCTTCTGAACTGCCCTTCCGACTTGCCGAGTGGTTAAAACCGTTTGGTTTTACTGAAGCACAGACTGCGCAAATGCTAAGTACGTTCGGTCAACCAGCCGGGCAGGTGTTTGCATCAGCAACGTATCGAATCACGCACGAACGTAACGGTCTTTTACTGGAGCCTTTACGCCCAAAGTCAGACTATGAGATCAGATTGGCTGAATGGTCCGATTCGCTGATATCTATAGTCGATAAATTTTTTATATCCGTAGAGATTGCTGAAAAACCGGAAGATTTTAAGCTGAATATAAATTCGAACGTAGCGTGTTTGGATGCAGATAAATTGACATTCCCGATTACGATTCGTCCCTGGCGGCAGGGTGATCGATTCCGGCCGTTGGGCCTGAAAGGGCACAAACTGGTTAGTGATTTATTAAACGATTACAAACTTAACCGTTCTGAGCGGGAGCAATCGGCAGTACTTCTATCAGGCGATGCAATTGCCTGGGTAATTGGCCGACGAATCGATCATCGTTTTCGCATAACAGCCCAAACCAAACGAATTTGTCAGCTTACGTTACGGAATGAATTACCGTAGTTCCCAATAAAAAACGGACTGGCATTCTCATCAGTCCGTTTTTTATTGGAAAAAGGAAAGTTTACGAAGTCTTAACGTGCTTTTTATGAACTGACTTGGTCGATTTTGTAGATGCTTTGGCAGTCGGCATACTTTTTTTCACCGTTGTGGTGGTTTTACTGACGGGTTTATCCTGCGATGGGACATTGGCTAACGCTACGTTTCCGCAAATAGCAGCTGCGGCAAGCACAGCCAGGATTGACTTTTTCATGGTATAAGAATGGTTTTGAGTGAACTGAGTCCACAAGTTTTGTGGATTTCGAATCAATAATCGACTGAGTTTATAAACAGCTGATAAACCATAACTTAAAAGCTCATTAAAGTGTTATTACGCGTGCTGTCACGGATAACTGTCCAACGTGGCGCATAGTGTGCTCTGCCGCATGAAAGAGTAAGCCAACCACTGTCGATGGCAATTTTGCCCGGCCAACACCCCGAAATTCGGTCAGTGTGTTCTCATCTGTACTACGTAGTTGAGCCAATGCCCGGTCAACCTGCTCACTAAAGCGATTAACTAATTCCTGAACGGATGGAGTAGACCGATCTGTCTTTCCTTCTGCCTCTAGGGCAGCTAGTTGACTCGCTGAAAGGGATTCCCCACGGGCATACGTAAAGATTCGGTCCAAAACACCCGTTAGATGTTGTAGATGGAAACCTACCGACGCTACGCTGTTAGGACGATCCCAGAGATGACTTTCCGGGAAGTTCTGCATAAGCGCATTTATTTCCTCGCGAGCCTGAAGAAGCGCATGGGCAACTGGCTGGAGCAAAGGTGGTACGTCAGGTAGTGGACCACGTAACCAAACTTCCCGTGTTTCGATAGAAGGCATAGAATTTTGATTCAGGAATACAAGTCGCTACGTAATAGTCAGCCCAAAACTGATTATTGAAAGTCTGCTACTAATGACCGTAAATAATGTTTAGATAACTGTTCCGCCATCGGCATAAAACAAGCTCCCTGTGCTATAGGAAGAGGCATCAGAAGCCAGAAAGAGAGCCAGCGGACTAATCTCGTCTGTAGTGCCCATACGGGCAATGGGTAGTCGTTTTGTGAAATGATTCAGAATTTTTTCATCCTGCCAGAGAGCCTGACTGAATTTAGTTTTGATCAGACCAGGACAAATAGCATTTACCCGAATCCCGTCTGGGCCCCATTCTTTGGCCAGCACTTTCGTCAGCATATTCAGCGAGGCCTTGCTGACACTATAAATACCCAGGCCGGGATCGGGTGTATGGCCAGCAATGCTGCTCATCATAATAATACTGCCTCCACCACGCGCTTTCATGCTAGGATAGCACAGCTTGCTCAACTCAAACGGAGCCTTTACATTGGCCTGCATGATCTTGTCGAATGCCAGACCATCACAATCGAGAGAAGGGCCGAAAACGGGATTTGATGCTGCATTATTGACAAGAATGTCGATCCCGCCATACGTAGCAATGGTTTGGTCGACTAACTGCTGAAGCTGACGGGTATCGCTTACATGAGCAGCAATTCCTGTAGCGTTACCACCCTGTTTTTGAATGTCTTCTGCAAGAGCGTCACAGGCATCCTGTTTACGACTGCTGACAACAACGCTGGCGCCGAAACGAGCAAACAAACGGGCAATGTCTTCGCCGATGCCTTTACTCGCTCCTGTAATGATGGCTACTCTTCCCGTTAAATTGAATAAAGTTTGTTCGTTGGCTGGATTCATAAAGTCGAAGTAAGCTCGGTATCAGGTAAAGTTCGATGCGAAGTTAACCGATCCCGGCGAACATAAATGCGAACGCTATCTACTGAAGCTACTAGCGAATAGTGATCCTGAATGACACGATCTACTGGCGTAAAATGCTTGTGCTGCTGATTGGGTTTATTTAAAATCCGACTGGCAGCACCTAAGGCGTCAACAAACGCAGCCGGAGGGTCTGTATTTGCAGTAAGGAATAAGACCCGCTGGAAAACCTAGAATTCAAAAGGTTGAATCCGGAACGGCATGGCCTTTTGTCGGAAATACTCGTATCGTCAGATAAAAACAGATTGTAATAACAGGTGGCGAGCTAAGTTCACTGCTGTAGTGTGGATAATCGGTTTCGGCCAAAAAACGGGTCCTGAGCCAGCATAATTGCTTGGGTAATTAACGGATCTTCATCTGGATTTAGCGCTGAGTTGCCTGATAAACTCGGTAGCCGCATGAAAATGAGAGTACATAGGCCGAGGACCATAAAAGTGATGTCTGACCGAAATCGACTATTACGTGCCGTAATACGTTCTGCCAACTGACATTGGCGCAGAAGTAGGATAAGAAACCCTATCGAAACAGTTTAATACATCCGGCGAAACATGGGCAGTTAGTAATTTTCTCTCATCGTGCCTGCTTGTAGGTTTACGATATGAAGAGCTAATTATACTGCTCTGAAAAAAAGTCATTATTGATTAACTGGTGATATTTAGGACTTATTTCTCGAAAAAGCATACTGTGCCACCCACCCAATCCTTGTTTTTGTTAAAATTGACGCCAATCATCTCGCCCCGACTTAAACGGCTAAGATTAGTCAGTAAAGTTGGTTTAGGGTCGTTTTTGGGCCATATAAACAGCATTCGAATCTCGCATTTGACCAGGCCATCGGGCGATTGAATGACGGGTTCGTATTTTACCTTACGTTGCAGTAAGTAACCACTACGCTGCTCAGTCGGAATCGCGTCAAGATCTGCTTCTGTGATGTTGAGCTTGACGCCACTGCCTGCGAAGGAGAAGAGCGGTTTTAATACGTAGTTTTCCAGATCGGCCGGATATTCGTTAAGGTCCGACAAAAAATAACTTGCCGGTACGTAGGGACTCTTCAGGAAGGGCAATGTGTATTTGCTAATCCGGAAAAACCAGTTTGGGTGCCCAACCCACTCCACATCAACGTCGTCGGTTAGCTGAAAATCCGTTTTTAAGTCCGGGAAGTTTTTTAAGTCGTCGAATATCAATCGGTTGTAAATGCGTTTGATACGTATCTGACGACCGTCTTTTTCGTAATATAAAGCCCGCCCATCTTTCCGGATTTTGGTTAGACAAACCGCACCAACACCCGTATATTTTTCGGTCAGAACAAAGTCAATACGTGTTTTCTGTTTTTCGGGATAGATCTCCAGCAGAATCACCTCTTCAGGGTTGAAATCCCCGACCAGCAGATTACGTAATTGGTCCAGGTACTCAGCGTTCGTACTGACGTTAAATAAATGCGAGAGATTATCAGGTATTGGGTACGTATCACGGAAGAGGCTTGCCAGGTAGGGTTGAAATCCATACAGCGACGGAAAGCCCTGCAATTCAATCAACTGCGGAGTCAGCTCGCCAGAATCATCTTTACAAACGGCAAAATCTACCGCCAGAAACTGCGTATGAGCGTCCGGTCTGTCGAACGGTTCATTCGGAACGTGCTGATCGGCTGGAATAGCGTTCTGCGTCAGGGATTTAAAATCATCCCGCGTGATGGTATCAACAATATCGCTGCAGGCTTGCAGAATCTTGTCGGTCAGTAGTTTAGGAACAAAAACGGGCGTTTCGGCCACCCGGAAGTCTAACAGATTGGGCAGATCTGCATTGATTTTATCCAAAAAAGCCCGGTAGCGTTCCGGGCTAAAAGCATGATTAAAGGTTTGGCGAGCGGACTGGATCATAGTTTTTTTCGAAATTGATTAAACACAGAGCCACAAAGAACACGAAGATATTACATTCTCTCTGTGTGCTTTGTGGCTCTGTGTTTAAATAATTAATTCTGTTCGATGAATTGTTCCGTTGGCGCTAAAGCTGAGATGGCCTGGCGCAGAAAACCCGGTATAATAACCGACTCAGTCAGCGGGATTTTATCGGGGTCCTGCAAATACGCAACCATGTCGTCGTATTTGGCCTGGCCGAAATTAGTGACAATCTGATTCCGCTTCTCTTCTTTCATAAAGTAACGTAGCATCCCTTCATTGTCGGCTTCTGGATGAAACTGTGTTCCAATGATTTCGGGAGAGAAACGCACGGACATAATTGCCCGGTCGAGTGCTACGTGTGGCCGGATTTTTTCCAGACACAATATCGCTGCACCCATCTCATCGATACGTTCCAGATTTGGTTCCGTAATCTGATAATCCCGTGAATCAACGGCGTAGAACGGGTCAGGAAGCTTTTTTAACAAAGGCTCTGAGCAACCTTCGTCCGTTTTATGAACTGGAAAAATACCGAACGAAGTCGATTTGCGCCGACTCAGCACTGCCAGATCCAGATGACGCACGACCAATTGAAATGAATGACAGATCAGAAAAACAAACTTCTTCCGATCGTTACGTTGATTCCAGGCAAAAAGCTGGTCGATCAGGGCAAAATAAGGGTTTTCCCAGGGTTCGTCTGATTCCAGCGGACTGCCGGGGCCGCCCGAAGAAATATATACATCGTAGTCTAATCCGGGAATTTCGTTTTTCGCCCGGACATTGAATACATCAAAGGCTATTTCAGCATGATCGTTTCCCTGTACGTTCCGGATCAACTGTAGAATACACCGCATACCTTCATTGGCATGCCCGTTATTCATATCCAGAACGGCAATTTTTACTAAGCTCATAGGTGTCTGTTACGGTTGATGAATGGTAATAACCGTCTGAAAAATAACTAACTGATTCCTAAAGAAGTTTCCTCGACAATGTAATCGACAACTCGTTTTAAGTCGTTATGCTGCTGAAAAACAGCTAACTGCCGATCGGCGCCAGTACCCATTTCCAGGATTTTTAATACGTATTCGCACTCAGCGCGGCTGCCCAGATCATCAACAACATCGTCAATAAAATTAAGTAATTCGTGAATGAGATGATGCGTTGGCACCTCTTCCTGCTTACCGAAATCAATCAATTTGCCTTCAATACCGTAGCGGGCTGCCCGCCATTTATTTTCGCTGATCAGCACCCGTCGGTAAGGCCGGAAATTCAGGTTTTGCTTGTGTAGTTTATAAATCTTGGCAACCAGCGCCTGCATGATAGCCGCCAGACAAAGCGTTTCGTCAACGCGCATTGGTACGTCGCAGATTCGAAACTCGATTGTGTTGAAAAACGGATGCAGCCGAATGTCCCACCAGATTTTTTTGCCGTTGTCGATGCAATTGGTTTTAACCAGCAGCGCGATGTATTCGTCGTATTCAGCCGCCGAGGCAAAATAGTCGGGGATACCCGTCCGGGGGAATTTATCGAATACTTTCGAGCGGTACGACTTGAAGCCGGTATTACGTCCCCGCCAGAACGGAGAGTTGGTAGACAAGGCGTAGATATGGGGCAGAAAATAGCGTACTGCGTTCATGATCTGAATTCCCTCATTCCGGCTTTCGATGCCGACGTGGACGTGCAGACCAAAAATCAGGTTCGAGCGGGCTACGTCGCGCAGTTCCTCAATGAGCCGGTCATACCGTTCGTTGGGCGTAATGAGTTGGTCCTGCCAGTCCGAAAAAGGGTGAGTACCAGCCGCTGCAATTTTCAGGTTTTGCTTGTCGGCCAGCTCAATAATCATTTTGCGCAGATACGTTACTTCCTGGCGGGCGTCATGAATATTATTGCAGATGTTTGTGCCAACTTCTACTACTGCCTGGTGCATTTCGGCTTTTACGCGCTCCTGTAAAACGATTTGACCACCATCGACTAATTTCGACATGTGTGAACGCAATTCGCCCGAACTGGGGTCAATTGTTTGAAATTCTTCTTCGATCCCGAGAGTAAATATTGGCATTGATGGTATGATTTAAGATTGTCGAACCACAGAAACGGGTCGTAACTACGAGGTAAGATACAGATTTTTTGTAAACCTGAAGAGCTAAGAATGGTTTTCCTAAAGAACAGAAAATTAAACGCAAACGATATTATGCGAACGCAACGTGAGAAAAAACTGATAACGAAATACTGGCTCTTTGGGGGCGGAGGTGCGATGTTGCTGGGCAGCGGATTGGCCGTATTGTTACACGGCTCGAAGCTCAAAGAAATTAATGCTGATTCCTGGTTTTGGGTCAGTACAGGCGGTTTTGCACTAATCATGTCGGGCCTGGGTTTCATTGGTGATGCAAACCGATTCCGCACCTTGGCAGACGTACTGCGGGAACTGGATACACGTAATAAAACGTAACCTTCCAATAAAAAAGGAAACGTTTAGAAGGTAGCGGTAATTTGACCGATATGTCCGATAAGCCCAAGCGAACTATAATTGATACCGTTAAACAGTACGGAAATCGGCTGTCGCGGTTTATTCGTGGGCAGGTAAAATCGGACGAAGATGCCGAGGATATTTTACAGGATGTCTGGTATCAGCTTAGCCGGGTTGTCGATCTCGACGGTATCGAAAGCATCAGCGGCTGGCTGTTTCAGGTTGCTCGAAATCGAATCACAGATACGTATCGAAAGAAAAAAGAAGACGCCTTGTCCGATACCGCCTTTGATGATGAGGACGATAATCTTAGCTTCCGCGAAATTCTGCTGGCCGATGCCGAAACACCCGAAGACCAGTTTTTTAAAGACCTGTTTTGGGAAGAACTAATGCGGGCACTGGACGAACTACCCGAAAATCAACGTAGCGCGTTTGTACAAAATGAACTGGAAGAGCGAACGTTGCAGGAAATTGCAGACGAAACCGGCGAGAACCTGAAAACGATCATTTCCCGAAAACGCTACGCTGTTCAGCATCTTCGGAAACGGCTCAAAACCCTTTACGACGAACTCAATAAATTATAAGACAATGAGAGCTCCTTATGGACGAAGACGATTCCGGTTTTTCCCTCTGCTTATACTTTTGGTTCTGGGGTTAATTACGTTCGTCGTATATTGGCTCTGGAACAACGTACTGGTGGCCGTTACGGGCGTCAAAACCGTTACGTTCTGGCAGGCTATGGGCATCCTGATTCTATCGCGAATTTTGTTCGGAGGCTTCAAGTTTGGTCGGCCATCGAGGGGCTCCTATTACGGTGGTGACCCCAATTGGCGCGAAAAATGGCGTCAGATGAGCGAAGAGGACCGCGCAAAGTTCAGGAGCGAATGGCACAGGCGCTGGCGCGGAGGAGGTAGATCGTAAAGTAGCTACGCTAAAGGATTAAGAATTCAATTAAGATGAAAAGGTTGCCTGTCCTGATCGATTAATTTGGCGTTATGAATTAAGCCTAAAATGATCAGGCCAATGATAATAGAGATCCCAATCTGTACAGTTGAAATTATACTAAACTGCGACGCTTCGCTTCGAGAGTTATTGAACAGTTCCTGGCCAACAATGGATTGAATTTTAATCAGTTCGTTCAATAACGTAATGCTTTGCTGGAAAGTAGCCGAACTTTGTCTTTCAAAAAGAGCATGGCTCGCTTCCCGATTGCCCGTTTCACTAAGTTGCAGAATCGTTTGTTCCATCGACGCATACACGCTAAGACAGGCTTTAAACGCGTGCAGACTTCTCGATTCTTCCCGAACCAGGTAAGTCTTTTCAAAATCGTAGATCAGTGAATCAATCGTCGTATTGTACGCCTTCAACTGCTCTCGTATTTCGACAGGCGTAGCTCTCGCTTCGGATAAAAGGTAATTTTCAACCAGCAGCCTTTTCTTGTAGAGGTTTTCACTTAAGTAGACAATGCTAATGGCTGGTACAAGTCGATCCTGATACATAGACGTAGAAGACCGATCGATTCCTCGGATATTATGAGTTGCCACTAACGTAGTGAGGATGATAACGGCCATTAGTCCTGTCAACAACAGAGCCGCTTTCAGTTTTTGCTGGATTACAAATGACCATTTCATACTCAATCCTGTTAAGCGAACCTGAATTTCTAGCTTGTATCTTACACCAACTTTACTGACCACTGAACAAAATAACCAGTGAAGTGAATAAACTTAAAGCTAAAAGTAATACATATAATGTCCTAAAAAAACATTATATATTTATAAGAATATTCGTTCGATAAGTTCTTGGTTCAGAGGTGCCGTAATTATGATTATGTTGACATTAGTTTTTTTCTTTTACGATGAAATACAAGCTAGTCATTTTTGACTTTGACGGTACGCTGGCCGACTCTTTTCCTTATTTTCTACAAACGGTAAATATATTGGCTGAGAAATATGATTTTCCGCCTATTGATACTCAAAATGTTGATCAGTTGCGGGGAATGGATGCACGCCAACTGATGAAAAATGCCAAATTACCTGCCTGGAAAATACCGCTTATTGCCAGTTCATTCATTCGTCTGATGAGCCGCGACATTGATCAGATTCGTTTGTTCGATGGCATTTCCGACGTGCTGAAGCAATTATCAGATCTGGGAGTTCAACTGGCTGTTGTTAGTTCCAACTCTGAGGCCAACATCCGCCGGGTGCTTGGCCCGGAAAACGCTTCGCTCATTACGTATTACGGCTGTGGTACGTCGATATTTGGGAAGCAGCATAAATTCAAAAAGGCAATTACAAAAAGCGGTGTTACGTCCGGCGAGGTTCTCTGCGTAGGGGACGAAATCCGCGATATCGAAGCTGCAAAGGAAGCTGTCATGGCATTTGGAGCGGTTTGCTGGGGATACACACGTGCCGACGCACTGGCCTCTTATCCCGGAATTGATCTGTTTTACAAACCCGACGATATTGTACTGGCTGTGACTGGCAAATGAATCGCTGGCAGGGCTTCAACGTAACGCGCTTATTTGGTTAATCCTCAATGAGCTTCAGAATTAGTTTGCCTTTTACTTTGCCCGACTCACTGTAGTCGTGGGCCTGAGGAAGTTCGTGTAACTGATACGTCCGGTCAATAACCGTTTGCAGCTTTCCCTCGGCCATTTGCTTTAAGAGCCACGTAGCATCCTGCTGATTGAAGCTGGCAATGAGCGATTCGGCTTTCTGGGATTTGAACAGGCTGACAACCTGATCCACAAGCTGTTTGGGCGAAGGAAGGGTTGTTACGTAGATGCCGTCTTCCGTCAGTACGTTTTTACACAAGTCATAGCTGCTCTTCCCGATCGCGTCGAAAACGATGTTGTATTGTTCTGGCTGTTGCGTAAAATCGGTTGTGTTATGATCAATCACATGATCGGCTCCCAGCTCTAATACCAGAGCAGCATTATCTGCACTACAAACGGCCGTTACCTGTCCACCCATCAAGCGGGCAATCTGCACAGCAAATGCGCCAACTCCTCCCGAAGCTCCGTTGATCAATACACGATCGTTAGGGCGAAGGTGGCCCTTTTCCCGAAGGGCCTGAAGAGCCGTTAGTGCCCCGACAGGAACGGCGGCTGCCTGCTCAAAACTTACTTCATCCGGTATCTTAACAACGTTTTTTCGCTCCGCTACCGCGTAATCTGCATAGCCACCTCCCTTTGCACCCAACGACGCTATTACCCGATCGCCGACCTGTAGATCTGTAATCATCAGGCCAACTTCCATAACGACGCCAGCGCATTCTGCACCCAGTATTTTTGGGAAATCCGTCGATAAAATCAGTTTCATGTCGCCTGACCGAATCTTGCTATCCATAGGATTAATGCCTGTGGCATGAACGTGGATGAGCACATCGTGTGTATCGACTTCTGGTTTGGGTGCATCGGCTACGTGTAATTGCTGACTGTCTCCGTACTGATCAATCACTGCGGCTCTCATGAATAATTTGCGGGATGTTACTCATAGATAACTCGCTAACCGCCCCCTGAGGTTTAGTTATTTTAGCTACGGGGACAGTTATCCGGTAATAGTGTGGTGGGGATGTGCTAAATTTGACTAACGATTAATCAGTAATAACGATTGACTTTTCTTCAAAAAACGGCCCAACGTGTTTTCGAAGCTCATGGTCCCAGCCTGAGCGACGTTTGGGTAATTTTGCCGACTCGCCGGGCTGTATCCGTTTTCCTCGACGAGCTGGCTGCGCTTTCCGACCGACCTTTTCTGGCTCCTCACACGTTAGCCGTCGACGATTTTATCACCCAGGCGGCTGGTGTGCAGTTAATTGACTCGGTCAGTCTGCTGTTTGAACTCTACGATGTTTTTAAGGAAATCGACCCGCAGGTTGAGTTCGAACAATTTATCGGATGGGCATCTGTACTGCTGGCTGATTTCGATCGTATTGATCAATATCTGGTTAATACCAACGAACTGTTCAGTTACCTGACAGCTGCTAAAGCACTCGAACGCTGGCAGGTGGATATGCCATCATCGGCCAAACCGATCGTCGAAACGCCCGGTACATTACGTTATTTCAGGCTCTTCGAGAATTTGCAGACAGCCTATAACGCTTTACGTCAGCGGCTGACTGAGCAAGGGCTGGCGTATCGGGGGATGGCCTATCGATTATTAGCCCAGAATGTTGAATCGCTCATTCGGGATAACCTGGCTTATGAACGTATCTATTTTGTAGGTTTCAATGCGCTCAGTCGCGCGGAGGAATATATTATTCGTGTACTGGTTGATGCCCAGAAGGCCGAGCTGGTTTGGGATGCAGACCAGTATTACATCAATGACTGGCGGCAGGAAGCAGGTGAGTTTCTGCGTCGATACAAAGACAACGGCTGGTTTTTCTCGAAACAGAATCACGAAGATTTGTCACAACTGTCTAACAATCTGTTAGGTACTGAGAAGAATATTCGTGTCGTTGGAGTTCCCAATGCCAGTATGCAGACGAAGGTAGCGGGGAAAATTTACAGCGAGTGGCAGAGGGCAGAGAGCAATGGACAGAGAGATAAGGGTCAGGAGAAGGCAACCCTCTCTACCCTTAGCCCTTTGCCCCATGCTGCACGCCAGAAAACCGCCATCGTCCTTGCGGATGAAACGTTGCTGGTACCCGTACTGTATGCGCTGGATGAAAGCGTAACGGATTTGAACGTAACGATGGGCTTATCACTACGTTCGTCGTTGCTGTTTACCCTGATCGATACGTTGTTTGAGATGCAGCGGACGATACACGAATTTCGAACGAAAGACGGACGCGATTTAAAAATTCCGAAGTTTCACCATCGCCACGTAGTAAAGGTGCTGAGTCATCCGTTTGTGAAGCAATATGAGCGGATTCGGAACCTGAAATCGCTGGAAGAAACGCTGGAGTCAGGTGAGGTTTTACCGCCCGAGCCCTTGTTTCAGTGGATGGCGAAAGTAATCGTACGGGATCAGCGCGTTTACCTGACCGAAAAGGAAATTCAGGAATTAGGACAGAACGATCCACTCGTAAGGGTACTATTCTCGCGCTGGCCTGACGAGAATCCGGTGCAAGCCATCCGAACATTCTACGACCTGATTGACCTGCTGCGTGATGTTTATCGAACCAGTCAGGACGCTATTGAAATAGAGTACCTGTATTTGTTCTACACCCTTCTTCGTCAACTCGAGGCAACGTTAGAGCGCGGGGCAGGGGAAAAGGGGGAAGCAGCAAAACCCCATGCCCCGCGCCCCGCCGTCACCATACGCAGTTTTCGGCAGTTTCTATATGAGTTGATTCGGCAGACGAGCATTCCGTTTACAAGTGAAGGCAAAAGCCAGTTGCAGATTATGGGAATGCTCGAAACGCGGGCACTGGACTTTGATCGAGTTATTATTCTGTCGGTCAATGAGGGTGTTTTTCCGCAGTCGAGAAGGCTGAACTCGTTGATACCTTTTGATATAGCGTCCGAACTGAAACTGCCAACGTATCGCGAACAGGAAGCGGTCATGGCCTACCATTTTTACCGGCTGTTGCAACGGGCAAACGATATTGTTCTGCTCTACACTACGTCGACGGATGCGTACGGTAACAGCAAAGGTGAGCCAAGCCGGTTTATTCGGCAGATTGAGCACGAACTGGTGCCCAAGGCCAAGGGGCTCATTCGCATTAGTTACCCAACGGTACGTTTCGGTCAGACAGGGAGCGAAAAAATGGCGG
Organism: Spirosoma sp.; assembly: GCF_048594605.1. GTDB lineage: Bacteria > Bacteroidota > Bacteroidia > Cytophagales > Spirosomataceae > Spirosoma. The sequence continues at coordinate 28,599 of NZ_JBMDWV010000219.1, forward strand.
ATCTGACCAGGCTGAGTGTGCCAAAAACGCAGGAGATACGTAGTAAACTAATTACGTTGCTCACCACCCGAGGGCTGTATCCGTCTTATCTGAACCAGTTTGTGAGCTGTTCGATGCGGTTTTATTTCAGCCGGATTGTCAACATCAGCGAGGAAGAAGATATTGAAGAAAAAATGGGTGCGGCTGAATTTGGCAGCTGGTTGCATAAGGTCATGGAGCGGCTGGATATCGATTATCGACTAAAAAACCTGCCGATTGATGAGACGATCATCAAAAACCTGCTGGAAGAAGAATTTGCGAAGTCGATGAAAGGTCGGGTTATTGAGTCGGGTATGAATCTGTTACTCTATGAACTGGCTCAAAAACTGATGCTCGACTTTCAGAAGCAACAGAATTCGCTGACGGGCCTAACTGTTATCAGCACGGAGCAGACGCTCGATACCACGCTGGACGTACCTATTGACGGAAATAAAATTATTCATGTGCGGATTGCCGGGAAGATTGACCGTATCGAAAAAATTGGTGATCAAATACGTATCGTTGATTACAAAACAGGGAAGGTTGAGCTGGCGGACAAAACGCCGAAAGATTTGCCGGAGAAATTGCTGAGAGACAGCCGGGAAGATAAGATGCGACAGTTATGGCTGTACAGATATCTGACTATAAAAAACATCCGTGATTATGGAGGACTGCCGCGCGACAGAGCTAAGCGGGATATTTTTCCGGCTAAAGGCTTGCCGGTTGAAGCTGGCTTTTATTCGTTTCGTGATATTTCCGGAGGATTTAAAACGAACCCTGTACGGTTTGGCGATGGCGATGATCCGGACCAATACATTGCCAATTCGGAAGATTTATTGCGCCAGTTAGTTCAACAGATTCTTGATCCAACCCAACCATTTCGTAAAACAGATCAGATCGAAATCTGCCAATACTGCGATTTTAAGGGCATTTGTGGGCGTTGAAACAGTATATGGCCTGGGGTTTGGGGCAGAGGGTAAACAATGTGCTCTCGTTTCATCCTCTGCCCCAAATCCCAGGCCCTATTTCGCTTTGCATAAAAAAGGCTGGTCGTAGCGCGACCAGCCTTTCCTGTTTGAATACAACCTGAATTGAAAAAAGCAATGATGGATACTCCTCTGCTTGAGTAGTAGATGAGTCAAAATTGGTAAATAAAAAGAATTAATACAACTTTTTTGCTAAAAATAATAAATCATCCAATTCTAATGAGTAGAAGCATGGGAATAACAATCTGGACTTGAACGAACAGACATAATTAGGCCGAAGCCGAACAGTAGGAAGGCTATCAGTGTCCTACGTAGCAGGAGTTGATGCTGGCATAAAATGCTTCTGATTGAGCGGCAGATTTTCCGCTGTCCACTCCACATTACGGACAAATGCGGAGCCGCGTACGGGGCAATTAGCAACCCGACAGTAATGGCAGCAAGCTTTTTCGCAGGGGTCGGTATGTACGAAAATCTCGACTTCAGCCTGAAAGCCCTCTTTCAGCGTATCTTCGAAGTGATGGACTTCGTCATGAACTTTATTCAACTCCCAATAATAAGGAAGTGTCAGGTGACAGTCGATGTGAAGATCGGCCCCGTATTTCTGGACGCGCAGGTTATGAACGTCGATCCAGTTGCGATCTTTTCGAGTATTTAACAGATCAACGACCCGGTGAATTGTCGGTACGTCGGCTTCATCCATAAGCCGGGCAATGGATTGGCGCGCAATCGTGAAGCCGTTGTAAATAATAACAAGCGCAATGCCTACCGACAAGGCACTGTCGATCCAATGCTGGCCTGTCAGCCAAACGAGCGCTACGCCAATCATGACAACAACACTGCTAAACGTATCCGTGAGCAAATGCTGACCATCGGCAGTCAGTGCGGCCGAATCCGTCTGTCGACCCTTACGAATTAGCATCCAGCCTACGAAAGCATTCGCAGCGGCTGTTAAGCCAACGAGCGCTACCCCCCAATCGAGGTTACTTAGGGGCTTAGGCTCAAAAAAACTTAGAATGGCCTGCCAGATAATGACCAAACCTGCCGACAGAATCATCGCTCCCTCAAAGCCGGAAGATAGAAATTCGATCTTGCCGTGGCCGTAGGGGTGATTTTGATCGGCAGGCTGGCCCGCTAAATAAATACTGTAGAAAGCAAAGCCGCTGGCTATTACGTTCACAATGGATTCAACCGCATCGGAAAGGATGGCGGTTGAAGAGGTTAAAAAATAAGCTGTGAATTTGAGAATCAGCAGGACAAGGCTTAGTCCCAGCGAGATGCCCATCCAGCGGTATTTCGTTTGTTGACTGGCACTCATGAAGCCCTGCGGATAGCGTACGTAACACAAAGGTAGGGATTCATGCGGGGTTGTTGGTATACAAATCTACTTCCAGCCTCCACCCAGTGCCCGGTACGTATTAACCTGAGCATTCATTTGCTGCATTCTGGTTTCGATAAGCTCCATTCTCGATTCCAGTACGTCGCGTTGCGTCAATAATACTTCCATATAATCAGCTCTGGCCGACGTGAATAACTTAAGCGATATATTGGTCGATTGGGTAAGTGCCTGAACCTGATTGTTCTTCATCGTGTATTTCTGACCCAGGTTATTGATATTAGCCAACTGATTGACCACCTCGATGTACGCATTCAGCACCGTTCGCTCGTAATCATATACCGACTGTATCTGTTTGGCATTGGCGCTTCTGTACGTAGCCGTAATGGCGTTTTTATTCACCAGTGGCCCAACCAAATCGCCTAACAGCGAAGCAAATATCGACTCCGGAAAATTAGCCAAATACATAGGGTTGTAAGCCATTACGCCCAATGAACCGGTGAGACGTAACGAAGGGTAGAAATTGGCCCTTGCTACGTTCACATCCAGCTTGGCCGCTTCCAGTCTCAATTCAGCTTGTCGGACATCAGGTCGATTTTCCAATAGCTGTGAAGGTACACCCGCCTGAATCGGAGAAGGTATCAACGTATTGAAATTCTGGGAATTACGCTGAACCGGTTGCGGAAACCTACCTACCAGAAAGTTGATTCGGTTTTCTGTTTCAATAATCTTCTGCTGAATTTCGTATTGAAGACTTTGCGTTTTAAACACCTCGGCTTCAAACCGACGTACCGCCAGCTCGGTCACTTTGGCCGCTTCTTTCTCCTGCCTTATAATCGATAGGGCATTCGTTAGAATATCGATGTTCTGCCGAATAATACCTAGCTGATTATCCAGCGCCATCAGTTCGTAGTACGAGTTGGCAATTTCCGCTACCAGGTTAGTCACCTGAAAGTTTTTGCCTTCCACAGAAGCCAGATAATTAGCGACTGCCGCTTTCTTGGCATTACGTAGCTTGCGCCAGATATCGACTTCCCAGCTCGCAAAAGCCCCGATATACGTATTGGGTAAAATAGTTGGCGTTGGTTTGCCGGGTTTTATCTCCGACAGCTCATCACTGGCGCCCTTACTGGTGTATCGGGATACTTTCTCGGCACCCGTGCCGCCCCCCAACGTAACGAAGGGTTGATATTCCCCCTGTCTGGCTAGTATCTCGTTGTTGGCAACCTGAATTTCCTGAAACGTAATGTTTAACTCCTGGTTGTTGTGCAAGGCCGTATCAATCAGGGCCGTCAGGAAAGGATCTGTGAAATACTGCCTCCAGACGGTCTTTGCGGTATTGGTGGAGTCCTGCGAGCCGTTATAACTCGCCGGGACATTCCTGTTCTCTGTTTTCTGAACCAGGCGTGGTACGCTGCAGGCAGTGTGGAGTAGGGCAAGAAGCGTTATTCCTGCCCAACTTAAAATTTGTTTATTACTCATTGACTTCACTTTCTTCAGGTTGGGGAAAATGATCTACTGAATGGACAAGATTTTCGGTTAACGAATCATCTTCTTCGCCTTTTATCAGTTTGCGACCATCGGCCAGATGGCCAAAGATGTAATACAGGCCAGGGATGATAACAACCCCGAAAATGGTTCCGAATAACATGCCACCCATAGCCGATGCACCAATGGTCCGGTTCCCGATTGCACCCGCGCCCTTTGCCAGAATCAATGGAATCAATCCGGCAACAAAGGCGAACGAAGTCATCAGAATCGGGCGGAAACGGACCCTGGCTCCTTCAATCGCTGCGTTGAGAATTGTTTCTCCCTGCTGTCGTTTCTGAACCGCAAATTCGACAATCAACACGGCATTCTTACCCAACAGACCAACCAGCATGATAAGCCCAATCTGCGCATAGATGTTGTTCTCCAGCCCCATCAGTTTGAGCAGCAGGAACGAACCGAATATCCCGACTGGCAGGGAGAACAAAACGGCTAACGGAATGATAAAACTTTCGTATTGAGCAGCCAGCACCAGGTAAACAAAGGCTACCACAATCAGAAAAACATAGAGCGTTTCATTGCCCCGAATCGATTCATCGTAGGAAAGTCCTTCAAAAGCGATATCATATCCTTTGGGTAGTGTTTTAGCGGACACTTCCCGAATGGCCTGAATTGCTTCTGCGGTCGTGTATCCTTTGGCCGGAAGCCCCTGAATAGCAGCCGAATTGTATAAATTGAATCGGGTAATTTCATTAGGACCCTGCCCTTTTTTCAACGTCATAAAGGACGAGTAGGGGACCATTTCACCCGCGTCATTTTTAACAAACAACTTTAACAGATCGGTCGGGAGCCGTCTGAAGCTAGGATCAGACTGCACGTATACTTTAAAGAACTGGTTGAATTTGATAAACCCTTGTTCGTACGTACTACCAATCAGAATATTGAGGTTATCCATCGCTTTACCGATAGACACTCCTTTTTGCATGGCCAGGTTATTGTCGATTTCCAGTTCATACTGCGGATAGTTTGCCGCAAAAAAGGTGAACAGGCCGGTAAGCTCTTTACGCTTGCCCAGATTCTCCATGAATTGCTTGTTAACTTTATCGAACTGACTATAGTCTGTATCCGTATTTTTATCCAGCAAGCGCATCGAAAAACCACCCGACGTACCAAAGCCAGGAATGGCTGGTGGCTCGAAGAATTCGACTGTAGCGCCAAGTCCTTTCGATTTCACCTCCAGTTCTTCCATGATTTCCTTTACGTTATGATCGCGCTGCGACCAGGGTTTCAGGTTGATCAGACACGTACCGGCGTTGGAACCGCGTCCTTCGGTCATGATCTCGTAACCAGCCAGTGATGACACCGATTCGATGCCCGGCACTTCTTCACAAATCTTTTGAAGCCGTCGGGAAACCTCATTGGTTTTTTCCAGCGTAGAGCCCGGCGGTGTCTGGATAATGGCATAAATCGTACTCTGGTCTTCATTCGGGATAAAACCGGCGGGCAGAATCTGATTCTCGTAGGCGATTCCCAGACAGAAAGCACCTAACACGATAAACGTAACGACACGCCGGTTGACAATTAATTTCAACAGGCCAACGTAGCGCCCGGTCATTTTATCGAATCCACGGTTAAAACTGTCGATTGCGCGGGTCATCAAACTTTTCTTCCGGGCATGTCCATGATGATTTTTTAACAGCATGGCACACAGAACAGGAGTAAGCGTCAGAGCAATCAAGGCCGAAATCACAATCGAACTGGCCATCGTAATGGAGAATTGACGATAGAACGTACCGACCGGGCCCGACATAAAGGAGATCGGCAGGAATACCGACACCATCACCATTGTAATGGCAATAATCGCTCCGCTAATTTCACCAAGTACTTTTTTAACGGCACCAAAAGGGGTTAGATGTGGCTCTTCCTCCATCTTGGCGTGTACGGCTTCGACCACCACAATCGCATCGTCGACCACAATACCAATAGCCAGTACCAGCGCAAAAAGCGTAATCAAGTTGATGGAAAGCCCAAAGGCCTGAATCACAAAAAACGCTCCAATCAAGGACACCGGAACCGCCAGAATCGGAATCAGGGTAGAACGCCAGTCGCCCAGGAAGATAAACACAACCAGAGCAACCAGAATAAACGCGTCCCGCAACGTATCAATCACCTGCTCAATCGAAGCATCCAGAAATTGCGATACGTCGTAGCTGATTTTATAATCCATTCCCGGAGGGAAGGACGCTTTCATGGCTTCAAGCTTGGTTTTGACTTCTTCGATTACGTCGCTGGCATTACTGCCATAGTTTTGACGTAACACAATAGCGGCCGAAGCATGACCATCCAGGTTGGAATAAATATCGAAGAATTCGCTGCCTAGTTCTACTCTGGCAATGTCCCTCAAGTGAATGCTTTCTCCCTCCGGATTGGCCCGAATAATGATACTTTCGTACTCTTTCGGCTCGCTATACCGGCCTTTATAGGTTAGTACGTATTCCAGCGACTGGGCTGCTATACCGGAGCTTTGACCAATTCGGCCTGGTCGGCCAATAATACTTTGCTCGCCGAGGGCCTTCATTACTTCTTCCGTAGAGATGTTGTAAGCCCGCATGCGGTCAGGATTTAGCCAAACCCGCATCGCATAGCGTCGGCTACCTAATATCTGCGCTCTGGCTATCCCCTTAGTCCGTTGAATTTCAGGGATCATTTTGACCGTAGCGTAGTTGAACAGAAATTTCTCGTCAATACTCTTCGTCTTCGAATAGAGGTTGACGTACATCAACATACTGGGCTGGATGGGGGTGATAATAACCCCTTCACGCTGAACCAGTTCGGGCAGAAGTGGCATAACCTGGTCAACCCTTGTTTTAACCCGGATAACGGCATCGTTCGGGTCTGTACCGGGTTCGAAAATAATCCGAAGGGTGGCCTCGCCCGCACTGGTTGCATCCGTAGCAATATACCGCATATCCTGTACGCCGTTGATGGCCTGCTCCAGCGTAATCAGCGTGGATTTTACCAGTACGTCGGCGCTGGACCCAGGGTAAGCAATGAAAATATTGACCGTTGTAGGGGCTATATCCGGGAATTGAGAAATCGGTAATTTCTTGATAGCCAGTATGCCGATAAAGACGATCATGACCGATATAACAATAGCGAATACGGGCCTTCGTATGAATTTATTGAACATGTTTTCTGGTTTAAATGAATGAGCAATTCAAAATGAATAAGAGGGATCGCTCTCGGCTAACTGACTGATAAATAGTATTTTGTTTTTTACTCCCTTTACTCATTCGGCGTACAGATCCAGGTGCGATATAACCGAAGCCGGCTGTACGAATGTGTAGGCTATCTTTTCGTTCTCCTTTACTTGACGTAAGCCTTCCAGAAGAATTTTGTCCGATGGATTCAACCCACCTTTGACCACGAAAATGTGAGGCAGTTCTGCTGCAATATCGATCTCTCTGGATCGTATTTTGTTGTCTTTATCCACTACATATACGTACTTCTTTTCCAGAACCTCGAAAGTGGCCTTCTGCGGAATGATCATGGCATTTTTGAGCGGTAAGGTCATTTGAATATTACCTGTTTCGCCATGACGTAGCAGCCCGTTCGGATTGGGGAACGTAGCGCGGAAAGCGATGTTGCCGGTTTCGTTGTTGAAATCCGCTTCAATAGTTTGTACCACACCCGGATGTGTAAATACCTGATTGTTAGCCATCAACAGGTTTACGTTATTCAGGTTTTCCTGTTGAGCGTGGGTTTTATAGTTCAGATACTCGGCTTCTGGTACGTTGAAATACACCCACATTTTACTGTTGTCTGACAACGTAGTAAGCAAATCGCCTTCGTTGACCAGGCTACCCAGCCGCACCTGAAAATGGTCCATAATCCCGTCGAAAGGAGCCCGTACTTCAGTGAATCCAAGATGGACTTTCGCCAGAGACACTTCGGCGTTTGCCTTGTCCAGCTTAGCTTTGGCCAGTGCCAACTCGTTTTTCGAGACAATGTTGCTGTCTGCCAGCGCTTTTGTGTTTTTATACTCGACACCGACGAAGTTGGCTTCTGCTTCGGCTTTCTGCAATTCTGCCTGATACTGTATCGGCAGAATCTGGAACATGAGCTGGCCTTTCTTAACGTGCTGACCTTCGTCTACAAAAATTTTCTGTAGATACCCTTTCTCCAGCGCTCGAAGCTCAATATGCTGAATGGATCGAATCTGGCACACGTACTGATTCGTGATCGTGGTGTCTTTTTTTAACGGACTGGTAACCGAGTATTTAATTTCTTCCTCCTTTTCTTCTTCCTTGTGTGAGCAGCTTGTGCAGTAGAATAAGGCGCACAAACTCATGAGCACGAGACTTCTATTCATGATATTTTTATTTTTTGTTCTCACTACGTGGTATGGCGGATTTATGTGAAGGTTCTGTTTTTCTAATCGAATCATTTCAGGATAGCTCTTACGGGTCGCTCGTTTAGCCCAACGGTAATAGGTACCGGTTTCAATCGGACGACTGAACGAGCTGATGCATATCCGTTACGGAATAAGTAGCAATTTGGCCAAAACGCATGGAGCGCCCTTGGCAGCGCCAGCGCTAACCTGGAACCTGAGAATAAAATCGGGGAGTAATTCCGGCGTTGCATAGATCTGCGTCCGTTTTGCTTTGACACAAATCAACCTTTACCGTATTAAAATGAGGTGAGAAAGAAATTAAAATGTATTAGAAAAGTTTAAATCCTATCCTTCGTAATTCCTAGAATTTCAGGCTTTTTTTAACTCAAATTCGCCTGAAATAGGAGAATTATATGATATTATTTAACATATCGGTTTTTAATATGCATAAACTTTATTGAAAAAGTACTAGATTTTTTTAATCTGTCTGAATAGAATTTTATTCAGGCGCGGTTGAGAACCTACTCGTAGACCTGCGTTAATCCAGGAAGGTCATTTGGTGGGTTTGGCGCCTAGCCAGTTATCGCGAAACTTTTGCATTTCCGGCGTGAGCGACAACCCTGCGGTTTCGTACAACTGAACGGACAAACCCGGGTTTTCGATGAGAGATACTGGCGCCGTCCTAGATTCGCCCCGATGTATATAAGCAACCTGAATAACATCACCGGGCTTGTGTTGGGTCAGCCTGTTCTGGACGTCGGAAACGGACGTAACGGGTTGACCGTCAACGGCTGTGATAATGTCGTCAATATCTAAACCGGCCTTGTAAATTGGAGTTTCCCGGACCGTATTGGCTACAATCGTCAATCCCTTATCGGTTTCTGAATAGCGGACGTTACCGAGCCAGGCTTTGCCTTCCTGCGCCTTTTTTAAGGCCAATCCAGCCTTGGTCAGTAGGGAGGCATAATCAATTGCTTCGTGGCCATAAACGTATTTACTGAAAAAAGATCGGGCGAACTCAGACGTAGTAATCTGAGTCAGAACGGTTTGTAATCCATCAACCGTATAGGGCTGTTCCGTCTTGCCGAAACGCTTCCAGACGGCTTGCATATACGTATCAAGGGATTGATTGCGCTGGCGTAATTCCAGATCCAGCGCCAGTGCTACGGCTGCTCCATACGTGTAGTAAGACGTGAACATGTTGGCGTAATTCGACCGGTCGACGGAGGAGCCTGCATCCACAAAAACGGCATGACAGCTTGCGTCGATGGGGGAGTAATACGTACCACCGGGAGTTAATTGTTTCCCCGATATAATTCCCGTCAGTGTATTCATGTAATCGGGAACAGCCGTCAAACCTGCTCGTGTAAGCAGCAATTCCCCATAATATTGCGTAAACCCTTCAGCAAACCAGAGTTCATAGCTCATGTTGCTTTTCTCGAAGTTGAACGGTTCCAGCGTTTTCGGGCGAATCCGTTCGACGTTCCAGCAGTGAAAAAACTCGTGTGCAAATACGCCCAGTACATGCTCCGGCCCCGTGAAGGCAATCGGGACGGTAATCATGGTTGAGTTTCGGTGTTCCATACCATCGCCCCGAACGTACGGGTTCAGGCTGGCCAGGAACGTGTAGCTGCCATAGTCATACGTCGGAAATTCGCCATAAACGGCTTTTGCCTGATCGACGATGCAGGTTATCTTCTTCGCGAAGTTGTCCGCTGTGGAGTCTGCAACGGCTGCTTCCAGTGCTAGCCGGAACGTAACGGGCTTGCCATCGGTATTCGTTCGCTTCCATTCCTTAATGTTTAGCTTTCCGATCTTCGTGGGCGAGTCCATGAAATACTGGAGACCTGGTGCTGTGAACGTAAACCGGTCGGCCGTAGGCACCAACTGAGTAGCAATAACGCCCGCATTTTCGCCTGGCAGATTGAATTTAACTTCGATAGGCCGCTGATCGAAACCCTTGATCCATATGAACGTAGCGGGCATATTTAAGTGAATACTCTGTGGATCGATGCCCATATACGTACCGTCCGGATAATTCCCGAAAAGTGTATAACTCAGCTTGATGGTCCCCTTATGCTTTGGTACGGTATACACATCGCCGTCGGTACGTGTAACGGCTAGGGGTCGATTCTGCTCATCGGAGGCCTTTACGTTATACACATTCTTCCCGAATTCATGCGTAGCGTACCGACCCGGCGAAGAACGACTCATCCGAAAAACAGCCGCCTGATTTGGTAATTGCGTAACGGTCAGGGTAATCTGCGCTTCATGATGAATCGCGTTTGGGAAGGCCATTTCGTACCGTATCGTCTGCGCGTGAGCCGAGCTGATAAGTAAAAAGCAAAGAAGGGAAGGGATAATTCTCATACTGATGAAGAACGCTATAAACCATTAACGCTTACTTTTAAAACGCTCGAACGCTTTATAAACCGCTAAATGAAAAATAGTCGCGTGATTTTCATTTGCAAAATACTGGAAATCAGGCATTACTGTACTCCCTTTTTTCACTACGTCGATCAATCGTCTTACGTCTGTTTCCATAATCTTGCCTTCATTTCCTACGCCCACAAAAACGGTTATTTGCTGACGAAAGCTGGGCTCCAGGAAAAGCGGTTTGTGCATAAGCAGTGATTTGTTATCCCACCATAAACTCGGACTAACAATAATGTAGTGATTGAACATGGCTGGCTTTTTGAAAAGAATTTCCGTAGCCAGCAAGCCGCCCAACGATTGACCGATGATTGTTTTTGACGGGTTAGTGCTGTACTTTTTATGGATATACGGCTGTAATTCTTTCTCTAAAAAGGCGATGAACCGATTCGAATGTCCGGTAGTTGGATAATCCTGCTTATCTTTTTCTATTGTGGTTGGATACGTGAAATCCCGTCTCCTGTCAACATTCGCAATGCCAACCACAATCGACTTGGGCAGCCAGTTAACCCAGGAAAAATTCGCAAACTGAACCAAACCCGCAATATGAATGAAATCTTCATCAGCCGAGCCGTCCAGCAAATAAATAACTGGGTAATTCGCAATCGAATCATTTGAATAGCCTTCCGGCAGGTAAATATTCAGGATTCTGGTTTCATTTAATTCGGTCGATTGAATCGAATCAATCCTGCCCAGTACAAACGGCTTCGCTGTATGATTACCAATCGTTTGCCCGAAGGATACGCCCGATAAAGTAATCAGAAGATTAATTAAAAAGATAGAATGTAGTTTTCTTATCATCGCATCGGCGGGCAAATTACGGTGCATCAGAATGAATAAAATTAGGGTTTTATCCATTCTGATGCATACAGTACCAGTTTACCGGGCTGCCTGAGCGGCTGCCGTCTTCCGCGGCAGTTTCTCATCCCGCATGGCCGCATTATACACAAAGCTGGCAACAATTGTAGCGGCTTGTTTCAGGTCGTCGGGGAGCAGATGATCGTACGTATCCATGTTGGTGTGGTGAGTGCGTGTGCCGTATTCAATCGGGTCCTGTATGAACTGAAAACCCGGCAGACCAACCCGGTCGAACGAGAGGTGATCGGTGCCGCCTGTGTTTTTGGGCGTTACAGCAATTGCCCCCAAATCGTTGAATGGTTTTAGCCATTGCGTAAAAATAGGCCCAACTGCCTGATTCTCCTGTAGATAAACGCCCCGAATCTTTCCTGTTCCATTATCGAGGTTGAAATAGGCGGCAATGTTATCGCCCTCCTTAGTTAGCTTCTGCGTTGCAGGATCGACGAAATGGTTGGTAACGTAGTTTTTAGACCCGTGCAAACCTTGTTCTTCACCGCTCCAGAGCGCAATACGTATCGTACGGCGTGGTTTCACACCAATCGTTTTCAGGATTCGTACAGCCTCCATCATGACCGAACTGCCCGCGGCATTGTCCGTAGCTCCGGTAGCGGCATGCCAGGAATCGAAGTGAGCGCCCAGCATAACTACTTCGTCTTTCAGTTTCGGATCGGTACCCGGAATTTCCGCCAGTACGTTATAACCTTTGGTGTCGTCCCGATAAAATTTAGTACGTACATCAATATCCAGTTTGACGGGTACGCCCGCTTTCATCAGTCGGCAGAGCGTAAGGTAATCTTCAACGGCTATGTTCAGATCGGCCAGATCGTCGGGCGTAGCGCCCAGCGCTGCATTGGCATAGTCGCCACTAACAAACAACGTACCATCAACACTGTTCTGGGTGGTGTTCAGCATCCCTAACGCGCCTTCCTGCTTGGCCAGCTTACGCATTTTCTGATTGAAGGCGTTCTGCGTACGCATGGCCAGAATCATCCGGCGATACGTAGTGTCGGTACGTTGGCTAACGGTTTCACCGGCCATTTTCTGGAGTGCTTCGTCAGTGTATCGATTCGCATCAGCTTTGAAAGTTGGGGTGATCTTGTAGGATTGATCCAGCAGAATGATCTTGTTTTTCAGCTTATTACGATAACTCTCCAGACCAGTTGTGTCCGATGCACTAATGTAAAGAATCTCGGCGGCCTGTAACTTATTCGTACTGCCACTCCAGGCTCTTGGTACGGCAATGATCGGTTTGTAATAAGGAGCCGTCATGGCCAGATAACAATGCTCAACGCCCCAGCCTGTGCCCCATTCGCCCCAGGCCTCCAGACGGGAATTCTGTAAGCCCCAACTGGTTAGTTTGTCCTTTGCCCAGTTGGCCGCTTTTTTGAACCCCGGTCCCTGCAAACGTGGACCGTTGACATCGGTCAGATAAAAAGCCGTTTCCATGACCTGCGAGCGCTGTAGACCTTCCTCACGAATTTTTTGGATTGTTGCCATATCCAGCTTCTCTTCCTGACCGTACGACAGAACCGTACTGCCAAGCAACAGGCTGGTTATCAGAAGTTTTTCATGCATAGCCTTAACGAATAAAAGAGAATTAGCCCGAATTTACCGATTTATAAGCTTTTACTATTTACTACGTAGCATCTTTCATCCCGACGACTATAAATTCTTGACATTGTGCAATACACAGCAAGTGGAAAGTTTATGGGAATAGCGCAGACCAGTTGAAAAGCCAGAAATACGCGCAATGGATGGGATAAAGGTGATAAATTAGCAGCTTTTATGAAGGAATTTGCCCAGCATGGATACAACAGAAAACCCCTGGCAGACGCTGAACTCATCCGTCAAATATGAAAATCCCTGGCTCTCCATCCGACACGAAGACGTATTGACCCCCGCCGGTACGCCAGGAATTTATGGCGTCGTTAGTTTTAAAAATAAAGCGGTAGGCGTCATTCCAATTGATGCAGACGGCAATACGTATCTTGTTGGACAGTACCGTTATCCGCTGAATGAGTACTCATGGGAAATTCCTGAAGGAGGTTCTCCACTCGGTATCGATCCACTCGAATCGGCCCGGCGCGAATTGAAGGAAGAAACGGGGCTGGAAGCCAGAAAATGGACCAAAATAGCCCGTATTCATACGTCAAATTCGGCTACTGATGAAGAAGGATTTCTTTACATCGCTGAAGACTTGATTCAGGGCGACCATGCCCCGGAGGAAACGGAGGATCTACGGGTCTGGAAGCTGCCATTAGCGGAGGCCGTTGATATGGCTATGACCAGTCGAATTACGGATTCACTTAGCGTAAGTGGCCTTTTAATGGTGGCGCGCCTGCGGGGAATCTAACAGTTATCCGATATATATAGTTGTAGAATTTTAACGTAACAGGTTAGCCGTTGGCCTGCTGTGCTCTTCTACGACTACCTTTACAGCAATAACACGTAGCAACTACATAACTTAACAAATAAGTGTTTTTACCAATTCTGTTCGGTTTTTTATTGGGTGTAGGACTGTGTTTAACGTTCGGAACCGTTTTTTTTGCCCTGATTCAGAATAGCGTCGACAACGGATTTCGTTCAGGATTTAAAATGGTGCTGGGCGTTATTGCCGGTGACATCATCTTCGTTATTGCGGCTCTGATTGGTACGTCGTTTATTCCTCGCGTCCAGGGGTTCGAGAACATTATGGCAACTGTTGGAGTCATATTTCTAGTAGCCTTAGGAATTGTAAACATTGTTAAAGGAACGCCTAAACTGGCTTACCCAAAAACACGCTTCGGCAATTTCGTCTATTACTTCACGACCGGGTTTTTTCTGAACGCACTGAATCCCGTCAATTTTGTGGCTTGGGTAGCCATCGTGGCCTACATCCGCTCGCATCTGCATTATTCAGATGCACAGCAATACGCCTTCATGACTGCCGCGCTGGTAGGAATTTTCGTAACTGAAAACGCACTGGCTTATTATGCCAATCGACTGAAAAGACTCTTTACACCCAAAGTGGTGCTTATCTTCAATCGAATAACGGGGGTTGTTTTTTTAATTGGAGCAGCCAATATCGCCTACAACCGATTGCTTGAACCCTTGTCTAAGGCAATGAACTGGTGAATGGCAGGATGTGATTATTCTTACTTCTACGACACTTCTACAAAAACCTTTAAGCGTTAGTTGAGGCAGTTTTCATATCGTGTAAATTGGCTGTATATCTATTGAGCTTTAGTCTGGCGACAAAAACAATTTTTGATCGTTAATGGCCTAAAACAGTACGTAGTACAACCATCGTATGGTAATATATAACAATGCGGTGGAAATCCAGGCTATCAGTGTCCAGGGACCCGGTAGAAATGAATTTTTCTTACTAGTCATACAGTTACGGCGTTTCAATGAACAGCATACCAAAATAAACAAGTATTATCATGATAAATTACATGTATTGAGTAATTATAACTAAAATTTAATTTGAGTATAAGCGGAGGCCATAAGTCTGATAGAGAGGTAGTTTACGGTTAAAACAAGCAGCCCAGCTAGTTCCCTTGCAGACAAGGCCAATAACTAAACTGGCCTCCCGGAAGCAATCTCCCGAAAGGCCAGTTAGGTTCGTAAAACGAATGGGGATGCTACGTATTGGCGGAGTTCAATTTTAGATACCCTTCCCATTCAGTAATCAGGTTCTTTTTCAGTACACGGGGAAATTTGTGCTGACCACCCAGCTTACCTTTTGCTTTCATCCAGTCGTAGAATGTTTTGCTGGGAAGCACAGTTACCGAGACATCCTTTAGTGCGTGCCGACGTTCAACGGCGTAATCATCATTCAATTCTTTCAGTTTAGCGTCGATCCGGTTGCGGAGGTCATTTGCATCAACTTTGTCGTCGGTTCCAACATACCAATGATGGGCAAACAACGTACCATGCGAAACGCCTGCTACCGTGAACTCACGTATTGAAATTCCTAACTCCTGGGAGACCAGCTCAATCGCTTTGTTCATGTTATCGACGGAGAGGTGTTCACCGCACAGACTCAAAAAATGCTTGGTACGTCCTGTAATGACGATTTCTGCGCGTTTTTTATTCACAAACCGGATCGTATCGCCAATAAGGTAGCGCCAGGCACCAGAGCAGGTCGACAGCAGCAAGGCGTATTCTTTTCCTTCTTCTACCTGGTCAATCATCAAAGTCTGAGGCTTTTCGGTTAGCTCCCCATCGGGTGAGAAATTCTGCTCGTTGAACGGAATAAATTCGAAAAACAACCCATTGTTGAGGACCAGTTGCATGCCTTCAGCATCGGGGTGGGTCTGGTAGGCAATAAAGCCTTCGGAAGCCAGATAGGTCTCGATATACGTAATGGGGTGGGCAAGGAGCTTCTCAAAACCCGCCCGATAGGGTTCAAACGATACGCCCCCGTGTCCAAAAACCATCAGATTGGGCCAGATATCATGGATGGTTTTGACGTTATAACGAGCAATAATTTTCTCCATCAGCAACTGAATCCAGGCCGGAACGCCTACTACGTAGCCAATATCCCACTCGCCGGCTTTTTCCGTAATCTCGTCCAGTTTCACCGCCCAGTCGCGCTCCTGAGCAATTTCCCGACCGGGCTTATAAAACCGCTGAAACCAGAAGGGAATCTGACTAGCCGTAATACCGCTCAAATCACCTTCGTAATGACCTTCACGGGCGTTGAGGTTTGTACTGCCTCCCAGCATCAGAAATCCTTTTTCATAGAGCGTGGCCGGTAAATTCTGATATTTCCCCAGGGTCAGAATCTGCCGAATGCTGGTACGCTGGATAGCTTTCGACATGGCTTTCGTAACAGGAATGTATTTCGTAGCCGCTTCCGACGTACCCGAACTAAGGGCAAAATACTTTACCCGTCCGGGCCAGGTTACATTTTTTTCACCAGCCAGCGTCTGTTTCCACCAGCCGTCAAACATTTTATTATAGTCGTGGATGGGGACATACTGCTTGAACTTCTCATAAAATTCGTGGTCGGAACCAAACGTGATAGCGCGGAGTAGCTCATCGAAATGATACGTAGTGCCAAACTTGGTAAACTGCGCTTTCTGAACGAGTTTACGAAAGGCTTTACGTTGCTGACGTAGCGGATTGAATTTTCTGAGTCGAACAGCGTTTGTCAGGCGAATCCCACTTTTAAGTAAATTACCTATGAGGGCCATGATTGAGTAATAAGTGATGATTTGCCAGGAACATTCATCATTGTGTTTAAAGCTTCCAGTTTGTCAATTCGTTCATCATGCTGTAGGCCGTTAAATCGTACTGACAAGGTACTACAGATGTATAGTTATTAGCCAGCGCGTATTCGTCGGTATCTTCAGCGTGTGTGTCGAAATTCACAAAATCGCCTGCCAGCCAGAAATAACGCCGACCATGTGGGTCACGTCGTTCATCAAATACTTCCTGCCATTTGGCGTTGGCCTGTCGACAAATGCGAATTCCTTTCAGCGGTTCGGCCGAACGAGCCGGAAAATTGACGTTCAACGCTGTGCCCGGTTTAATACCGCGCTCTATTACATTACGTGCAATTGTCAGAATATGTTCGTGCGTATGAGCGAAATCGGCTTGCCGGGTAAAATCATTCAACGAAAACCCAATGGCTGGAATCCCCTCGATAGCCGCTTCAATGGCGGCCGACATTGTGCCCGAATACAAAATACTGATGGATGAATTGCTGCCGTGGTTTATTCCACTGACCACCAAATCAGGAGCACGATCTTTCAGTACGTGGTGTTTAGCCAGTTTAACGCAGTCGGCGGGCGTTCCCGAGCATTCGTAGGCAGGAATCTCACCGTAGATGTCGGACGGATAAAGACGGATTGGATTCGCAATGGTAATGGCATGACCCATACCCGACTGTGGGCTGTTCGGTGCAACAACTACGACCGTACCGAGCTGCGTCATTAATTCAACAAGGGTGCGAATACCCGGGGCTGTAATGCCATCGTCATTCGTCACTAAAATCAAAGGCTTTTGATCAGACATAAAAATAGTCGATAGTCAGAGTCGATAGTCAGCAGCCTGGTACTGTTGGCTGCCGACTATTGACTATTTTGCAATAGTACGTAAATCGGACTGAAGGTGCTGCCGAAAATTTGGGTGAGCAGTGCGACAAAAAGACAGTTTACGAAGCGGTGTTTGGTCTTCTGCCAATAGTTAATAAAACGTTTGTTAAGCTTTACCAGAGCCACAAACAGCTTTCCTTGACCGGTCGGCAAATATAATTCTACAAAGAGAGCATATTGGCACAAAAGGTAGTACGCCAGGCTCCCGCCAGATAAACACGTACTGCATCTACCGGCTTCAACTAACACGTAGTGCTATCAAATCAATAACTGGATGACGCTCGCTATTCGCCAGTGAGATTAATTTCCAGACGCTGCCCTTTCCGGCTTTTAAATCCTTGAACAGGTGAATAACTAAACGTCTGCTTACCGTAATAACCTGTCCCGTCATACTCACGAAGGTTAGGGTCATTCTTGCAATCGTCGGTGCAGGTTCCCAGATGCTCAAGCCCGCAGGCTTCGCACATAGTGAAGTGATTGTTACAGGCTGGACTCGCACAGTTCACCATTCGGCTGGTGGGCGTACCGCAGCGGTAGCAGGTTGAAATAATGGCTGGATTGACGTGATTGACAGGTACAGTTACGCGGTTGTCGAATACGTAGCACTCGCCATCGAAATCTTCACCACCGGCTTCTATTCCATATTTGATAATACCGCCGTGAAGCTGATAAACGTTCTCAAAGCCCCGCGCCAGCAGATAAGCTGATGCTTTTTCGCACTTGATCCCACCTGTACAATACGTAACGATTTTCTTGCCAGAACCTTTCAGATGCTCAATTTCAGCAATATGATCGGGTAGCTCGCGCAGGTTTTCCATATCGAACGTAATGGCGCCTTTAAACTTGCCCACTTCGTGTTCGTAATTGGAACGCATATCCACGAGCACTACGTCGGGATCATTCTTGAGCTGACGAAATTCTTCCGGCTCAAGGTGAATGCCCGTTTGTCGGAGTGGATCGACGGGGAGTTCGGAGTGAACAATTTCGGCTTTTACCCGTACGTGTAGTTTCTGAAACGCGTGCTCATCGGCTTCGTCGATTTTAAATTCAATACCAGCAAAGCGTGGGTCAGCGTAAAGAGCATTCATATACGCTTCGCAGTCGGCAGCCAAACCCGAAACGGTACCGTTCAGGCCTTCAGGGGCGACGATGATACGTCCGAGCAGATTCAGACGGAGGCACAGCAGATGGTGTTCCTCACGGTACTGCTCAGGGTTCTCGATGGGTGAATAAATGTAGTATAAAAGAACGCGATACGGTTTCATAATACAAAATTAATCCAAAACAGTCATTAGTCGATAGTCGTTAGTCAAACGTAGCGACTACAATTCATTAACGACTACCGATCAAGAAATGCACATTGCTATTACGGGAAATATTGGCGCTGGTAAAACGACATTAGCCGAAAAGCTGGCCGATTACTATGGTTGGGAGGTTCTCTATGAAGCCGTTGAAGATAATCCCTATCTGGCTGATTTCTACGAAGACATGCCGCGCTGGTCGTTCAACCTGCAAATTTATTTTCTGAATAGCCGCTTCATTCAGATGAAGCGGATCATTGATAGCCAGCAACTGAATCTGGAAAAAGGAATTCCGGTACGTACGATGGTGCAGGATCGGACGATTTATGAAGATGCCGCCATATTTGCCCGTAATCTGTATCAGCGTGGCGATATGGCTGAGCGTGACTATCTAACGTATCGTCAGGTGTTTGAGAATATGATGAGTCTGGTTCGGCCGCCTGACCTGATGATCTATCTGCGGGCCGATTTGCCCAAGCTCCGGAAGCAAATCCAGAAGCGCGGCCGGTCGTTTGAACGTTCCATTAGCGACGATTACCTGAACAGCCTCAATCAACTCTACGAGGATTTTATAACTGATTACCAGTTAGGACCACTGGTGATTGTGGATGTTAATCAACTGGACTACGCTAATCGTTCCGCTGATTTCGACGAAGTAGTGCAGCAAATTAATCCCCGGTTAGTAGCCGTAAAGTAGTCAGGAAATGACTATGTCTTAACGAACAGGTTATACGTAAGTCTTTGAATCAAGGCTTTCGCACGGCCGCTTACCGCCTGACAGCCAGATATCACAAGATATATAATTGTTCTAGTTTTTATATTAATATTAATGTATTTTTATATGATAATTATTATAGTGATTACATAAGATACTCAACCGTAAAATTTATTAATAATAGCGTAGTAAAATAAATATTTATGTTAGTTATGGTTTTCATATTTATGCATATGTATAGATGGCGTTGGAGTGAATTTACTAATTAGATTGATAATATGAGTAGACGTTTCCTTCAACGAATACACCTGTTATCCAATTGGTTGATCCATTATTATACCCAGGATTCTACCAGAATAATTAGCGTATTTGTGTTAGCGTCTGGGTTACTTTATTCGCATGATTTACTAGCACAACTTAAAATTACGGCTCCTGTAAGTCGCCAGATTGTACAACGAGATAATAACAATCAGGCAACTGTGCAGATCGCTGGTAGCTATGGACAGCCGCTGGATGCGATTGAAGTGCGGGTGGTGGCTCGTGCAGCCGGACAGGGCGTTACTACCGACTGGACTACGTTACAGTCCAATCCTTCTAACGGTCAGTTTAATGGCACAATGATTGTGAAAGGTGGATGGTACACTATTCAAGTGCGAGGACGTAGTGGTGGTGCCATTGTTGCCTCTGATGAACTTGACCGGTTTGGCGTAGGAGAAGTGTTTGCCATAATGGGCCATTCAAACGCGCAGGGGTCTGGGTGTACGATTGGCGGAACGGATCAATGCACCACCATTGAAGGAGCCACAGACGATCGGGTAAATGTGGTGGCCGTCGATCAGAATAGCGCTTTATTTCGGCGATATACAAGTACAGGTGATACTAAATTTTTACCTGGTCTGATGTTTAGCCAGCTAACGACCACGAGCGGAATAGCTCCTTTTGCTAAAATGCCGTGGTTGTGGAGCAGAATGGGTGATAAGCTAGTTGGACGAATTAATGTGCCGGTATTACTATATAATGCCGGTTTTGGAGGGTCGAATATGCAGCAAACCTACTGGGCTGCCTATGATATTCCTTTTTCGCATTCTTTCATCCGATATACTATCCGTATGCCTTATGCTAACGTCCGTAATCTAATGAACCTTTACGTTCCGACAACAGGCTTGCGGGCCATACTTGTTCAACACGGAGAAAACGATCGGGACAATCCTGCTGACTCAACGTATAAATACTACCGGAAGGTTATTGAAAAAACAAGAACTGAATTTAATAAGCCTGCTCTGGCGCATATTATTGCTTTGTCGTCGTATGTGGGTGGCCGCTTTGAAAACGTACGGTCGGCTCAGTTAAGCGTAGTGAACTCCACTCCTCAGACCTTTCTGGGGCCCGATCTGGATACCAATACGGATCGGCCGGACGGCATCCATTTCTCTCAAACAGGTCAGCGGAAAGCAGGAGAGTTATGGGCCAACGCCATTACAGATACGTATCTGGCAACGATCAACCCTTATTTGGCTCAGCCACAACCTTTGGCAACGATTAGCTGTGCCACTGATAATCAGCTAAACATTAGTCAGCCGGCCGGCTATCAATATCTGAGAGGGACCGATACGACTTATTCGACCAACAATACAATAACGGTAGGCGCAGGAACGTATTTGGCCCGGATAAAAGATGCGCAAAACAAGATTTTATTTACACCAGCGGTTGTCGTTCCTGCTTCTGTTAGACCAGCAGCACCAACGATCAGTACGGCTAACGGAACCACGGCTATATGCCAGAGTACGGGCCTGACACTTACATCCTCGTATTCTGGGTCAAATAACTGGAATACGGGCAGCACTGCACCATCTATTGTTGCAACAACCCCAGGAGTTTATACAGTGCAGGCTAAAAATGCCGTTTATGGCTGTTTATCTCCCCCGGCTAGTCTGAGCATCGGTCTGGCCGATTCAGATTTGAGTTTATCGATTCAGCCAAGTCGTAAAGTTGTTGCATTGAATGACACGGTAACTTATAAGATTACGGTAAAAAATAATGGAGGGTGCGATGCAGGGCAAATAACCTATGAAAACCGGTTACCTCCGAACGTAGCAGTGGTATCTGTAGATGAAGGACTACGCGTACTAAATGGGGATAGCTCTGGAAATAAACGTATTTATAACATAATCGATAGAATTCCCGCTAATCAATCGATCAGTGCTGAATACGTTGCTCGCATAAACGCTGAAGGCACATACATAAGTGCCGCGGAATTGATAACAATAACGAATCCTCAGCCGAAGGCCATTCCTGGTAATGGTACGGGAAATGGCGAGGCCGACGAAGCTCAATCGGACTTACGAACAATGGGGGCTTCTGATGCTTTATACCGTTCCCCTAACCCCCTTCAGCAACCCTTACCACCAGTTCAGTCGAACCAGCCTGCTCCTGAGGCTAACAAAATTGACCTTAGTTTGAGTATGAGCACCCTTAATCGGGTGGTACTGGTTGGAAACACAACTAAAATTACACTTACAATCACAAACAGGGGCGCGTTAGCTGCAACAAACATTGGTATTTTTAATTTATTACCGGAAGGCCTGCAGTTTGTGGAATCACTAGCCATGGATGCGAATGGAAATCTGGTTAATGCCAGAATTGCGCAAATTCCGGCCGGGCAATCAGTTAATTTGGTATTTACGGCACGTGTCCTCAGTAAAGGGGTGTTGACCAATAAAGCGCAAATCTATGAAGCGGCTCAACCTGATTCCGATTCAACACCTGATAACGGCTATACGAATGGCGAAGACGATGAGGCTATTATCGATCTGAGAGGAATTTAGTAAGGTTCAGCAATTTTTAGTGAAAAATAAGCTATGAAAACGTTACTTATATGGTTAAGCTGGGTGCTGCTGACTTCTTGTGGTAAGGCGCAGGATAAGGATACTCCAACCCCAATATTACCATCGGGCTACCTCTATAAAGTGGAGCCCGGTATTCCGGGAAAAGCAACTTACGTATGTGGAGAACGGCCTTTCAATTCGAAAGGGGAGCTTGTGGCAGTCGGCGATTTGGATGGTCAGACAAAGCAAGTGTTTGATAACATCAAAACGTCGCTGGCCACGGTCAATATGACGCTTAAAGACGTGGTTCAGATTAAGTATTTGGTAAGAGGTACATATACAAACGTCAGTGCCGATACAGTACAACGTCTCAATAAGGTTAGTGCAGCGTATTTTTCGACACCACCTCAACTCATTGATATGAAAAGTATTGCTAAGATCGTACGCGACGATGTATTAATTGAGATTGAAGTGATTGCTTCAAACTAACAGCAAATGCCTCGACTCAGATTAAACAAAGCTTCCTGCCAGCAAACAGAAGATTTTGTTTCTATGTCGATTGGTCAAAGTGAAGCCTAAGATTAACGTAGTGAATTGATGTAATCACTCATTTCCTGTACATTAAATACATAATCGATCGATGCATAAAGAATAGCCTGTTGCGGCATAAAGGATACCTGAGCCGTGTCGGGATGCTGAACAACCGTAGTGCCGCTCATTTTTTTGATAGCGCGCAGGCCGTTCGTTCCGTCAGTATTGGCACCCGACAGTAATATACCCGTTAAAGCAGGTCCGTATACATCCGCAGCCGACTCAAACGTTACGTCGATCGATGGGCGGCTATAGTTGACCTTTTCTGAGTCGTCAAGCGAAAAAGTACCATCCTGTTCGATCAGTACGTGGTAGTCGGCAGGAGCCAGGTAAATATTTCCTGATTCAACCGGGTCTTTGTCGTCTATTTCCTTGAGCGGAATCTTTGTTTTAATCGAAAGCAGATCCGCCAGTGCCGAATCGGAGGTGTTTTTACGATGTAAAACAAGAACCAGGGCAAACGGTAAAGGCGCCTGCAAGGCCGGTAACAGCTTCATCAGGACGTCAATACTTCCCGTAGAACCACCAATTAGAACCACTTTATCGTGCTTGATCACCCCACTTTTCGCCATATTTTTTCGCCGTCAAGTTGTTTGAATTGGGATTGGATGCTGGAGAATTTCAGCGTTTCCTTCGATCCTAAAGCCAGGTAGCTAAGCGTTCCTAAACTGTCGTTGAACAGGGTCAGTACGCGTTCCTGAAGCGGTTTATCGAAGTAAATCAGTACGTTGCGGCAAAGGATCAAATCGAACTCATTGAAGGAACGATCCGATACCAGGTTATGGGTTGAGAAAACCATTTTCTCCGCCAGGTCTTCATTAAATTTTACGAAGCCATACTGTGCTGTGTAGTACGTTGAGAAATCGTTTGTCCCGCCCGAAAGGATATAGTTTTCAGAATATTGCTTCATTGGAGCCATCGCAAAAATACCTTTGCGGGCCGCTTCCAGTACTTCAGGATTCAAATCGGTGGCGTACAAAATCGATTTATGCAGCAGATTGGTTTCTTTGAGCAGAATCGCCATCGAAAACACTTCTTCGCCCGTTGAGCAACCCGCGTGCCAGATACGAATAAATGGCTTCGCCGATAACGTAGTGAGTACATCCGTTCGAAGCGTTTTGTAAAACTGAGGATCGCGAAACATCTCAGTAACGTTTACGGTCAATTCCTCCACAAATCGCTTTATGTAGCTCGGATCTGATTTAACCCGGTAACGTAGTTCGGCAAAACTCGGGAATTTGTCCAGCGACCACAGCCGATTGATACGTCGCTTCAGCGACGCCCGGGCGTAATGCGTAAAATCGTATCCGTAAATCTCCAGCAGATCATTCAGCAAAAGATCAAGCTCACTCTCCTCAATCATAATAGGGTCGTCGTCGTCAGTTGAGAGTCATAGTACAATTGACTGATTGACGACTTAAATTGTTGATAATAAGTGCAATAGCCGATCGACGTCAATAGGCTTGGCAATGTAATCCGTTGCTCCGGCTCGCAGGCATTTCTCCCGATCGCCAACCATTGCTTGGGCTGTAACGGAAAAAATGGGCGTCTCGCGTCGGTTATCTAAATTTTTGATACGTGGAATGGCTTCATAACCGTCCATGTCGGGCATCATCATGTCGATCAGAATGACGTCGATCACTTCCTCTGTTTTAAGAATAGTCAGGGCTTCCAGAGCGCTCAGGCAGGATCGGCACTCAAATCCCTTACTTTGTAAGGTTGCCTTCAGCGCAAAAATATTCCTGGTGTCGTCGTCAATAATCAGGACTCGTTTTTTGAGCATGGTGTTTAACAGGGTTTATGATCGATCGTACAGCCAGACACGTAGTAAGGAAATAAGCTGGTCAATATCAACCGGTTTGGTGATGTAATCCGATGCGCCCGCCTGAATGCATTTTTCCCGGTCGCCGGTCATTGCTTTGGCCGTAACGGCAATTACCGGTAGGTTTTTCCACTGATAATGCTCCCGAATCTTACGGGCCGTCTCGTAGCCATCCATGTGCGGCATCATCATGTCCAGCAGAACAACATCTACATTCGGGGTTTCGGTCAGCTTTTGCAGAGCCTCTTTCCCGTCAAGAGCGGCTATTACGGTCATGTTATATTGCTCCAGCGCTTTCGACAGAGAGAAAATGTTCCGTACGTCATCGTCAGCGACCAGCACGGTTTTATGCTCAAGGACCTGCGTTAGCGCGCCCAGTTTTTTGGATGTTCCATTGGTGCCATTGGCCTGTTTATTCTCCTCAACCAGATGCAGAAACAGCGATACTTCGTCGAGCATCCGCTGATAGGAGTGAGCCGTTTTGACGATAATCGAATCGGCGTACTTTTTGATACGTAGCTCCTCCGCCATCGACAGGCTTTTGCCGGTGAAAATGATAATTGGCAGATTCTCTAGTCCCTCATTTTCCTTGACTTCTTCCAGGGTTTTGTACGCGTTACTATCCGGAACGCCCATGTCCAGAATCACACAGTCGACTTCTTTACGTTTTAAGGCATCGATGCCTTCTGTTACGTTGCTTTTAAGTTCCGACGTAATGTTAAAGGTTTCCAGGAAGTAAGCCAGGGCTTTGGCATGTTTCGGATTATCTTCAATAATCAGTACTTTCTTATCATCCCGATTCAGGACGTACTCAATTTTTTTGAAAACCTCCTGCATTTGCTCAAAGGCCATCGGCTTATCCACAAAATCAATCGCACCTTTCATCAGACTTTCGTACCGGAGCTTATGCGACGACATAATGTGCACTGGAATCGGGCGCGTCTGCGGGTTCGCTTTCAGTGCATCCATGACTTCCCATCCACTCATAACGGGCAGTTGAATATCCAGCAGGATACCCGTGGGCTTATAAACAGCTGCCAGCCGCAGTCCCTCGTCGCCCCGAACTGCCACAATGCCTTTGTACCCCTTCTGGCGAGCGTAGTCCAGCAGCGATTTAGCGAAATTCGTATCATCTTCCACGATCAGAATAATTTTATCCTCTTCGGTGAGGGAGTTACGATCATCGGGAATGGCTTCCGGAATCGTGCTGCTGATGTATTTATCGGGGACGGCAGCCGCTACAACCGGTAACTGAGGCTGGCTAACCGGAACAACCACTTTTTCTTCGGGAACAATCGAAGCTGAGCCGGAAACAGGGATGTCTACTGTAAATTCACTGCCCTCGTTGACTGTACTGGTTAAGGTAATCGTGCCGCCCAGTAGTTTAGCCAGCTCACGGCTGATGGACAGACCCAGACCTGTTCCGCCGTATTTACGTTTGGTTGATCCGTCGGCCTGTTGGAAAGCCTCAAATACCAGTGGTTGTTTTTCGGGCGGAATCCCGATTCCCGTATCCTTGACAACAAAATTGAGTCTGTCCGCCTGAGTAGGGTGTTTTTTGATGGTTAACGTAACACTACCGGTAGCGGTGAATTTGATGGCATTGGAGAGTAAATTTTTCAGAATTTGTCCCAGCCGCATTTTATCAGTTTCAAAAACAGACGCTACGTCCGACTCGGTTATGATGGAAAAAGCCAGTCCTTTTTCCTGGGCCAGTAAACCAAAGAGGGCCTGAAGTTCATCCGTTACGTCGCTGAGGTGGACATCCTGATAATCCAGCTTCATCTGTCCGGCCTCAATTTTAGACAGATCCAAAATTTCGTCAATCAGCCCCAGCAGTCCATTACCCGACGATTGAATGACTTTCGCGTATTCGACCTGATCGTCGTTCAGGTTTTCGTCTGTGTTTTCAGCGAGCAGTCGACTCAACAATAAAATGGAATTGAGTGGTGTCCGCAGCTCATGCGACATATTGGCCAGAAACTCTGATTTATAACGGGTTGCCAGTTCCAGCTCGTCGGCCTTTTTTTGAATTTCATCATTTTTCTCCTCCAGCAATAGGCCGCGTTCTTCGAGCTCAGTATTCGTTTGCTGAAGCTCTTCCTGCTGAACCCTGAGTTCCTCCTCCGATGCCTGTAGTTTCTGCGCCTGCATTTCCAGCTCGGCATTCAGGTTTTCCAGTTCATTATGCTGCGCCTGTAACTCTTCCGACTGTGCCTGGGTTTCTTCCAGAAGGTTCTGCAACCGGATGTAATCCATTGCTGAATTGATGGAAATGGCCATTGGCTCAAGGTTGCGCTTAACAAAATCGATGGTGAGAGCGTCTGGTTTCTGCAAAAAACCTAACTCAATGGCGCCCAGGCAGACGTCTCTGTAGAGAAGGGGAGCAATCATCACCGAGGTTGGGCGTGTGTCACCTAACGAAGAACTTATCCGGCTGTAGTCGGATGGCAACTGATCGACAACGATGATTTTCTTCCTTTCAATTGCCTGACCAACCAATCCTTCGCCTGTACCCACTGAAATAGGTGCCTGCTGAGCGGCATACGCGCCGGATAGTTTGTAGCCCAACTCCTTATCCGCCAGATAAATGGTTCCCAAAGGAGCTGTTACGTAGTCGGCAACGGTATCAATCAGACGGTTGGCCAGTCGTGTTAAATCCCGTTCATCACGTATTGTATCGCTGACTTTAACCGTACCTGTTTGCAGCCAGTTTTGATTGTTCAAGTCTTTAAAGGTCTGCTCAAGTGAGGCTACCATCTGGTTCAGAGCCCTTGCGATACGTCCCAGATCATCATCGCCCGTATCCTCACTACGTTTGGCATAGTCACCATCGGCAATTTCCTGGGTAATATCTTCCAGGGCGGCAATTCGCCTGTTGGTTTCAACGTATCGTTCTTCCGATTTTCGCTGTCGGGCGATCCGATCATCCATATCCTGTTTGATACGAATGTAAGTGAACGCGGTAATCAGCATTGAGATGAACGCGGCAATAACCAGCAGAAAGGGTGTATACGTAATATAGATTTGCTGCTGCTCAATCCGGGTTTGAAGCAGTTTGTTTTCCTCCGTTTTCAGGTTGTTGATCACCAGCCGAAGTTCATCCATAATCTTTTTGCCCCGTATCATTTCCCGATGCCGCTCAATGGTGTCCCGGACAAAGGCTCGGTTCCGTTTGGTGATGGTGATGATCCGGTCCATCTGGGCAAACTTGGCTTCATACAAAGTTTTGGCCTCATCAAGCTTTTTCTCCTGCGTTGGGTTATCAGCGATTAGCTCACGAAGCCGATAATAACTGGCCCTTACTTTCTCATAACTGCCATTGAAAGGTTGCAAAAAGAGCGGGTCTAACGTAACGAGATACCCACGCTGACCCGTTTCGGCATCCTTCACGTAAGACATAATATTCTCCGACTCGATCAATACCTGATTGGTGTGATTGACCAGCTGCGAATTGCTGATCAGCTTCTGAATGCTGTAAAATGAAGCAGTCAGGCTGACAAGTAGTAAAACTGTCGAAATGGAGAAGACAATCTGCAACTGCCGGATAACGGAATTCGACGTTAAAGTATGGGGCATACGTAGTGAGTTAGTACCTGACTAACTGGCTTGTTTTACAGGTAAAACGATAATAAAACGAGCCCCTTCATCGATACGACTTTGGGCTGTGATGAGGCCATTATGCTTATCAATGTTTTTCCGGGCAATGGCCAGCCCAATGCCTGTGCCCTCGTAACTGCTTCGGTTGTGAAGTCGCTGGAAAAGAATGAAAATGCGGTCCAGAAATTTTTCATCAAATCCTATTCCGTTGTCCTGAATCACAATCCGGCAGAACGGGCCATCGGCAGCGGGTGTACCGTCGATGTCTTTTTTGTCGATACGATCGGCCTGAATGCTAATGATTGGCGGGATGTTTTCTTTGGCAAACTTGAGGGCATTGCTGATCAGATTCTGAAAAACCTGGCGGATTCGGCTGGGCATTGTATCAATGACCGGCAATTGGTCGATCTGAACAACTGCACCTTTCAGACTGATCGTATCATCGAAGTCCAGCAATAGTTCACGGAGCATTGCGTTCAGATCCGTTGGCTGAAAAGGCTCTAAACTTGATAGCCTCGAATACATCAGCAAATCATTGATCATGGCCGACATCCGGGCCGACGACCGAATCGAGCGTTCGAGGTAAGATACCGCTTCGGGATTGTTGCTGAGGTACTTCTCTTTTATCGTATCGTTGAGTAGCTGTATTTTTCGAAGCGGTTCTTTCAGGTCGTGCGATACAACCCAGGTAAACTGCTGTAGCTCATGATTGGTACGTTCCAGTTCTGTGTTTTTGGTCAGGAGCTCGTTTGTCCGCAGTTCAACCTGTTGCTCCAGAAGTTCGGCCACCTGTTTTTGCGAATGGATATCGGTGAAGGTTCCGACCCAGCGCACCAACACGTCCTGCTGCACAATCGGGAGTATACGTAGCAGATGATACCGATAAGCGCCCGTGTGTAGTTCTTTCAGACGCATTTCCCGCGTGTATTCAATCCCATGGTTGAGAGCGGTTTTCCATTCAACACAGGCTGCATCATCGGTGTCCGTTTCCTGAAAATTGGAAGAAATGGTAGCGTATCGATACCAGTGTTGATTAACGTATTCAAGTTTGACGTCGGGCGTTATGGTGAATGCCATCTGGGGCAACGACGCCAGTACGGTTTGTAGTCCCTGTACCCGCAGGGCCAATTCTTCCTGCGCCTGCTTCCGAGTGTCAATTTCCTTACGTAGTGCGTCCTGCGTGGCTCGTAGCTCCTGCTGTTGCTCATACAGCTTTTGCAGCATTTTAACTTTCAGAACCAGAATGTCCGGATCAACGGGCTTGGTCAGGTAGTCGGTGCCACCGGAGGTATAGCCTTTGGTAATGAACTTCTTTTCGGTGTTAACCGCCGACAGGAAAATAATGGACGTATCGCGGGCCTTGCTGAAACCGGCAATGGCATTGGCTACTTCAAAGCCATCCATTCCCGGCATCTGTACGTCCAGAATAATGACGGAGTAGGAGGTATTGAGAACTTTTTTCAGCGCTTCCTCGCCCGATTCCGCCGTGTCAACGGAAAAACGATGCAGTTCGAGAATCTTCTTTAACGGAAGAATATTTTCCCGCCTGTCATCAACAATAAGAATCATGAACAGCTATTGGTTAAAAACGTCGAGACTAAACGTCAGGAAGTAAGGCTTTGCTTCTCGTATCAAAACGTAGCGAACAGACTTGCTGAGTATTCTGGTCGTGAAGATAAACCAGGAAGGTAAGTGCATCCAAATGGGTTGATCCGTACGTTCCTAAATCAAGTCACAAAGTCAGTATTTGTCGATACTATTCGAAAATAAGTTGAAAAAATAACGTTATTTTTAACCCGTCCCTGACTAACTGGATAACGTGAGTCACAAATAAGTAGAAGTCGGTAACAAGTCGATATTGAAATCATTTTTGACACCCTCAGCTATACAAACAATCCGTAGAAAGTTTATTTTCGTATCAAAGAATAATAGCATCAGCCAAAAGCAGCTGCCACCGTACACCAAATGCAGAAGACATTTAATGTGCTCGTCGTTGACGATGATGAAGATGATCAGTACCTCATTAAACTTGCCTTTCAGAAAGATTCCATTCAGTACAACCTTCAATTTGCCACAGATGGAAGTGACGTACTGGAAAATATCGAAAGCCCACAATTTCTGCCCGACCTGATTTTATTAGACCTGAATATGCCTGTTATTAATGGGTTCGAGGTAATAAAGCATCTTAAAGAATCACCTATATATCGACACATACCTGTTGTCGTTCTGACTACTTCGACTAGCGAAGCAGATATTAACCGGGCTTATGAACTGGGAGTCAACACGTTTGTTACCAAACCCGCCAATCATCAGGATTTAATTAATCTGGCGGAGCAGATTCGTCTCTACTGGTTTACGCTGGCCAAAATTCCGACCCGGCGGACGAATCATACAAAGGGTGCGTAGCGAAGGATTAACCACGTACTGCTGAATCAGTCTGTCGCAGGATGTATAAGTTACTGCTACGTTCCTGTTTGGGTAATTTGCCGGGCAAAAGAAAACCGGACCACTACCTTACAATTTGATTATTAATCAAGCAAACACCTTATAGATTCCATTTTAAGGATTAGTCTACTAAACAGACTTCTATTGTCAAAAAATCCTTATTATGGAACAACTCAACGAATCACAGTCCACAAAGAGTGCTCCCAGTGTGCCGGCGATTCCCTCGGTCGAGCGACGGATGTTTATGCGCCAGCTAGGTTTGTTATCGGCCTCAACAGCCGCGCTTCTGGCTTCCTGTACACGCGAAATGCCTGATATGGTCGTTGGCCCCAAAAGCGGACGTTCGCGGATGGGCGCAACCATTTTGCCTGATGGAACCATCGATCTGGGGTCGGGCGACATTGGTATTTCAAATCTGGCTTACACGCTGGATCAGCTCGAAGTTGCCTTCTATGCCACAGCGCTTGAAAAAGGGTATGGTCTGAATCAGCAGGATCGGAAGATCGTTGCTGAACTGCACGATCATGAAATCGTTCACCGCGAATTTTTTAAAGCCTTTTTAGGCAGCAATGCCATTCCAATGCTGGAGTTCGATTTCAGCGGAGTTGCCTTTGCCGACCGCAATTCGGTATTCGATGCGGCTCAGCAGTTTGAAAACGTAGGCGTTGCGGCCTTTAACGGAACGGGGCCACTGATTGAAGATCTGGAAGTGCTCAAAATAGCGGGTAAGATGGTGTCGATCGAAGCGCGTCATGCTACGTTGGCCCGTTACATGCTCCAGCCTAAATCCTACTTCTCGCTCAGCCATGAACTGATCGATCCGCAAGGACGTGACTGGGCGCTGACACCCGAAGAGGTAGTGATGAAAGCTCAGAAATTCATCAAACAAAAAATCAGTGTAGCCAATCTTCCAAAATACTAACTCTGCCTTCGTATGAACCTGTTTAACATATTTTCCGATATTGAAAAGAAAGACGCTGAAGCGTACGAACGAGTAGAGTTTACGCGCCGGAAGTTGCTGAAAACAACGGCTTTCGCGGCTGTTGGTACGGCCGGGTTGCTGACTACAACGCTGAACAAAGCGTATGCGGCCGACAGCGACGTAGTGGACGTATTGAACTTTGCGCTGCTGCTCGAATACCTGGAAGCTGAGTTTTACGCCAAAGGTCTTGAAAAAGGTGGCCTGATTCCGGAAAGTGACCGGATGGTGTTTATGAAAATTGGCGAGCACGAAAAGCAGCACGTCGAATTCCTGAAATCAGCGCTGGGTAGTGCGGCCATTTCAAAACCCGGTTTCGACTTTACAGCGGGTGGCAAATTTCCAACGGTATTTTCTGATTATTCAACCTTCCTGGTTCTCTCTCAGGCATTCGAAGACTTAGGTGTTCGGGCTTATAAAGGCCAGGCGCCCCGGCTGAAAGGAAATAAAGATGTACTGCTGTCGGCCCTGAAAATTCACTCGGTCGAAGCGCGTCATGCGGCCGATGTTCGCCTGATTCGTGGACTACGTGTCTGGACGTCGGAGCAGGAAACAGGTGGCGCTCCCGCAGCGGTTTATGAAGGTGAAAATCTGCTGTACCAGCACGATGCTATCGATTTGATTTCGCTGGTGACGCCTAAGATTGTACAGCGGGAAAGCAACCCTGAAATGATGGCGGAAAAAATCGTTCGCGAGTCGTTTGATGAACCATTGACCAAAGAGAAAGTACTGGCTATTGCCAGCCCATTTGTGGTAACAGCCTAAGTGTGTAACCGAAGCGATGTATCAGAACGTACTACGTGTAGTTCGATACATCGCTTCTTCTTTTTAATGCATGTTGACTCGTTAAGCTGGCAAGATCAATAACATAACGTACATACGGCGGTTGAGTCAAAGACATTGGATAATCGATTAAGGCAGATCTACTACAAAGCAATGACTCAACGCGAAACGAAGCATGTATGGTGGCAGGAAGGAATCATTTATCAAATTTACCCCCGATCGTATCAGGACAGCAACGGCGATGGCATCGGCGATTTGCAGGGGGTTATAAACCGACTTGATTATTTACAGAAGCTTGGCATTACGGCTGTCTGGCTCTCGCCCATTTATCCATCGCCAATGGCTGATTTTGGGTACGATATTTCGGATTATCAGGGAATTCACCCGCTGTTTGGCTCCCTGGCTGATTTTGATCAACTCGTATCTGAAGTTCATAATCGCGGAATGAAACTGATTCTGGATCTGGTTCCCAACCATACGTCCGATCAGCATCCGTGGTTTCTTGAGTCCCGCTCCTCGCGCGATAATCCAAAGCGGGACTGGTATCTCTGGGAGGATGGCCTTCCCGACGGTGACGTTCCCAACAACTGGCTTAGTGTGTTTGGCGGTCCTGCCTGGGAGTGGGACGAAACGACAGGCCAGTATTATTACCATGCTTTTCTGAAAGAACAACCCGACCTGAACTGGCGAAACCCGGAGGTTCAGGAGGCTATGCTGAACGTCATGCGGTTTTGGCTGGATAAGGGCGTTGACGGATTTCGGGTAGACGTCATGTGGCACATGATCAAGGATAAATCCCTGCGCGACAATCCGTCCAATCCGAACTATCAGCCGCATATGGCTACGTACGATCAGCTACTGCCTGTGTATTCAACCGATCAGCCAGAGGTCCATGATATTGTTCTGCAGATGCGGCACGTACTGGATGGCTACGACGAACGGCTACTCATTGGAGAAATTTATCTGCCTATTCATCAACTGGTTGCATACTACGGTATCGACGGGAAAGGCGCTCATCTGCCGTTCAATTTTCAGCTATTGCTATTGCCGTGGGACGCTCGCCAGATTGCCACAGCTATTGACCAGTACGAAGGCGTATTGCCCGCAGGTGGCTGGCCAAACTGGGTGCTTGGCAACCACGATCAGCCTCGAATCGGTAGTCGGGTAGGGAAGGAGCAGGCTCGTGTGGCCGCGCTGCTACTGCTGACGCTACGTGGTACACCAACCATTTATTATGGAGAAGAAATTGGTATGCGCGATGTACCGATTCCGTTCGACGAAGTGCAGGACCCGCAAGGCCTGAACATGCCGGATAAAAACCTCAGCCGTGATCCTGCCCGCACGCCCATGCAGTGGAGCAAGGATAAACATGCCGGATTTACCGAAGGAAAGCCCTGGCTCCGGCTAGCCCGCGATTTTTCCCGCGAGAACGTAGCGCGCCAGCAGGATGATACGTATTCGATGCTTTCGTTTTACAAACGCCTGATCGCTCTACGGCAGCAGGAACCCGCCTTGATGGTTGGCAATTACGTGCCGGTTTACGCAGATACACAGATCCTTGCGTACATCCGGCAGTTGGAAGGTCATCCCCGTTTCCTCATTCTGTTAAACTTAAGCCATCGACCCGGCTATTTTAAAGCAAAAGACCGTTCGCTGCTGGGCGTGGTCGAAATTGCTACGTCGCCGGAATGGGAAGGTACCGAGGTAAACGATACCATTAGCCTGGGTGGAGATGACGGCATACTGGTGCGATTGAATTGATTAGCTAACGAAACCAAATGAAGACGATTGGTGCAAACTATATCGAAAAAAATCGCTGTGTATTTACCATTTGGGCTCCCGAAAAAAAGAACGTAACGCTACGTATCGTATCGCCAGATAAGCGAGAAGTGGGGATGACGCCGATTGAATGGGGCTATTTTCAGGTTGAGCTGGACAATGTAGCGCCGGGCACACGCTACATATTCAAACTGGACGATGGAAATGAATATCCGGACCCCGCATCGCATTTTCAGCCCGAAGGCGTACATGGTCCTTCGGAAGTTGTTGACCAGTCGGCATATCGCTGGCGCGACCAGAACTGGCGGGGCTTATCCTTTCGGGATTTAATTTTCTACCAGCTTCATGTTGGCACGTTTACACCGACTGGTACGTTTGAGGCCATTATTCCGCGCCTGGATGCGCTGGTAAAACTTGGTATTAACGCCCTGCAACTGCTGCCGATCAGTCAGTTTCCCGGTGAGCGAAATTGGGGATACGATGGCGTTTATCCGTATTCGGTACAGTATTCGTATGGTGGTCCCAACGGCCTGAAAAAATTGGTTGATGCCTGTCACCGTCGCGGTATAGCGGTTTTTCTGGACGTAGTGTATAACCACCTCGGTCCTGAAGGCAACTACTTTAGTCAGTATGGTCCCTACTTTACTGATAAGTACCAGACTCCCTGGGGCAATGCGCTGAATTTTGACCGCGAATGGTCGGACGGTGTACGTGATTTTTTTGCAGAGAACGTAGTATTCTGGTTTGAACAGTACCATGTCGACGGCCTCCGGTTCGATGCCATCCATGAAATATTTGATCGGAGTGCCATTTCGATCTGGAAGTTGATTCATCAGAACGTGAAGCATCTGGAGCAGCGACTAGGGCGTTCGCTGTATCTGGTTGCCGAGACGGATCTGAACAGTCCCGACGTAGTGAAAATACCAGAGTTGGGTGGCTATGGTTTTGACGCCCAGTGGCTCGACGATTTTCACCATGCCTTTCATGTACAGATCAATAAAGCCGGGAAAGAAAAATACACCGATTTTTGCCGAATGGAACAACTTGCCAAAGCATACACTGATGGGTTTGTTTCCAGTGGCGAATACGTAGCGTTTCGCCAGCGAAAATATGGCGCATCATCGGCAGGTATTTCCGGTGATCGGTTCGTTGTTTTTAACCTCAACCACGATCAGATTGGGAATCAGTCGGGCCGGGAGCGACTGTCGCTGCTGGTGGATTTCGACCGGCAAAAAGTTGCCGCTGCCGCCATTCTGTTGTCGCCTTACGTTCCGCTACTCTTTATGGGAGAAGAATATGCCGATGAAGCGCCATTTTTTTATTTCATCAGTCATTCCGACCCAAAGCTGATCAAGCTGGTGCAGGAGGGCCATAAGAACGACTTTGCCGAGTTTGCGGGTGGATCCGAGCTGCCCGATCCTATTGAGGAAGCGACGTTCAGGCAGTCGAAACTTCAATGGAGCACCCGGAGCCGGGGAAAACACCAGACGATGCTACGTTGGTATCAGACCCTGATTGAGATACGACGTTCGCTACCTGCCTTACAAAATGTCAGTAAGAACGATCTGCGGGTTACGGTGCTGGGGCAGGCCGGGTTTGTGATGCACCGCCAGACTGTAGACGGTCAGCAACAATTACTGTGTCTGTTCAACCTTTCCGACGAAACTGTTACGTACGCACTGCCGGTTTGGGTCGATGTCTGGAATAAACTACTCGATTCGAAAGAAGCAAACTGGCGGGAGTCCGGTGCATCGGAGAAGGAGTTATTACCAGTCCAGGTGAGCACGGGTCAGACGCTTCATCTTCCACCCTGTAGTGTTACGTTGTATAGTGGGAGAATAGCCACAAATTAATTAAACAAACGCTTTAATTAAGACTCAGAAGAGCTAAGGTTCCACTACGTTAAACCGGGCATTGAATTGCCAATCTGCACTGTTATTTTTGGGTGTATGACACGAGGACAACTCATTACGTTTTTGTTGGGCAACGTACTGCTGCTTGCGTGTCAGTCTGGTAAGACCCGCCAAATCGATCAGTTTCACACAATTAATTACACCGATGTTGGTAAGCGGATGGAGCAGGTGCAGCCCCCTTATGTTATTGACGTAGCAAATGGCTCTAAACGATTAGTTTTCATTGGCTGCACTCATGTGCGGGATTCGACGCATAAACAGTTTACGGTTATTCAGCAGTACTTCTCCCAACTGAAACCGCAGGTTGCGTTTAATGAAGGCGGTCAAATGAACAAAAGTCTGCGTTATCCACGTGTAAACAAAGCCATATTGGACGCGGGCGAAACAGGGTGCCTGAAATACTTAAGTGATCAGGCAGGTATTCGTTTAGTAAATGGTGACACACCGGACAGTCTCGAATTTGCTTTGACGCTCAAGCGGTATCCTAAAGAGGAATTGTATTTATACTACGTGATGGAGCGGATTGTGATTCCTTATCTGAGTATGGGTAGTCAGCAGGAATCGTTCGAGTCATACTTTAATGAGGTCATTACGTCGTTTGTTCAGGACGGTTTTCCGTTAACCTCCAATGAACAATCGTTATCCTATTTTAAAGAACTGTATCAGAAATACGTAAAACGGCCTTTCGTACTACGTCTGAATGAAGATGTCGAAAAGTTCGATTACGTAAATGGGGGCGATTGCCACTTCTGTCTTATTGGCCGCGTGTCGAAAATGACCAGAGATAGCATTCTGTTGACGAAACTGGATCAGGCGCTCGATCACTACGACCGGATTATCGTTACGTTCGGACATGGGCATGCCCTTGCCGTTGAACCCGCTTTAAAACAAATTATCGCTAAAAAAAGAAACTAATTCTGGATTGGTATTACAGATCAATCTGCCTGAGAAACCAGACGCTGCGTTCCAAAATTCTGGACAACTCGTCCGGATGGCGCCCGACGTTCCTGAAAGGGGCGGGCCGACAATCGGGCGGCACAACCGACATGCGTGTACAGCGGATTGAGTAAATTGGCCCTGTGGTGCGGGGAGTTGAGCCATTGCACGACCGCGTATCGGGCATAACTCGCATAGGTGTACGGTTTATAAACCTGCTTATTCTCCAGATCGACGTATTCGTACTGACGACGACGGGAGCTAAAGCGCACTCCAAACCGGTCGGGGGTATCAATTGTCTGATATTGGCCAACATTTTCACCGATCGAACTGAAGCGGTTCGTTTGTTTCTGAACGCGCTTGAGTAGCGTCAGGCTGGCCAGGTTGTACAGGTCTTCGTGCGCCGTGTAATCGTGCTGAACCATTGATTCTGCATGACCCTGAGCGGCCTGGTGCAACGCCCGATCATACTGGAGAATGGGCAGGCCCGCTTGCCGCCTTGCCTCGTTCGTTGCCTGAAACAGGGCTATATCCAGCAAAAATATATCGGGTTTATCCAGGTTCATGATCTGCTGAGCATCAGGTTGAGCAAAAAATACTGCATCGCTCACCAAATAATCCTGCGGTGGATTTGCTAACCCCGCCAGCCACTGACCTATCTGAAACACAATCCACCAGCTCATTCTGTACTTTGCCTTTTCGACTCAAGTGAAGAAGCAAAATAGCAATAAATCCGGATTTTTCCCAGTAATAAGTTAACTCTTTATTTAAGCGCAGGTATCCATTGGTTACGTCCGCAGGTAGGGCAGGCCTGTGTCTGATCAGCTTTGGGCTGCAGCGTGCCACAGTGGTAACAAACGTACTGATCGGGCGCTTTTTCCTGCCGGTTTACGAAGTCGGTATCCCACTCCGGCAGTACCGAAAGTCCCGGCTTAGGCTTCGACTCTTCTATTAATGTGAATGCACCATTGGCTTCCATATACAGCCGCTTGACGTGTCCCAGATGAATCAGGCCACTTGACCGAAGCTGAGCAAATAATAATTCGCGGGTTATCCGGGCCTCCTTCATGGCATCCAACTGCATGACTGCATCTTCAATGAGCGCGCTGTTATCACCCTGCGAAATTGCTTCAAAACGCTGATTTTTGGCAGTCCAGTACGAAACAATTCGTTGTGTCAATACAACCACTGCAGCAATGATATAAGCAGGTAATAAGCCTCGGTTAGCATCCAGAATAGGTACACCAATGGCTGCAGCCATCGAAATCATCGCGGCCATTTCGTTCCGGCTCAATTGGGAAGCCATACGTCGGCCCATCAACCGCATGGATAGAACCAGCAGTAAGTAAATAGCTGCCGCCCGAATCAGAATTTCGACGTAGAAAATGCCGGGTACTTCGCCAAACAGAATCCGTTGCCAGTCGTATAAATGGATGTCTTCCTTTTTCATAGCTATTTATAATACTGCGTCGGCCCAGTCATTAGCCTGGCAAATGGGGCAATTGGTTGGTTTAGGCTTCCCTGAAACGATGTTGCCGCAATTCGTACACGCAAGTAATTTTTCGTCGGGGTGCTGGTGAATGGATTGGACATCTTTATCTGATGGAGGCAGTACTGACAAGCCGGGTTTTTCGGCTTCATCCTGATAAATACTGAACATGCCGTACGCTTCCAGGTACAGACGTTTTACTTTCCCCAGGTTATATACGTTTTCGCTACGTAACGCAGCAAAGATCTGTTGGTGCGACAGCCGGTTTTTGGCCATCTCATCCAGTTGAATAATTCCGTCTTTAACTAGAACGGTTTCCGTACCCTGGATGATCTTTTCAGCTTTGCTGCTTTTGAAGCCGATAAAGTTGGTGCCTCTTAGAAAAGTCCAAGCACAAACTAACGCGAGTGCGCCCGACAGCAGACCCCGGTCGGGTAGTTGCATAGCAGGTGAAACAATGGCCCCCATGGTCAGCATAACTGCCAGTTCCAGATTTGTAAGCTGGCCATTCATGCGCTTTCCTAAAAGCCGCATAATTACCAGCAAGGCTACGTAAATCAGGGTAGTACGAATGAACACTTCCAGTAAAAATTCGCCCGGTGCATCCCCAATCAAAATTCGCTGCCAGTCGCCTAAATTAATCTCATCCTTACTCATGCGCACCTAACTTTTCAATGTATGCAAATGATTGGCGATACGTAGTATTTCCTGGTTTATTTATAAAATTTATTGTATCTACATAAATTATCCCGGCATATAGTGAGGAAATGGAAATTCCTGCCAACACAATGCTTCGATACGCAGTTGGTTTTAGTAATACGCCTTCTTCGTTATGAAAAAACTGCTAGTCATTCTTGGTATTGGCTTTCTTCTATCCTGTCAGAAAACCGATCCAGCCGAGTCCGAAAAAGTACCACCAGCGCCCTGGCCCATTGATTTTATTGAAGAGTTATGGTATAAAAATGGACTGGTCTATAGTGTAGATGTCGAAGTGTTTCAGGATTCCGACGGGGACGGTGTCGGCGATTTTAAAGGAATTACGCAGCAGCTTGATTACCTCAAACAAGTCGGTGTGACGAGTATTTGGCTGGCCCCCTTTCAGCCCACGCCAAATCTGGACGATGGCTATGACGTATCGGATTTTTACAGTATCGATCCCCGCTTAGGTACTGATCAGGATTTCGACGAGTTTATGCGTCAGGCGAAGCAGCGCGGTATTCGTGTCATGATGGATCTGGTAACCAACCACACCTCCGATCAGCATCCGTGGTTCAAACAGGCCCGCCAGAGCAAAGCATCACCATATCGGTCGTGGTACGTATGGTCCGAAGAGCGGCCGAAGAAGTGGGATAAAGGCATGGTCTTTCCCGGCGTACAGAAAGATATCTGGACGTTTGACAAGCAGGCTGGTGAATATTTCTACCACCGGTTTTACGATACACAGCCCGACCTGAACATGCAGAATCCAGCTGTTCAGCGCGAAATGCGAAAAATTGTTCGCCATTGGCTGGCAAAAGGCATTGAAGGATTTCGGGTAGACGCCGTTCCGTTTCTGATTGAAATTGCAAACGCCGATTTTGATCCTGATAAACCCCAGCACCAGTTCGACATTATTACACAGCTGCATCAATATGTTCAGTGGCATAAAAACGATGCCATTTTGCTGGGCGAGGCAAACGTTGACCCAAAAGAACAAGAACCTTACTTCGGCAAAGACGGCCAGAACATGCAAACCATGTTCAATTTCTTTGCTAATCAGCACCTCTTCTACGCACTGGCAACCTCCGAAAC
This sequence comes from Spirosoma sp., assembly GCF_048594605.1. Lineage (GTDB taxonomy): Bacteria > Bacteroidota > Bacteroidia > Cytophagales > Spirosomataceae > Spirosoma. Next base: position 69,160 of record NZ_JBMDWV010000219.1, read on the forward strand.
GAAATTGCTGCGCAAAGCGCTTGACGACACAAAAAACATTCCTCCAACGGCCCAATGGGCTCATTTCCTCCGGAATCATGATGAAATCGATCTGGGGCGCTTAAGTGATACAGAACGTAGTAAGGTATATGAAAAATTTGGCCCCGAACCGAACATGCAACTCTACAATCGGGGTATTCGCCGTCGGTTGGCGCCAATGCTGGGCGATCGGCGGTTAATTGATTTGTCGTACAGCGTACTGTTTTCGTTGCCGGGAATGCCCGTAATTCGATACGGTGAAGAAATTGGGATGGGCGATGATCTGAATCTGAAAGAACGGCTTTCCGTCCGAACACCAATGCAATGGGCCGACGCGCCAAATGCAGGCTTTTCAACGACGGCAAAAACAGTACGTCCCATTATTAGTCAGGGCCCTTACAGCTATACCAAAGTGAACGTAGCGACTCAGCGTTCGGACTCGGCTTCGCTTCTGAATCACGTGAGTCGGCTGGCGCGCCTTCGAAAGCAATGCCCCGAAATCGGCTGGGGAAAATGGGAACTCCTCGATTCAGGGTCGGAGCACGTACTGGCGATTCGCTACAACTGGCAGGGCCGTTCCCTCATGATGATCCATAATTTCAGTCCTAACCCTCAGCAATGCCAGTTAACCACTGATGTAAAGGTTGGCCGAAAGTTGGTAAACCTATCCGACAAAAGCCAGAAAGTACTAAGCCCTGAAGGAAATTACTCAGGACAACTAACTGGATACGGATCGATCTGGTACCGGATTCAGCCGTAAGAATAGAGTCTTTACCTCCACATTCCTCAAAGCACGTTCAGGCTTGGTCGAGTGAAAACGTACACTTAAAAAGTGTAGGGGTTTAGAACATGTTTTGCACCGGAAGAGCCTCTGGATGAACCGTCTCTGAATAATGATTAATGTTATGTATTTAGTATGTTACCACTACTCACTGTCAACAAACGAACACTTGGCGTAACTTTTTCTGATTCAAATAGAGCCGACGTACTGGTTTGGGCGCCGTCGCCAGAGAACGTAGCGATCAGGCTGGTGGAGTCCTTAGAAACAATTCCCTTACAAAAACAGTCACTTGGCTACTGGCACGTAACAACTACGGCAATCAAGCCCGGTACGTTATACACCTTCGTTTTAGATAACGAAATGGAATGCCAGGACCCGGTATCGCTGGCGCTACCGGATGGTATGCAAGGCCCTTCGCGTGCTGTCGATACGGCTTCGTTTCACTGGGAAGATCAGGGATGGGTCTCACCTGCCTTAGAAGATTTCATTCTGTACGAAATTCATGCCGGTACGTTTACGCCGGAAGGAACGTTCACGGCGATTGAAGACAAACTGGATTATCTGAAAGCCTTAGGGATCAACGCGATTGAAATTATGCCCGTTGCCCAGTTTTCCGATTCGCGAAACTGGGGCTATGATGGGGTATTTACGTTTGCGGCTCAAAACTCTTACGGCGGTTATCAGGCCCTTCAGCACCTGATCAATGCGTGTCATTTCAAGGGAATAGCCGTGGTGCTCGATGTTGTGTATAATCACTACGGACCCGATGGGAATTTCCTTAGTCATTTTGGTCCTTACCTGACCAATAAGTATTGTACGCCCTGGGGAGATGCCGTTAATTTTGATGATGCCTGGTGCGATGGCGTCCGGCGGCACGTAATTGAAAATGCGCTTATGTGGTTTCGGGATTTTCATATCGATGCGCTACGACTGGATGCGGTTCACGCCATTAAAGATTGCAGCCCTGTTCATATTTTGCAGGAGCTTCGGCAACGGGTCGATGAATTGATGACGCAAACCGGCCGACGCCATTATCTGATTGCCGAATGTGACCTGAATGACCCACGTTTTATCAACCCGCTTTCGGAAAACGGCTTCGGAATGGATGCGCAGTGGATTGATGAATTTCATCACTCACTGCGGGTAACGGTTGGTGAGCAGAAAGTTGGGTACTATGCCGACTTTAACGGCCTTGCCCATTTAAAAAAATCCTTCCGGGATGCGTACGTATATGATGGACAGTTCTCAACTGTTCGGCAGAAGTTATTCGGGCGCAAAGCCGATAAAAATCCGGGTCGTCAGTTTATTGTTTTTTCACAGAATCACGACCAGATAGGCAATCGTAAGCGAGGTGAGCGCTCCAGTCAGTTGTATAGCTTCGATACGCTGAAATTAATGGCTGGAACTGTTTTGTTCAGTCCGTATATTCCTTTGCTGTTTATGGGCGAGGAGTGGGGCGAAACGAATCCTTTTCTTTTCTTCGCCAGCCATTCTTCGCCTGAACTGGCAGAACAAGTAAAAAAGGGGCGGCAGGACGAATTTGCGGATTTTCATTCCGACGACAAAGACGTGCCTGACCCTCAGAAGAAAGGTACATTCGTTCAGACCAAGCTGCAATGGGATTTGATTGAACAAAAGCCTTATCAAACGCTGCTACGTTATTATCAGACACTTATTGCCCTTCGTAAACAGCTGCCCGCTTTGCACAATCTGAATCGCGAACAGGCTATTGTAAACCTCCACGACGGTCAGGATGTGCTAACCCTGCATCGCTGGCACGAGAATCAGCGCGTAATCTGCGTACTGAATTTCTCCAAACAACCACAGTCCATCACCGTCGACACCGTAGCGGAGGGCAAATCCTGGCATAAGCTGCTTGATTCGGCGGCTCAACAGTGGCAGGGAGCAGCCCCAACAACAGTCAGTACAGCCCCTCATTTCTGGACCGAAACCGAACCTATTACCGTCCAGGCTGAGTCAATTATTCTTTACGCACAAGGTTATGAAAAATATCACATCAACATACCGAATCCAATTTCATAAAGAGTTTAACTTTTCTGACTTCGAGCAGATTATTCCTTATCTGGATAAACTGGGGGTGAAAACCATCTATGCGTCGCCTATATCCGAATCAATGCCGGGTAGTGTGCATGGTTATGACGTAGTGAATCCACAGCGGATCAATCCCGAAATTGGTACGGAAGAGCAATTGCGGACAATCAGTCGGCAGCTCACCGAACGCGGCATTGGCTGGCTTCAAGACATTGTGCCCAACCATATGGCGTATCACCCGCGTAACCCCTGGTTGCACGACGTACTGGAGAAAGGGCAGTTGTCGCCATACGCTACGTATTTTGATATTGACTGGACCAGCCCGCATCACCACGGCCGACTGATGGTTCCATTTCTGGGGGATTCGCTGGAAGACGTGATTAGTGCAGGCCAACTGCGGGTAGATTACCAGATGCAACGGTTCGTGTTCGATTACCAGGGCACTACGTATCCGTTGCATCTGCGGTCATACGTAACGATTCTGCAAGCGGCCAGCCCGTCAGAAGAGCCAGTTGCAGAAGTATTAGTTGAGCAGCTTAAACCAATACTTCAACTTACAGACTCTAACGACTATTCATTACGTAGCACTGAATTTTTAAACGCCTTTGCAGAGCAGATGCAGCACAAATCGTTCAGTGCGTACATCGAAGACCGTCTGAAAGTGATAAACGAAGATTCTGGCAGTATTCAGCGGATTGCTGATGAACAGGCGTATCGACTGTGCTCTTATTCAGAAACAGATCATCAGATTAACTTCCGGCGTTTTTTCACGGTCAACAGCCTGATTTGCCTGAATATTCAGGAGCCAGCCGTATTTGAGGCTGTTCATAAACTACCGAAAACATTGTTTGAAGCGGGCGTTTTTCACGGGTTGCGTGTCGACCATATTGATGGACTACACAATCCGGTTCGTTATCTGGAACAACTTCGGGAACTTGCGGGCGACGAAGCGTACATCGTGATTGAGAAAATCCTGCAAAACAATGAGGAACTACCTACCAATTGGCCAATTGAGGGCGCAACGGGCTATGCTTATCTGGCGATCGTTAATAATCTGTTTACGCGTACCGACAGTCAGCAGGCTTTCACTACGTTTTATCGGGAATTACTGGGCGAAAAGCAGGTCGTTCGTCAGGAGTTGAACGATAAGAAAGCGTATATTCTGTATCAGCATATGCAGGGGGAGCTGGATAATCTCTATCACCTCTTTCTGGAGCTGAATCTGGTCGATGAACGAAAATTGAATGCGCTGTCTGCCAGTACGTTAAAATCGGCTATCGGTGAATTTTTAATCCAATGTCCTGTCTATCGTTACTATGGAAATCAGATGCCGCTGGCCCTGGAAGAATCTGCGGCTATAAAGGCGATTTTCGCTAGAATTCGTCAGGCTAAACCCGATCTTTCTGGCGCTGTGGACTTGCTCGAAGACGTAATGATAACAAAGCCGCAGGATAATGATGAAACGTATAAACAACGGGCGTTACGTTTCTATCAGCGCTCTATGCAGTTCACGGGGCCGTTGATGGCCAAGGGGGTAGAAGATACGCTCATGTATACCTACAACCGCTTTATCGGTCACGACGAGGTCGGCGATTCGCCGGAGTTTTTTGGCTTGACGGTCGATGAGTTTCATCAGAAAATGATTGATCGGCAGACAGATTGGGCCCTTGCGCTCAACGCTACGTCGACCCATGATACTAAGCGGGGGGAAGATGTTCGAAGTCGGCTGAACGTACTGCCTGATCTGGCTGATGAATGGATTGAGGAAGTAAAAGCATGGCAGTCGCTTAATCGTAACGATAAAGCCACGGTTACGTTAGATGATGATTCCAGTGTGGAAGCGCCTGACGCCAATGATGAGTATTTTATCTACCAGACGCTGATAGGGGCGTATCCCATGCCCGGTAGTGAGGAAGATGCTGACTTCCCGGATCGGCTGAGCGAATACCTGGAAAAAGCCCTGCGCGAAGCAAAACGCCATACTACGTATGATTCGCCTAACGAAGCGTACGAAAAAGCCGTGAACAACTTTGCGCACCGGCTACTGGATCGTAGACGGACGTTCTGGCAGCGTTTTCAGGCGTTTCATCAGCAGATTGCGGATATGGGAATTGTCAACTCACTGGCGCAGGTCCTGCTAAAATGCACGTGTCCCGGCTTGCCCGATGTGTACCAGGGCAGCGAGTTGTGGAACCTGAGTCTAGTCGACCCCGACAATCGTCGTCCTGTCGATTTCGCCATACGGCAGCGTTGGCTTAATGAATTGCTGGAAGCAGATACATCGACTATCTGGTCAGAACTCTGGCAAAAACGCTACGACGGCCGGATTAAACTTTGGCTGATTCATAAACTGTTGACAGAACGAAACGGACAAATCGATACGTTCGCCAACGGTCGTTACGTGTCACTACCGATTGAAGGGCGCTATAAACAGCACGTTGTTGCCTTTGCCCGCCAGCACAATCAGGTTTGGTACGTCGTGGTGGTTCCGTTGGGCATTGCTCGTTTGTGCCGCGATCAGCAAGTGGACGCCCTCTCGCTGGACTGGCAGGACACGCGCCTGCTCATACCGACTGAAGCACCAATTCATTGGGAAAACCGATTGGATGAGACAAACGGAACCGTCGAAAACGGTATCAACGTAACGGATTTATTTACATCCTTACCACTTGCCCTGCTGCGACTGAGAAATCTCTAAAGCCGCCCCCGGTCCTAAAGGAGTTTAGATGCTTTGTTCCTTGCAAGAGATTAATTGAAATGGATAATAGGTGCGACCCCATCCCGGGTCAAATGTTTATAGGAAAACCCATTAGCTATAAACATTTGACCCGGGATGGGGTCGTATGCAAAACCTCTTTCTACAGCTATCCACTAACCTTTCGGTTCTGCTTCAACAGGAATTTCTCTGGAATTAAGCAAACCTGTCGGTACACTTAGTTGGCCCGATTGAGGATCGATCAAGCCGTTACGTTCATCCTCAATATCAGTGGCCTGCGTGTAGATATCACCCGCAATATCATAATCACGTAACATTTTCTTAAAAAGGCGAATGCGTTCTGCCCTGTCATTTGCTTCATCGGGACCGCCGTAGTTCGCAAAGCCAAAACCGCCCCACTCGCTTACCAGCAAAGGTACCTGACCTTTGTAAAAGAATGGATCCCCAACAACGAGTGGAAAAGCCGCTACGCCGTTCAGCTCACCCGCTGTCAATCGGTCGAGCAGGTTGCGCCAGTGATTGGGATCGGGCGTATACAGATGAGCGGTCAACAGGTCAGATTTTAGTCGTCCTTCGAAGGAGATGTGCTGCCAGCCATCATTATCGACAACCAGATATTGCGGATAAGCCAGCTTCATATAGTGGTACATGTCAATGATGTACTGCCGCGTATCGGGATTGGTGGCAATGTCCTGCGCTCCCCAGTCTTCGTTATAAAGGCTCCAGATGACCACCGAAGGATGCGTACTGATCAGGGATACCATACGTAGCAGTTCGGCCCGGTGGTTTTCGCGGCTCCGGGCCGTTGAACTGTGTGGACTTGGCACTTCTACCCAAAGCAGCAAGCCCAGTTTATCGGCCAGATTATAAATACGCGGATCAACTCCGGCAATGTGCACCCGAACCAGATTGCAGCCCAGTTCTTTCATGGATTGCATGTGTTGCTGCATTTCCTCATACGTAGCCGTACCGGGCTGGTAAAGAATACCGTCGAGGTAAATACGTTTGTTGTTCAGATACACATGCCGTCCGCGAGCTTCTATTTTTCGCAGACCAAACCGGGTTTCAATCTGTGCTACGTATCCCTGTGAATCAATGAGTTGAGCGATAAGTTTATAGCGCGTAGGCGATTCGGGCGACCAGAACTGAACGTCCTTGATTTCGAGAACGACCCGCTGCTGTTTCTGTCCCGCGTCCAGCTTCAACGGGAAATCAGACGTAGCGAGCGGCTCGGACGCGTGCAGATCGAAAGCCTGAAGCCGTAACGTGTAATCGCCGGGATCGTGAATGCGGGTGGTGACGCTGAAACGTACCAGCTGATCTTCGGCCTCGCTCACAACGCCCACGCGCGACCGTAACCGATTCCGTTCGACCGTCTCCAGCCAAACGCTACGTACCGCGCCCGTATAGGTCTGATACCAGATGCCCCCCCGCTTGTACACGTGTGATTCCTGCTTGCCACGCGGAATTTCTGCGTCCATGCTGTCGGCGATACGTACGGTGATGCGGTTGGTTGGCCGAAGGTACTCCTCCGGCAACTCGTACGAAAAAGACGTGTACTCACCAAAATGCACCATTTCGCCTTCAATCGTACGGAGTGGATATCCATTCAGCCAGACTCGGGTTTCGTAGCCGCAGGCGCCAAAAGTCAGCTGAAACATCGAACGATCAGCTGATTCGGCCCGGTCGGGTAACGTAAAATCGCGCTCGTACCAGGCCACTATTTTGTCTTGCCAGGCCGCCGGAGCCGACTGGTCTTT